>JBGQHJ010000053.1:0-28515 GCA_041497895.1 Methylomirabilia bacterium
CGCGGGGCGAGGCGAAGCGCATCAGAAAAGCAGTCACGGTAGCGACTCGACAAAGGGGGAAGAAGCGGTGAAGCTCTCAGGCGCCCGGATCGTCCTCGAGTGCATCAAGCGAGAAGGCGTGGATCTCATCTTCGGTCTGCCGGGCGGCGCGGTCCTGCCGATCTACGACGCCCTGTACGACTTCGAGGGCCTGCGCCACGTCCTGGTCCGCCAGGAGGCCGCCGCCGGGCACGCGGCGGAAGGTTACGCGCGGACGTCCGGCAAGGTCGGCGTCTGCCTCGTCACCTCGGGGCCGGCCGCCACCAATTTGGTGACCGCGCTGCAAGACGCCCTGATGGACTCGATCCCGATCGTCGCCTTCACCGGCCAGGTGCCGACTCACCTGATCGGTAACGACGCCTTCCAGGAGGCCGACAACGTCGGCATCACCCGCTCGGCCACCAAGCACAACTTCCTGGTGAAGGACGGCAAGGACCTGGCCCCGATCATCAAGGAGGCGTTCTACATCGCCTCCACCGGGCGACCGGGCCCGGTGCACGTGGACTTGCCCAAGGACATTCTGGTCAAGGAGTGGAACTTCGAGTACCCGGAGCGGGTGCACCTGCGCTCGTACAACCCGACCTACGAGGGCCATCCGGGGCAGATCAAGAAGGCGGCCCGCTCGATGGTGCGGGCCAAGCGCCCGGTGCTCTACGTGGGCGGCGGCGCCATCTCCTCCGACGCCTCTCCCGAGCTGCGCGAGCTGGCCGACTTGACCCAGATCCCGGTGACCCAGACCCTGATGGGCCTGGGCTCGTTCCCGATGGCGGATCCCCTGTCGCTCGACATGCTCGGCATGCACGGAACCTACTACGCCAACATGGCGGTGCACCACTCGGACTGCCTGGTCGCGGTGGCCGCGCGCTTCGACGACCGGGTGACCGGGCGGGTCGACGCGTTCTCGCCGAACGCGGAGATCATCCACATCGACATCGATCCCTCCTCGATCTCCAAGAACATCAAGGTCGACATCCCGATCGTGGGCGACTGCAAGCGCGTGCTGCGGCGGCTGGTGGAGGCGGTGCGCGAGGAGCTGAAGGACGGGGTGCCCGCCGCGGTGACCGAGGGGCGGCGGCAGTGGGCCGCCCAGATCGCGGAGTGGAAGCGCGACTTCCCGCTCCGCTACGACTGGGACGACGACGTGATCAAGCCCCAGTACGTGATCCAGGAGCTGTCGAACCTCACCCAGGGTGAGGCGCATGTGGTCACCGGGGTGGGGCAGCACCAGATGTGGGCCGCCCAGTACTATCGCTTCAAGCACCCGCGTCGGTGGTGCACCTCGGGCGGTCTCGGCACCATGGGCTACGGCCTGCCCACCGCGATGGGGGTGCAGGCCGCGCATCCGGGCAAGCTCGTGGTCAACATCGACGGTGACGGCTCGTTCGCCATGAACAGCCAGGAGCTGGCCACCTGCTTCACCGAGAACCTGCCGGTCAAGACCATCATCATCAACAACAGCGGGCACGGCATGGTGCGACAGTGGCAGCGCATCATCTACAAGGAGCGCTACTTCGCGATCGACCTGCCCGGCATCCCGGACTGGGTGAAGCTGGCCGAGGCCTACGGCTGCGTCGGCATCCGGGTGACCAAGCCGAGCGAGGTGGTGCCCGCGCTGGAGAAGATGCTGAGCACTCCCGCGCCGGTCGTGATGGACGTCTGCGTGGACAAGGACGAGTGTGTGTTCCCGATGGTGCCGGCGGGCGGCGCCAACAAGGACATGATCCTGGCCCCCCCGACCCGCGAGGTCCGGGAGAAGGCCGCCAAGTCCCAGACAGGCTTCTAGATGACGCGGGCTCGAGAGCGCCGAAACGAGTGTCCGCGGACTGGGGGAGTGCGGGGGCCATTTCCGGGCCCCCGCATCGGAAAGACTAGCGGATCCGACTGTCCGCCCACGGCGCGCAGCCAGGCGAGGAAGGGAGCATCCCGTTGAGTGAAGCAGGCGCCATCGAGAAGCACACCATCGCGGTGCTGGTGGAGAACAAGTTCGGCGTGCTGTCCCGCGTGGCGGGTCTGTTCTCGGCGCGGGGGTACAACATCGAGAGCCTGTCGGTGGGCGAGACCCTGGATCCGTCGGTGTCGCGCATGACGCTGGTGGTGCGGGGGGATGCCTTCGTCATCGAGCAGGTGATCAAGCAGCTCCACAAGCTGATCGACGTCATCAAGGTCACCGATCTCAGCGAGGAGAACCACGTCGAGCGGGAGATGCTCCTGCTCAAGGTGAACGCGGAGCCGGCCAACCGGGCCGAGATCCTGCGCCTCGGCGACATCTTCCGGGCCAAGGTGGTGGACGTGACCCCGACCACCTACACCCTGGAGCTCACCGGCGAGGAATCGAAGATCGAGGGCATCATCGAGCTGCTGCGGCCCTTCGGCATCCAGGAGATCGTGCGCACCGGCAAGGTGGCCATCGCGCGGGGGCCCAAGACGCGGCTGCGCAAGGTGGAGGAGCGGCTGGGCAAGCCGCGCGAGGGCGCGCGGCCCGCGGCCGACGATCCGAGGGTGGTCGGGTTCGCGGACTGACCGTCGACGACCGACCGTTTTCCAACGAAGGAAATCGAGAGAAAGGCACGAGAACCATGCCGGCCAGAATCTTCTACGACCAGGACGCAGACCTGGGTTTGCTGCGGGGCAAGACCGTCGCGGTCATCGGCTACGGGAGCCAGGGGCACGCGCATGCGCTGAACCTGAAGGACTCCGGCCAGAAGGTCGTGGTCGGGCTGTACAAGGGCTCCAAGAGCTGGGCGCGGGCCGAGAAGGACGGGCTCAAGGTGATGACGGTCAACGACGCGGCCGCGGCCGGCGACGTGGTCATGATCCTGCTGCCGGACCAGACCCAGCGGCAGGTCTTCGAGGAGTCGATCAAGGGCGTGCTGACCAAGGGCAAGATGCTGATGTTCGCCCACGGGTTCAACATCCACTTCAACCAGGTGGTGCCCCCGGCCGACGTCGACGTGTCCATGATCGCCCCCAAGGCTCCCGGCCACGTGATGCGCGACCTGTTCACCCAGGGCCCGGGCGTGCCCGCGCTGGTGGCGGTCTACCAGGACGTGTCGGGCAAGGCGCGCGATCTGGCCCTCGCCTACGGCAAGGGGGTGGGCTGCACCCGCGCCGGCGTCATCGAGACCACCTTCAAGGAAGAGACCGAGACCGATCTCTTCGGAGAGCAGACCACCCTCTGCGGCGGCGTCTCCCACCTGATCAAGGCCGCCTACGAGACCCTGGTGGAGGCGGGCTACCAGCCCGAGGTCGCCTACTTCGAGTGCATGCACGAGATGAAGCTGATCGTCGACCTGTTCTACCAGGGCGGCCTCGCCTACATGCGCTACTCGGTCTCCGACACCGCCGAGTACGGCGACTACACCCGGGGCCCGCGGATCATCGACGATCGCACCAAGGCCGAGATGAAGAAGATCCTCTCCGAGATCCAGTCCGGCCAGTTCGCCCGGGAGTGGGTGCTGGAGAACCAGGCCCACCGCGCCGGCTTCCTCGCGATGCGGAAGCGCGACGCCGACCATCCCATCGAGGAGGTGGGCGGGCGGCTGCGCAAGATGATGTCCTGGATCAAGCCGCCGCGGGAGTGACGGCGGCCGCTCCGCGAGCGTCCGGTTGCGTGTTCCCGTAGCCCCCGAGGGGTGGCCGTTCATCCTGCCCCTCGCGGCGGCCGCGTGTATCATGGCCTGGATGGGCTGGTGGGCCGCCGCCGCGATCTTCGCGGTCGCGGGACTCGGCTGTCTCGGCTTCTTCCGCGATCCCGAGCGGACCCCGCCCGCCCTCCCGGGGGCGGTGGTGGCTCCCGCGGACGGGCGCGTGATGGCGGTGACCGAGGTGGTGGATCCGTGGGTGGGCCCGGCGACGCGGGTGTCGATCTTCCTCTCGCCGCTCGACGTTCACGTCAACCGCGCCCCGGTCGGCGGCCTGGTGAAGAACGTCGAGTACGTGCCGGGGCGGTTCATGGCCGCCTACCGGCCGGAGGCGTCGGAGGAGAACGAGCGGTGCACGGTGAGCGTGGAGGGAGAGACCGCCCGCGTGGCGGTGAGGCAGATCGCGGGGGTGTTGGCCCGGCGGATCGTGTGCCGGGTGCGCGCGGGCGATAGCCTCCGGACCGGCGAGCGGTACGGGCTGATCCGGTTCGGCTCTCGCACCGATCTGATGGTGCCGCGCGGCACCGAGGTGCGGGTGCGGGTGGGCGATCGGGTGAGGGGAGGAGAGTCGGTGATGGGAGTGCTGCGATGAGGCGGCGACACACGGGCGAGGCGGGGCGCGGCCCCCGGCGGCGGAAGTGGCAGGAGCTGCGCCAGCAGCCGCGTCGCGGCATCTTCCTGCTGCCGAGCCTGCTCACCACCGGGAACCTGTTCTGCGGGTTCCTGGCCCTGGTCCTGGCCTCGCAGTCCCGCTTCACCGAGGCCGCGATCTCGCTGTTCGTGGCGATGGTCATGGACATGCTGGACGGCAAGGTGGCCCGCCTCACCAAGACCACCACCCAGTTCGGGGTGGAGTTCGACTCGCTGGCCGACGTGGTCTCCTTCGGGGTGGCGCCCGCCTTCATGCTCTACTCGTTCGCGCTGGCCCCCCTGGGGCGCGCGGCC
Organism: Methylomirabilia bacterium; assembly: GCA_041497895.1. Classification (GTDB taxonomy): domain Bacteria; phylum Methylomirabilota; class Methylomirabilia; order Rokubacteriales; family CSP1-6; genus CAMLFJ01. The sequence goes on from JBGQHJ010000053.1 coordinate 4,626, forward strand.
TGGCTGGGGGCGTTCCTGTTCGCGATCTGCGGCGCCCTGCGCCTGGCCCGCTTCAACGTGTACTCGGGCGTGACCGACCGCCGCTACTTCGTGGGCCTGCCGATCCCGGCCGCCGCGGGCATCGTGGCCTCGGTGGTGCTGCTCCTGGGCGACGACGAGATCCCCCGGTGGCTGGGGGCGGCCGTCGCGGCGGGGACCTACGTGGTGGCGATCCTGATGGTGACCACGTTCCGGTACTACAGCTTCAAGGAGATCGACTTCGCGCGCCGGCGGCCCGCGGGGGTGCTGGTGCTGGTGGTGCTGGGCGTGCTGATCGTGGCCACGCATCCCCAGTGGTTCCTGTTCCTGCTCTTCTCCGCGTACGTGGTCAGCGGCCCCACCCGGCCCCTGTGGGCGCGGCGCCGCGAGCCGGCCGTCGCGGCGGAGCGGGAGCACGGGGATTCACACGACCGTGAGCGGAGGATCTGACATGGACCGCGTGATCATCTTCGACACCACGCTCCGGGACGGCGAGCAGGCCCCTGGTTTCTCGATGAACACCGGGGAGAAGCTCGAGATGGCGCGGCAGCTCGCCCGCCTGAACGTGGACGTGATCGAGGCCGGCTTCCCGATCTCCTCCGACGAGGACTTCGAGGCCACCCGCGAGGTCGCCCGGCAGATCGGCGCGCTCGAGGGCGCCCCGATCATCTGCGGGCTCAGCCGGGTCGGGCTCATGGACATCGACCGGTGCTGGGAGGCGGTGAAGTACGCGCGGCGGCCGCGCATCCACACCTTCGTGGCCACCTCGGACATCCACCTCAAGTACAAGCTGCGCAAGAGCCGCGCCGAGGTCCTGAAGGCGGCGGTGGAGGCGGTCAAGCACGCGCGGGCCTACTGCGGCGACGTGGAGTTCTCGCCCGAGGACGCCTCCCGCTCCGACTTCGACTACATGTGCGACGTGCTGGAGGCGGTGATCGACGCGGGGGCCGGGACCATCAACATCCCGGACACCGTCGGCTACGCGATTCCCGAGGAGTGGGCCCAGCGCATCGCCCGCATCCGGGAGCGGGTGAAGAACAGTGCCAAGGCGGTCATCTCGGTGCACTGCCACAACGATCTCGGGCAGGCGGTGGCCAACTCGGTGGCCGCGATCCGGTCGGGGGCGCGGCAGGTGGAGTGCGCGGTCAACGGGATCGGCGAGCGGGCCGGCAACGCCTCGCTCGAGGAGATCGTGATGGCGCTCCACACCCGCCGGGACTTCTTCGGGGTCGAGACCCAGGTCCGCACCGAGGAGATCTTCAAGACCTCGCGCCTGCTCTCCCACATCACCGGGGTGCACGTGCAGCCCAACAAGGCGATCGTGGGGGAGAACGCCTTCGCCCACGAGGCGGGCATCCACCAGGACGGGGTGCTCAAGGAGAAGCTCACCTACGAGATCATGCGGCCCCAGGACATCGGGCGCGCCACCAACAAGCTCGTGATGGGCAAGCACTCCGGCCGGCACGCGCTGGCCGCGCGCCTGAAGGATCTCGGGTTCGAGCTGGACGAGGGCGCCCTCGGCAAGGCCTTCAAGCGCTTCAAGGATCTCGCGGATCGCAAGAAGGAGATCTTCGACGAGGACCTGATCTCGATCGTGAAGGACGACATCGCGCAGGTGCCCGAGACCTACACCCTCGACTACCTGCACTCGATCAGCGGCACCGGGATCATCCCCTCCGCGACGGTGCGGCTCAAGAAGGAGGAGCAGGTCTTCCAGGACTCGGGGGTCGGCGACGGGCCGGTGGACGCGGTTCTGAACGCGATCGACGCCATCACCGGGATGAAGGGCCGGCTCCAGGACTACCAGCTGCGCGCGGTCACGTCCGGCAAGGACGCGCTGGGCGAGGTCTCGGTCAAGGTCGACTTCGACGGCAGTCTCGTCTTCGGCAAGGGCACCTCGACCGACGTGATCGAGGCGAGCGCCCGGGCCTACATCAACGCGGTGAACCGGCTCGTGCACCCCGCCAAGGGGCGCGACGTCCAGGAGGTCGGCCCCTAGGGGATCGCCATGGCCACCTACAAGATCGCGGTACTGCCCGGCGACGGCATCGGGCAGGAGGTGACTCCGCAGGCGCAGCGCATTCTCCAGGTGGTCGCCCGCGCCACCGGCACGGGCTTCGAGTTCGAGACCGCGCTGGTGGGCGGCTCCGCCATCGACGCGACCGGCCGGCCCCTGCCGCCCGCCACGCTGGCGCTGTGCCAGAGCGCGCACGCCATCCTCTTCGGATCGGTGGGCGGGCCCAAGTGGGACGACCTGCCCCAGGAGCAGCGGCCCGAGCGCGGCCTGCTCGGCATCCGCAAGGAGCTCGATCTCTTCGCCAACCTCCGCCCCGCGACGTGCTTCCCGATGCTGGTGGACGCCTCGCCGCTGAAGCGCTCGATCGTCGAGGGGACGGACCTCATGGTCATCCGCGAGCTGACCGGCGGCCTCTACTTCGGCGAGCCGCGCGGGCGCGAGGACTTCGCCGACGGCGGCGCGCGCGCGGTGAACACCATGGCCTACACCTCGCGGGAGATCGAACGGGTGGCCCGCGCCGCGTTCGAGGTGGCGATGAAGCGGCGGAAGCGGCTGGCCTCGGTGGACAAGGCCAACGTGCTGGTGGTCTCCCAGCTCTGGCGCGAGGTCGTGACCCGGGTGGCCAAGGACTATCCGCAGGTGGCGCTCGAGCATCTGCTCGTCGACAACTGCGCGATGGCCCTCGTGCACAAGCCCACCCACTTCGACACCATCGTCACCGAGAACACCTTCGGCGACATCCTGTCGGACGAGGCGGCCATCCTGGCCGGCTCGATGGGCATGCTGCCCTCGGCCAGCCTCGGCGGCGCGGGCGGCAAGAAGGGCCTCTACGAGCCGGTGCACGGCACCGCGCCCGACATCGCGGGCCAGGGCATCGCCAACCCGATCGCGGCGATCCTGTCGGCGGGCATGCTCCTTCGGTACTCGCTCGATCGCGGGCCGGACGCGGATCGCGTCGACGCCGCCGTCCTCCGCGTGCTCGAGCAGGGGCATCGCACGCGGGACATCCACTCCGCGGGCACGAAGCTCGTCGGGACCGTCGAGATGGGAGACCTGATCGTATCCGAAGTCGAGAAGTCGTACTAGATCAACTAGATATATAGGAGATACTGAGTAATGGCCTCAGGGCTGGTCGTCGCGGTGGTCGGTGTGACGGGGGCGGTGGGGCAGACCACGCTCAAGATCCTCGAGGAGCGCAAGTTCCCGGTCCGGGAGCTGCGCGCGTTCGCCTCCGCCCGCTCGGCGGGCAAGACCGTCACCTTCAAGGGCGAGACGGTGCGGGTGGAAGCGGTCGGCCCCGACGCCTTCAAGGGCGTGGAGCTCGCGCTCTTCTCCGCTGGATCGGCCCAGTCGAAGGAGTACGCCCCGCTGGCCGTCCGGGCCGGCGCGATCGTCGTCGACAAGTCCAACGCCTTCCGGATGGACCCCCAGGTGCCGCTGGTGGTGCCGGAGATCAACCCGCACGCGGTGAAGGGGCACCGGGGCATCCTGGCGTGCCCGAACTGCACGACGATCGTCACCGTGATGCCGCTCAAGCCGCTGCACCAGGCGGGCGGGCTGCGGCGCGTGATCGCGACCAGCTACCAGGCCGTCTCGGGGGCCGGCGTCAACGGGGTCGAGGAGCTGCGCAGCCAGACGCTGGCGTGGGCGCGCGGGGAAGCCATCACCCCGCGGTTCTTCCAGCACCAGATCGCCTTCAACGTGATCCCCCACATCGACAAGTTCGGGGACGACGGCTACACCGGCGAGGAGATCAAGCTGGTCAACGAGGTCCGCAAGATCCTCGAGCTGCCCGACTTGCCCGTGTCGCCCACGACGGTGCGCGTCCCCGTCTTCACCGCGCACTCGGTCGCGGTCAACGCGGAGACGGAGCGGAAGGTCAGCCGCGAGCGGGCGCGCGAGGCCTTCGCGGGATTCCCCGGCCTCAAGCTCTGGGACGATCCGGGGGAGGGCCGCTACCCGATGCCGGTGCTCGTGGAAGGGCAGGACGACTGCTACGTGGGACGCGTCCGCGAGGACCTTTCCCAGCCGAACGCGCTCAACTTCTGGGTGGTGGGCGACCAGCTCCGCAAGGGCGCCGCGCTCAACGGCATCCAGATCGCGGAGCTGCTGATCCGCTGACCCCGCCGCGCACCGTCCGGCTCACCCTCGCCTACGACGGCACCGAGCTGCACGGCTGGCAGGTGCAGCCGGGGCTGCCGACGGTGCAGGGGCTGCTCATCGAGACGGCCGAGCGCGTGCTGGGCAGGCCGGTGAAGGTGGTCGGGGCGAGCCGGACCGACGCGGGCGTCCACGCCCTCCGCCAGGTAGCGAGCCTGGCCACCTCGTCGGCGATGCCCCCCCCGGTGCTCCAGCGCGCGCTCAACGCGCTCCTGCCGCCGGCGGTCCGCGTGCTGGCCGCGCGGGAGGCGCCCGCCGGCTTCGACGCGCGGCGCTGGGCCCGTGGCAAGCGCTACGTCTACCTCATCGATCGCGGCCCGCAGGCCGATCCCTTCCTGCGCCGGCATGCGTGGCACGCGCCTTTCCGGCTGGATGCGGAAGCCATGGCGGCGGCGCTCCGCGCGGTGCGCGGCAAGCACGACTTCTCCGCGTTCTGCGCGGCGGCCGGGCGGGGGCGGACGCCGACCTGCACGGTGCGCTCGGCCCGCGTCGTGGAGCGACGGCATCTCCTCGCGGTGTGGCTCTCCGCCGACAGCTTCCTCCACCACATGGTCAGGAACATCGTGGGCAGCCTGGTCGAAGTGGGCCGGGGCGCGCGTCCGCCCGGCTGGATCGCCGACCTGCTCGACGGCCGGGACCGTACGCGCGCGGGTCCCACCGCGCCTCCGGAGGGCCTCTTCCTGGTGCGGGTCCTGTACGAGCCCGGCGGACCGGCGCGCGTCCCGCCCACGCCATGACCGAGGCCACGGACCGGCCCGACGATCCGCCGGACGAGGCCCCGCGAGGCAAGGGCTTCCGGGCGCGGAAGCGTGAGGATCACGCGCTCGTGCTGATCCGGGACCTGCTGGCGAGTCTCGGGGATCTGCCGCGCGTCCGGGACCTCATGCGGGAGCTCAGCCGCTACTACGACCCGGTGCTGGGCGGGGCCATCCTGGAGGTCCGGCATCAGCGCACCATCGTCGAGGCCCTCGAGGCCGGGCGGACCGAGGAGGCCCGGGCGCTGATCGAGGAGCGGTACGAGCTCTACATCCGCGACCGGGCCCATCTCGGGCGGGCCGAGGAAGGCTGACCCGCCACCGGAACCGGTAAAGATTCCCTTGACTGATGGTCCGACCAGTCCCTAGAATCTCCGCAAGTTGCGGGCCAACAAGACGAAAGCCGGAGCCCGATTCGACCCGCGCCCGTCCGGGCGCTCGATGCAGTCGGCTGACCACTAACGAGACACAGCGAGGTGTCGCCATGAGCCTGTCGCGGCGCGATTTCCTCAAGTACGCGGGATCCACCGGAGCGGGAGTCGCGGTCGGCACCGCGACGCTCGACCTCACCCCGGTCCAGGCGGCCGCCATCGGACTGAAGATCAAGGAAGCGACGGTGCACCCCGGGGTCTGCCCGTACTGCGCGGTCGGGTGCGTCCAGCTCGTGTACTCCAAGGGCGACAAGATCATCGACATCGAGGGCCACCCGGACACCCCGCACACCCTCGGCCGGCTCTGCCCGAAGGGGGCGGCCACCATCCAGCTCTCCAACAACCCGCTGCGGCCGACCAAGGCGATGTACCGCGCGCCGGGCTCGGACAAGTGGGAGGAGAAGTCGATCGACTGGATGTACGAGCAGATCGCCAAGCGGTACCACGACACCCGCGAGAAGCACTTCATCGAGCGGGAGAAGAACAAGGACGGCCAGGAGGTGTTGGTCAACCGCCTGGACGCGATCGCCTCGCTCGGCTCGGCCTGCATCGACAACGAGGAGTGCTACCTCCTCAGCAAGCTCAACCGCGCGCTCGGCATCGTCTACCACGAGCATCAGGCCCGAGTCTGACACTCCGCCACGGTCCCAGCTCTGGGGACCACGTTCGGGCGGGGCGCGATGACGACGAACCTGATCGACATCCAGAACTCGGATGTCATCATGGCGACCAGTAACTTCGCGGAGAATCACCCGGTCGGCTTCCAGTGGGTGATGAAGGCGAAGGAGCGCGGGGCCAAGTTCATCCACGTGGACCCGCGGTTCACCCGCACCAGCGCGGTGGCCGACATCCACGTGCCGCTGCGGTCGGGCACCAACATCGCGTTCTTCGGCGGGCTCATCAGCTACGCGATCCAGAACAACCTCTACTTCAAGGACTACGTCGTCCACTACACCAACGCCTCCTTCCTCATCGATCCCGCCTTCAAGACCGCCACCGACGGGGGCGGCCTCTTCACCGGGCTCGAGTCGACCGGCAAGGGCGGCGTCGATCCCCACGTGGCCGAGACCTACAAGAAGGATTCGTGGAAGTACCAGCTGGACGGCGAGGGCAATCCCAAGCGCGACCTGAGTCTGCGTGATCCGAGCTCCGTCTTCCAGCTCATGAAGCGGCACTACAGCCGCTACACCCCCGAGATGGTGGAGCGGGTGTGCGGCATCCCCAAGGAGAAGTTCGTCCAGGTCGCCAAGCTGTTCTGCGAGAACAGCGGTCCCGAGAAGACGGGCAGCATCACCTACGCGCTCAACCTGACCCAGCACACCAACGGCGTCCAGAACATCCGGGCGCTCTGCATGCTCCAGATCCTCCTCGGCAACATCGGCCGACCCGGCGGTGGGGTCGTGGCTCTCCGCGGCCACGCCAATGTGCAGGGCGCGACCGACCTCGAGCTGCTCTACCACGAGCTGCCCGGCTACCTGCCGATGCCGTTGCGCGATGCCCACCCCGACCTCAAGACCTGGCTCGAGAAGGAGACGCCGAAGGGCGGCTTCTGGGTGAACCGCCCGAAGTTCATGGTGAGCCTGCTCAAGGCCTGGTACGGGGACAAGGCGACCGCCGAGAACGAGTACGGCTACCAGTGGCTGCCCAAGCGCGCCTCTGCGGACGCCTACAGCCACCAGCACATGTTCGTCGACATGTACAAGGGCATCATCAAGGGCTTCCTCGCCGACGGGCAGAACCCGGCGGTGGGCGGTCCCAACGCCAAGCTCGCCCGGGCCGCGCTCGGCAAGCTCGACTGGCTCGTGGTCAAGGACATCTTCGTCACCGAGACCGCGGAGTTCTGGAAGGCGCCCGGGGTCAGCCCCAAGGACGTCCGGACCGAGGTGTTCTTCCTCCCCGCCGCCCCCGCGGCCGAGAAGGACGGCAGCCTCACCAACACCATGCGACTGATCCAGTGGCACGAGCGGGCGGTGAAGCCGCCCGGCGACGTGACCTCCGACGCGGAGTTCTTCGTGAGCCTGGCCCAGCGGCTGCAAAAGATGTACGCGGGCTCCAAGAAGCAGCGCGACCAGGGCTTCCTGGCCGCCAGCTTCAAGTACGGCGACGATCCCAAAGAGCCGAACATGGAGCTGGTGCTGAAGGAGGTCAACGGCTACGCCACCGAGGACATCACCGACAAGGACGGCAAGGTCGTCTACAAGAAGGGCCAGGCGCTCAACACCTTCGCCCACATGACCGACGACGGCAAGACCGCGGGCGGGTGCTGGATCTACACCGGGGTCACCGTCGAGGGCCCCGACGGCAAGCTGATCAACAAGGCCAACCTGCGCAAGCCGGCCGACGACAAGGACTACCTCGCGCACGGCTGGGGCTTCGCCTGGCCGGCCAACCGCCGCATCCTCTACAACCGCGCCTCCGCCGACCTGCAGGGCAAGCCGTGGAGCGAGCGGAAGAAGCTGATCTGGTGGGATCCCGCCGCGCCGGGCGCGGAGCCGGACAAGAAGGGCAAGTGGGTCGGGCTCGACGTCCCCGACTTCAATCCGTTCCTCGCTCCCGACGCCAAGAACGGCGACAAGCCGTTCATCATGCGGGCGGACCTGGTGGGCGCCTTCTTCGGGCCGCTCAACGACGGGCCCTTCCCGGAGCACTATGAGCCGGTGGAGTCGCCCACCAAGAACCTGCTCTCCAAGCAGCAGATGAACCCGGTGGCCAAGATCTGGACGGTTCCCGACCAGAAGAACGACCTGGCCCCGGTGGCCTCGCCGGACTATCCCTACGTGGTCACCACGTACCGCCTCACCGAGCACCACCTCTCGGGGGTCATGTCGCGCTACCTGCCCATGCTCGCCGAGCTGTTCCACTCCCACTTCGCGGAGATCAGCAACGAGCTGGCCGCCGAGCTCGGGATCAAGAACGGCGAGCGCATCACGATCGCGACCCCGCGGGGCAAGATCCACACCACCGCGATGGTCACGAGCCGGCTCAAGCCGTTCATGATCGACGGCAAGAAGACCCACCAGATCGGCATCCCGTGGCACTGGGGCTACAACGGCATCTCCAAGGGCGACATCACCAACGACCTCTCCGCGTCGGTGGGAGACCCCACGGTCTACATCCAGGAGACCAAGGCCTTCCTCTGCAGCGTGAAGAAGGGGGAGGTGTAGCCATGGCCCGCACCCTCGCGATGTTCACCGACACTTCGCTGTGCATCGGCTGCCGCGCGTGCCAGGTGGCGTGCAAGCAATGGAACGAGCTGCCGATGGAGGAGCCGGAGTGGACCGGCTCCTACCAGAACCACGCCCACTTCACCGACAAGACCTATCGGCTGGTGCGCTTCATCGAGAAGCCGCAGGCGAACGGTGAGCTGCAGTGGCTCCTCATGTCGGACGTGTGCAAGCACTGCGCCCAGGCGGGCTGCCTCGACGCGTGCCCGACCGGGGCGATCCACCGGACCGAGTACGGGACGGTCAACATCAACCAGGACGTGTGCAACGGCTGCCGGTACTGCGTCAGCTCGTGCCCGTTCGGGGTGGTGGCGTTCAACCACGACACCGGGCGCGCCAACAAGTGCACCTTCTGCAACGACCGCATTCACAACGGCCTCGGGCCCGCGTGCGCCAAGACCTGCCCGACCGAGTCCATCCAGTTCGGCTTCCGGGACGAGCTGGCCGCCAAGGCCGACAAGCGGGTGGCCAAGCTCAAGGAGATGGGCTACGCCAACGCCCAGCTCTACGGCGCCGACACCAACGGCCCCCTGGGCGGCCTCAACGCCTTCTTCCTCCTCCTCGACCGACCGTCCACCTACAACCTGCCCGAGAAGCCCCTGCTCCCGCAGCGCAACGTGTTCGTCGACTCGGTGCTCGCGGTGGGTGCCGCGCTGGTGGTGGGGGTGGGCGCGATGATCTCCTTCCGCGAGCGGGGCGGGAAGGGAGGCAGCGATGCTTAGGAACCCGGAGTGGCACCTGCTGATCGTCTGGTACTTCTTCCTGGGCGGGATCGCGGGTGGCGCCTACTTCACCGCCGCGATCGCGGACAACTTCGGCGGCCCGCGCGACCGTAACGTGGTGCGCACCGGCTACATCCTCTCGCTGCTGATGATCGGGGTGTGCGGCATGCTCCTGATCCTCGACCTGGGCACCCCGAGCCGATTCATGAACATGCTGGGGGCCTTCAAGTTCAAGGACCCGATGTCGATCGGGGCCTGGATGCTCGGGGTCTTCGGCCTCTTCGCGTTCGTCTCCTCCGCGCTGTCGCTGTCCGGAGACGAGGCGCGGGCCGGCCTCCGGCGCAAGTTGAGCCTGGTAGGCACGCTCTTCGGCTTCTTCCTCGCGAGCTACACCGGCGTGCTGCTGAGCGCCACCGCGCTGCCCTTCTGGAGCGACGCGCGCCTGATGGGCGCCCTGTTCCTCGCCTCGGGGGCCTCGACCGGCATGGCCGCCATCTCCCTGCTGCTGTACCTGAGCGGAGACTCGGCCGGTGAGGGCTTCGAGAAGGTCAAGCGCGCGGACCGCTTCGCCATCGTGTTCGAGATGGCGGTCCTGGTGCTCTTCCTCGTCCTGCTGGGTGGGGCGGCGGCGCCGCTCCTGTCGGGCCGCCTGGCCCCGCTGTTCTGGGGCGGCCTGGTCGCCCTCGGGCTGGTCATTCCGCTGGCTCTGGACCTCCTGGGAGGGCTGCGCGTCCCTGCTGCGGTCTCGGCGATCCTGGTCCTGGTGGGCGGGTTCGTCCTGCGCTACGTCGTCGTGATGAGCCACGCCTGAGACCGGCGGCCGGTAGCGCGTCGTACAAGGGGCCCCGCGAGGGGCCCCTTCCTCTATACTGAGGTCGGCAGCCACCGGGCCATGCGGACCTACTTTCACGTCAAGGGCGGCCGGCTCGAGGAAGTCAAGGGCGAGGTCGTCCGGGAGCAGCCGTTGACGGTCCACGTCAACGGCGAGCGGTTCGTCACCCTGCTCTGCTCGCCGTTCCAGCTCGAGGCGCTCGTGGTCGGATACCTCTGGATGGAGAAGGTGATCGAGGACCTCTCCGAGATCAGCCGGCTCGACATCTCGGAGGTGGACGGTCGGGCGGAGGTGACCCTGTCTCACGCGGTGACCTTGCCGACCGAGCGGATCCTCACCTCGGGCTGCGGGGGCGGCATCACGTTCCGGATCGATCCCCGCCTGTTCCCGCGCCTGCACTCCTCGATCCGGGTCCAGCCGGGGCAGCTCGCGGCGCGGCTCAAGGATCTGTTCGGGCGCGCGGTGCACTACCACGCCTCGCGCGGCATCCACGGGGCCGCCCTGGCCGACGGCGAGCGGCTCCTGGTGGTGGCGGAGGACGTCGGGCGTCACAACGCGGTGGACAAGGTGAAGGGCGAGGCGATGCTCCGCGGCATCGCGACGGCGGATCGCGTGCTCCTCTCCACCGGGCGCATCTCCTCGGAGATGCTGCTCAAGGCCGCCCGCATGGGCGTGCCGGTGGTCGCCTCCCGGACCTCGCCGACCGAGATGGCGGTGGGCCTGGCCGAGCAGCTCGGCATCACGGTGATCGGCTACGTGCGGCCGGACAGCCTGAACCTCTACGCGGGCGACGGGCTGGACGCCGACGGCGGGCCCTGACCCCATGCCGGACTACTCCGCGCTCATGGCCGAATGGCAGGCGCTGCTCGCGCGGCGCCCCGCGCTCGGCGAGCCCCTGCGCTTCTGGACCGCGATTCTCGAGGGCTGGGCCGCGTGGAAGCCGCCGGCCACGCTCGTGCCGCTCGCGTGGTCCGGAGACGAATGCCGGGCGCGCTGGGAGCGGGGAGTGTCGCTCCTGGCCGAGGCGCGGCCGGTCGTTCCTTCCGCCTCGGTCGAGGATCTGCTGGGCCCGGTGATGGAGCGCCTGGCCGCCGACGGGCCGGAGGCGGTCGAGGCCTTCCGCCGCCTGGCCCAGGCCTGGGACGAGGGTCAGGTCGACGCGATCGCGCTGATGCCGGCGCCGGACCGCGACCCCGCCGCGTGGCTCCTCGACCGCTTCGGGCTGGGCGCCCACCTGGGCGCGTTCCTGCCGGTGGCGGCGCTTCGCCCCGCGCTCGAGATCTACTTCGAGGGTGTGCGCGCCCTGCCCGACGGGGTGTGGACGCGCGGCGCGTGCCCGTGGTGCGGAGGCGCGGCCGGCTACGGTGACCTCATGGAGGACGGCCGGCGGCGCCTCTCCTGCCATCTCTGCGGCGGCGCGTGGATCGCGGCCCGGCTGCGCTGCCCGTTCTGCGAGAGCTGGAACTCGCGCGACCTGGCGCGCCTGGTGGCGGAAGATCTCGAGGAGGCCTACTTCATCGAGGCCTGCCGCGCGTGCCGCGGCTACGTGAAGGGAGTCGACCGCCGCCAGCGCTGGAACGCCGGCCCCCCGCTCGTGGAGGACTGGGGCTCGCCGCATCTCGATCTCCACGCCTCGCGCGAGGGCTACTGGCGCGCGACTCCCTCGCTCGCGCACCTGCTGCCGCCCGAGGCCGGAGAGGCGTCGTGAACGCGGTGCTCTTCGACGTGGCGCTGACCGCCTACATCCTCGCCGCGGTGGCCGCGATCGCCTCGCTGGCCGGTCGGCGCGACCAGCTCGCGTGGGTCGGGCTGCTGCTGACCCAGGCCGGATGGATCTGCCACACCGGCGCGGTGATCCTGCGGGGCATCGAGCTGCGGCGGCTGCCCTTCTCGACCCTGGCCGAGATGATCTCGCTGCTGATCTGGGCCGTGATCCTGCTCGACTTCTGGGTGGAGCGCCACCGGCGCGTCCGCCCGCTCAGCGCTTTCGTGCTCCCGGTGGTCCTGGCCCTCGGTCTCGGGCTGCCCACCGGGCTCCGCTCGATCGTGCTCGAGCCGCCGGTCAACGGCTGGATCATGGTGCACGTGGCCCTGCTGCTGGTGGGACTGGCCGCGCTGGTGCTGAACTTCGGGGGCGCCCTCATGTACCTGGTGGTGGAGCGGCAGCTGAAGGCCAAGCGCCCGGGCGCGGGCTACTACCGCCTGCCGCCGCTCGAGACGCTCGACCGGCTGACGGTGGCCACGCTCACCGTCGCGTTCCCGTTTCTCACCGTGGGCCTGGCCCTGGGCGCGCTCTCGGCCCGCCGGGCCTGGGGCAGCGTGATCGCGTTCGACCCGCTCGCGCTCTTCTCGATGCTGATGTGGGTCATCTACGCGGCGACGCTCCTCGGCCGCGTGCTCGGGCACTGGCGCGGCCGGCGGGCCGCCTACTTCTCCATCGCCGGGTTCTGCGTGATGCTGGCCACGCTGAGCGCCGGGGTCTTCCTCCACGGACGCCATGGCTCCTGACGAGCAGGTCCCCGAGACCCCGGGCCTCCTGTTCGTGGCCGGGATGAATCATCGCACCGCGCCGGTGGCGGTGCGCGAGCAGCTCGCCCTCGAGGAGGAGAAGATCCGCGAGATCCTCGCCGATCTGGCGGGCCGCGGCCTCCTGCAGGAGGTCATGATCCTCTCCACGTGCAACCGGGTCGAGGTCTACGGGGTGGCCCCCGTGCCGGGCGAGGCGCGCTCGCAGGCGTTCAGCCGGCTCGGCAGTCATCGCGGCATGGCCTGGCGGGAGCTCGAGCCGCTGCTCTACACCGTGACCGGCGACGAGGCCGCGCTGCACGCGTTCCGGGTGGCCGCGAGCCTCGACTCCATGATCCTGGGCGAGCCGCAGATCCTGGGGCAGGTGAAGGACGCGTTCGCGCTCGCCCAGTCCGCGGGCACCGCGGGCCCGGTGCTCCACGCCCTGATGAGCCAGGCGTTCAGCGCGGCCAAGCGCGTGCGGTCGGAGACCCTCGTCGGCCGCCTCGCGGTGTCGATCTCCTACGCGGCGGTGGAGCTGGCGCGGCGGATCTTCGAGGGTCTCGAGGGCAAGTCGGTGCTGCTGGTCGGGGCGGGGGAGATGAGCGAGCTGGCCGCGCGCCACCTGGTCGACCAGGGCGCGCTGCCGGTGTACGTGGCCAACCGCACGTGGAGCCGGGCCCAGGAGCTGGCCCGGGGCCTCGGCGGGATCCCGGTGCCCTTCGATCAGATGGAAGCGACCCTGGCCCTGGTGGACATCGTGATCACCTCCACCGCCGCTCCCGAGCCCATCGTCACCGCGGCGCAGGTGCAGGCGGCGCTGCAGGCGCGCCGGGGGCGACCGCTCTTCTTCATCGACATCGCGGTGCCGCGCAACGTGGAGCCGGCGGTCAACGACCTCGAAGGTGCGTTCTGCTACGACATCGACGACCTGCGCGCGGTGGTCGAGTCCAATCTCAAGGAGCGCCAGCGCGAGGCGCAGCGCGCCCACGCGCTCCTCGAGCGCGAGGTCGTCAAGTTCGTGGGCCGTCTGCAGCAGCTCGAGGTCGTGCCCACCATCGTGTCGCTCCGAGAGAAGCTCGAGGCGATCCGGCGCGCCGAGCTGGAGCGTGCGCTGGCGCGCCTGCCCGGCGCTCCCGAGGACACGCGCCGGGTCATGGACGCGCTCAGCCAGGCCATCGTCAACAAGGTCCTCCACGCGCCAATGGTGAAGCTCAAGGACTCCTCGCGGGCCGGCCACGGGCGCCGCTGGACGGAGATGATCTCGGAGCTCTTCGGGCTGCGCCCGACGGAATAATGCCCGCCGCAATGATGAATATCCGTCTCGGCACGCGGGGCAGCCGCCTCGCGCTCGTGCAGTGCCAGCAGGTGGCCGCCGCGCTGCGCGCCCACGGCGCCCGCGCCGAGGTCGTGGTGATCCGCACCAGCGGCGACCGGCTCGCCCAGGTCGCGCTCGCCGACTTCGGGGGCAAGGCGCTCTTCGTGAAGGAGATCGAGGAGGCCCTGCTCGCGGGCCAGGTGGACGTGGGCGTGCACAGCCTGAAGGACATGCCGGCCACGCTACCCACCGGCCTGCTCCTCGCCGCGTTTCCCGTCCGCGAGGACCCCGCGGACGTGCTGCTCACGCGGGGGCCCGGCGGCTGGGACGGCCTGCCACCGGGCGCGCGCGTCGGCACGTCGAGCCTGCGCCGCCGGGCGCTCGTGCTGGCCCGCCGACCGGATCTGCGCCCCGAGCCGATTCGCGGCAATGTGGAGACGCGCATCGAGAAGCTCACCGCCGGCGCCTGCGACGCGACGATCCTGGCCGCCGCCGGGCTGCGCCGGCTCGGACTCGAGCCGCCGAATCTGACCGGGTTGCCCGTCGAGGAGTTCGTGCCCGCGGTCGGCCAGGGGATCCTGGCCATCGAAGCCCGCGAAGCCGACCGGGAAGTGCTTGAACTTCTGGGGCGGCTGGACGACACTCGGAGCAGATCGGAGGCCCTGGCGGAGCGGGCGTTCCTGGAGCGGCTCGGGGCCGACTGCCACACGCCGGTGGCCGGGCACGCGCGGCACGAGGGGACCGCTCTGGTCCTGACCGGGGTCGTGGCGAGCCTGGACGGCCTGACCGTCCTGCGGTCGCGGGCGATCGGCGGACCACTCGAGGCCGCGCGGCTGGGGACAACCGTCGCGGAGGAGCTTCTGGCGAAGGGGGCAAAGGCGCTGCTCGATGCGAGTCGTGGCTGATCAGGTGGTGACTGAGGTGAGAGCGGGCAAACCATTGACCGGGCGAGTCGTCCTGGTCACGCGCGCCCGGGAGCAGGCGGGGGCCTTCGCCGAGCTGCTCGAGGCCGCGGGGGCCCGCGTGCTCCTGGTCCCGACCATCGCCATCGAGCCGCCGGAGTCGTGGGACCCGCTCGACGCCGCTCTCGGCGGTACGTTCGCGTGGGTGATCTTCACGAGCGTGAACGGGGTGGCCATGGTGCGCCGGCGTGTCGAGGCCACGGGCCACGGCCGCGCGATGCTCGAGGGCGCCCGGATCGCCGCCATCGGGCCCGCCACCGCGGCTGCGCTCGCGGACTGGGGCCTCGCGCCCGAGGTCGTGCCCGGCGAGTACGTGGCGGAGGCCCTGGTCGAGCGGCTGCGGCCGCTGATCCAGCCGGGCGAGCGTGTGCTGCTGCCGCGCGCGGCGGAGACGCGCGACCTGCTCGTCCGCGAGCTCGCCGCGCTCGGGGCGGCCGTCACCGAGGTGCCGGCGTATCGCACCCGCTCCGCGACCGAGCAGGCTCCCGGTCTCCGCGAGGCGCTCTCGGAAGGTCGGGTGGACGTGGTCACGTTCACGAGCTCGTCGACCGTGCGGAGCTTCTGCGCCCTGTTCGGGGCCGCCGAGCTGCCGCGGCTGATGGCCGGGGTCACCGTCGCCTGCATCGGCCCCATCACGCGGGCCACCGCCCAGGGGCGCGGGCTCGTGCCCCGGATCGTGCCCACCGACTACACCATCCCGGGCCTCGCGCGCGCCATCGTGGCCCACTTCGAGCCGGCAAGGAGCTAGCGCATGCCGTTTCCCATCTACCGCCCCCGCCGCCTCCGCGAGTCCCCGCTGCTGCGCTCGATGGTGCGCGAGACCGCGCTGCGCGCCGACGACTTCGTGTACCCGCTCTTCGCGGTCCACGGGCGCGGGGTGCGCGAGCCCATCGGCTCCATGCCCGGGCAGTATCGGCTCTCGATCGACGAGCTGCTCAAGGAGTGCAAGGACGCGGCGTCGATGGGGATCCCCGCGGTGCTCCTGTTCGGGCTGCCGCGCGACAAGGATCCGCGCGGCACCGAGGCCTACGCGGAGGACGGGATCATCCAGCAGGCGGTGCGGGCGGTGAAGGACACCATCCCCGATCTGCTGGTGATCACCGACGTGTGCCTGTGCGAGTACACGAGCCACGGGCACTGCGGGGTAGTGGAGGACGGGCGGGTCAAGAACGATCCCTCGCTCGAGCTGATCGTGCGGACCGCGATCTCCCACGCCGAGGCCGGCGCGGACATGGTCGCGCCCTCCGACATGATGGACGGCCGCGTGGCCGCCATCCGGGAGGGCCTGGACGAGGGCGGATTCACCGAGACGCCGATCATGGCCTACTCGGCCAAGTACGCGTCCGCGTTCTACGGACCCTTTCGCGAGGCGGCGGACTCCACCCCGCAGTTCGGCGATCGGCGCTCCTATCAGATGGACCCCGCCAACGCGCTCGAGGCGATGCGCGAGGTGGCCCTCGACGTGGACGAGGGCGCGGACATCGTCATGGTGAAGCCGGCGCTCCCGTACCTCGACATCATCGCCCGCGTGAAGGGGGAGTTCGGCCTGCCGGTGGCGGCCTACTCGGTCTCCGGCGAGTACGCCATGCTCAAGGCGGCGGCCCAGCTCGGCTGGCTCGACGAGGAGCGCGCGATGCTGGAGGCCCTGACCGGGATCCGCCGCGCGGGGGCCGACATCATCATCACCTACTTCGCCAAGGACGCCGCGAGGCTCATCGAGCAGGGCCGCGCGTGAGGATCTCGGCCAAGGGCGAGTACGCCATCAAGGCGATGGTGGATCTGGCCTTGCACGACGGCCCGGACCTGCAGCCGATCCAGGACATCGCGGCGCGGCAGTCGATCCCGCAGCGATACCTGGAGCAGGTGCTGCTCCAGCTCAAGCGCACCGGCTTCCTCTACGCGCGGCGCGGCTCCGCGGGCGGCTACCGCCTGAGTCGTCCCCCCGACCAGATCACGGTCGGCGCGCTCCTGCGGGCGGTGGAGGGCCCGTCGGCCGATCCGGACGCGCCCCGGCGCGGCGGTCGCGGCGCCGCGCCCGAGGACGCGGCCGGGCTCGGCGAGCTGTGGCGGGAGATCGAGAGCGCGGTGGCCGCGGTCGTCGATCGCACGACCCTCGAGGACCTGCGCCGGCGCGCCGACGAGCGGCGCAGCGCCGCCCGTCCCATGTACCACATCTGATCCTCCCCATCCGACACCCGCGCGCCCCGGACAGGATCTCGCCATGACGACCAAGAAAGCGGTTGCGCCGTCCCGCCCCCGGACGGCGGGCTCGGTGCTCGAGCTGATCGGGGCGACCCCGCTGGTGCGGCTGAACCGGATCCCGAAGCCGGGCGGCGCCACGGTGCTGGCCAAGATGGAGTCGCTCAACCCAGGCGGCAGCGTGAAGGATCGGATCGCGCTGGCGATGGTGGAGGACGCGGAGCGCCGCGGGGTGCTCAAGCCCGGGGCCACTCTGGTGGAGCCGACCAGCGGCAACACCGGCATCGGCCTCGCGATGGTGTGCGCGGTGCGCGGCTACCGCCTGATCCTCACCATGCCCGACGACATGAGTCTCGAGCGGCAGCGGCTGCTCACGCGCTACGGCGCCGAGATCCACCTGACCCCCGCCATCGAGGGCATGACCGGCGCGGTCTTCGCGGCGCAGGAGATCTGCCGCGAGCATCCCGAGTACTACATCCCCATGCAGTTCGAGAACCCGGCCAATCCGGAGGCGCACCGACGGACCACTGCGCTCGAGATCCTGGAGGCCACCGACGAGCGCGTGCACGTGTTCGTGGCCGCGGTCGGCACCGGAGGCACCGTGACCGGCGTCGGCGAGGTGCTGAAGGAGCGGCTGCCCGGGGTGCGGGTGGTCGGGGTGGAGCCGGCCCGGTCGCCGGTGCTCTCCGGCGGCCGTTTCCGGCCCCACGGCATCCAGGGCATCGGGGCCTCGTTCGTCCCCGGGATCCTGAATCGCGCGGTGCTCGACGAGATCGTGCAGGTGCGCGACGAGGACGCGACCGCGATGGCCCGCCGTCTCGCCCGCGAGGAAGGCCTGCTGGTGGGCATCTCGTCCGGCGCCAACGTCTGGGCGGCCTGCCAGGTGGCCGAGACGCTGCCCGCCGACCGGGTGGTGGTGACGGTGCTGTGCGATACTGGCGAGCGCTATCTGAGCGTGACCTTCTAGGAGAGCGGCCATGAGTGTCCAGGTCTACATCCCCACGCCGTTCCGCCGTGCCACCAAGAACGCCGACCGCGTCGCAGTCGAAGCGCCCGACGTCAAGGCGCTCCTCGACGAGCTCGAGGATCAGTTCGGCGCGCTGAAGGGCCTGGTGCGCAACGACCAGGGTGAGGTGCACCACCACGTCAACATCTACGTGAACAACGAGGCGATCGAGGCGCTGCAGGGCCTCGACACCGCGCTGAAGGACGGGGACGAGGTCTCGATCATTCCAGCCCTCGCGGGCGGCGGGCCAGCCCTCGGGGGCGGCGGGCCAGCCCCCGCCTCGGAGCCAGCCCTCGCGGGATGATCCTCACCCCCGACGAGCTCGCCCGGGTTCACGCGCAGGCGGTGGCCGAGTACCCGGCGGAGTGCTGCGGAGTCCTGCTGCTGCGCGACGCTCCGGCGCCCGACCGGCTCCTCATGCCGTGCCGAAACATCCAGGACGAGCTCCACGGCAAGGATCCGCGGCGGCATTCCCGCGACTCCCGGACCGCCTACTTCATCGACCCGAAGGATCTGCTCTCCATCGGCCGGCGCGAAGGCCAGGGCTACCGGGTCGCGACCATCTACCACTCCCACATCGACACCGGCGCCTACTTCTCGCCCACCGATCGCGAGAACGCGCTGATCGACGGCGAGCCGGCCTATCCGGACGCGGCCTACGTGGTGCTCTCGGTGGTCGAGCGCCGCGTGGTGGACACGGCCGCCTTCGTCTGGGATCCCGCCGCGCGCGACTTCGTCCCGACCGAGCTCAAGAGGCCCTGACGACATGACCGGCTCCGACGCGCTCTTCGAGAAGGCCCAGCGGGTGATGCCCGGCGGCGTCAACAGCCCGGTGCGGGCCTTCCGCGGCGTGGGCGGCACCCCGTTCTTCGTGGATCGGGCCGAGGGCGCCCGGCTTCTCGACGTCGACGGGCGCTCCTACGTCGACTTCCTCGGCTCGTGGGGCCCGCTCATCCTCGGGCACGCGGCGGGGCCGGTGGTCGAGGCGGTGAGCGAGGCGGTGCGGCGCGGCACCAGCTACGGCGCGCCCACCGCGGGCGAGGTGGAGATGGCCGAGCTGATCGGTCGCGCGGTGCCGAGCATGGAGATGGTGCGGCTCGTCTCCTCGGGCACCGAGGCGTCGATGAGCGCCATTCGTCTCGCGCGCGGAGTGACCGGACGCGATGCCATCATCAAGTTCGACGGCTGCTATCACGGGCACGCCGACAGCCTGCTCGTGAAGGCGGGCTCGGGGGGCGCCACCTTCGGGGTGCCCGACAGCCTGGGCGTGCCGAAGGCGCTGGCCGCGCTCACCCTCACGGTGCCGTTCAACGACCTGGAGGCGGTGCGACGCCAGCTCGAGGCGCACCCGGGCGAGGTCGCGGCGATCATCGTGGAGCCGGTGGCCGGCAACATGGGCGTGGTCCCGCCCGCGCCGGGCTTCCTGCTCGGGCTCCGCGAGCTCGCCACGCGGCACGGCAGCCTCCTGATCTTCGACGAGGTGATCACCGGTTTCCGGGTGGCGTGGGGCGGCGCGCAGGCCCGCTACGGCGTGCGGCCCGATCTCACGTGCCTCGGCAAGATCATCGGCGGCGGCCTGCCGGTGGGCGCCTACGGAGGCCCGCGCGCGCTCATGGAGCGGGTGGCACCGCTCGGCGGGGTCTACCAGGCGGGCACGCTCTCCGGCAATCCGCTCGCGGTGGCGGCCGGGCTCGCCACGCTGCGCGCGCTCGAGCGTCCCGGCACCTACGAGCGGCTGGAAGCGCTGGGCGCGCGCGTCGAGCGCGACGTGACCGCGGCGGCGGCCGCGGCGGGCGTGCCGGTGACGGTCAACCGGGTCGGCTCGATGCTCACCGTCTTCTTCACCGACGGCCCGGTCACCGACTACGCGTCCGCCAAGCGCGCCGACACCGCCCGCTACGCGCGCTACTTCCACGCGATGCTGGAGGGCGGCGTCTTCCTGGCCGCGTCCCAGTTCGAGGCCGCGTTCGTCTCGCTGGCGCACGGCGAGGCGGACCTCGCCGCCGCGGCGCGGGCCTGTCGCAGCGCGATGGAGAAGGCGAAGTAGGGCCGAAGTAGTATTGACACTCCGTTTTTCCACGTGATAGGGTTCACAAGGCTGGAGCCCGGATACACGCGGTAGACCGCCGGTCTTCATCCTCAGCGCGCCTCGTCGAAGACGTCCAGCTGGGCTGCGTCGCCTGCCATTGCGAGAAGGGCGGAGGAGTGGATGAGCGTGATGGATCGCCGGTCGTTCTTCAAGGTCGTGGCCACCACGGGCGCCGCCGCGGCCGCCGGGGGCTGCGGGCCGTCGGCCGAGCAGTTCATCCCGTACGTGATCCCGCCCGACAACATCGTCCCCGGCATCCCGGCCTACTTCTCCACCGTCTGCCGCGAGTGCCCGTCGGGTTGCGGCCTCATCGCCAAGAACCGCGACGGCCGCGTCATCAAGCTCGAGGGCAATCCCGATCATCCGACCAATACCGGCGCCCTCTGCGTCCGGGCCCACGCCGGCCTACAGGGCCTCTACCATCCGGACCGCTTCCGCGGCCCGCTCGCCTCCGGCAAGCCGGTGACGTGGGACGAGGCCCAGAAGCAGCTCGCGGAGAAGCTCGGGGCGCTCGCGAAGGGCCGGCAGGGTGCGCGCATCGCGGTGGTGAGCGGGCTCGAGACCGGCAGCCTCGGCCGCCTCATGGACGAGTGGGTCCGGGTCATGGGCGCGCGGCCCCGCATCGCGTACGAGCCGCTGGGCTACGAGTCGATCCGCGCCGCCAACCGCGTGGCGTTCGGTCGCGACGCCATCCCGGACTACGCGATCGGCGACGCCACCTACCTGGTCTCGTTCGGCGCCGACTTCCTCGAGACCTGGCTCAACTGCGAGGGCTACACCGCGGACTTCTCGCGGATGCACGCGTTCTACCAGGGCAAGCAGGGGACGTTCGTGCACGTCGAGCCGCGGATGTCGCTGACCGCGGCCAACGCCGACCAGTGGCTGCGCAACGCGCCGGGTACCGAGGGGCTGCTCGCCCTGGCCATGCTCAAGGTGATCCTCGACGAGGGCCTGCAGATCTCGGGCGCCGATCTCAACACCCTGCGCGCGGCGACCCGCGCCGCCGACGTCGAGGGCGCGGCGACCGCCTCCGGGATCTCCGCGGACACGATCAAGCAGGTGGCGCGGGACCTCGCCAAGTCACGCGGCGGTCTCGTCATCGGCGGCGGCGCGGCGTCGACCGGCTCGACGGCCACCGACACGCTCGTGGCGATCAACCTGCTCAACGCCGCGATCGGCGCCGTCGGGACCCGCGTGCGCTTCGGCAGCGCCCTGCCGCTCGGCAAGGTGACCCCGTACTCCGACACGGTGGCGCTGACCCAGGCGATGGCGGGTGGGCAGATCGACGTCCTCCTGCTCGTCGACGTCAACCCGGTCTACGCGATGCCGCCCAGGTCGGGCTTCGCGGAGGCGCTCGCCAAGGTGCCGCTGGTGGTGGCGCTCGCGGGCCGGCCGAGCGAGACCACCGCGCGGGCGCATCTCGTGCTCCCGATCCTGCATCCGCTCGAGACGTGGGGCGACTACATGTCCGAGGAGGGCGTCCTCGGGCTGATGCAGCCGACGATGGGCCCGGTGCAGATCGAGGGCAAGGCGGTCGTGGCGCTCTCCACCGGCGACGTCTTCCTCAAGACCGGGCGCCAGGCGCTCGGGCTCGAGGAGGGCAAGGGGCCGCTCAAGTGGCCCACGTTCGGGGACTACCTCAAGGACGAGTGGCAGCGGCTGGCCCGCGACTACGGCGTCACCGGTCCGTTCGGGGAATTCTGGGAAGCGGCACTCCGGCGGGGCGGCGTGTGGCGTCAGGCGGCCTCGCCCGCGGTCGCGTTGCGCCCCGAGGCCGGGCGCGTCCAGGCCGCCGCCGCGAAGCTCGAGGGTGACGGCACGCACGCGCTGATCGTCTATCCGTCGAGCCGTTTCTACGACGGGCGCGGCGCGGATCGTCCCTGGCTGCACGAGGTGCCGGACAGCGTCACCCAGGTGGCGTGGGACTCGTGGGTCGAGATCCCGACCGAGACCGCGGACAAGATGGGGATCAAGCGGGGCGACCTGGTCAAGGTGACGTCTCCCCACGGCTCCATCGAGCTGCCGGGCTATCCGACCGATCTCGTGCATCCCGGCGCGGTCGCGGTGGCAATGGGGCAGGGGCACAAGTTCCCGGGTGCGTTCGCGACCCAGGGCAACCCGGCCACCGGCACGACGAGCCAGGCCGGATACCTCAACGCGGGGGCCAACCCGATCGAGCTGCTGCCGGGAGCCCCGGATCCGGTCTCGGGCGGCCTGCCGCACCTCGCGGTCAGGGTTGCCCTCGCCAAGACCGGCGGGCGCCGGCCCCTCGCCATCCCGCAGGCCCAGTTCGATCAGGACGAGCGTGAGATTGCCCAGTGGGTCGGGCTCGGGTCCGCGCGCGAGCTCGAGCTGCGCGGCCGCGCGCCCGAGCACGCCAGCCGCCCCAGCATGTACCCGCCGGTCAAGTATCCCGAGTACCGCTGGGGCATGACGGTGGACGTGGATCGCTGCACCGGCTGCCAGGCCTGCGTGCTCGCCTGCCAGAGCGAGAACAACGTGCCGACCGTGGGCAAGGCGCAGGTGGCCTACGGCCGCATCCAGCACTGGATGCGGGTGGAGCGCTGGCAGGAAGGCACCGCGGCGCAGCCGGTCAACATGTTTCTGCCCATGTTCTGCCAGCATTGTGAAGTCGCGCCGTGCGAGCCGGTGTGCCCGGTCTACGCCGCCTACCACACCAAGGAAGGCCTCAACGGCCAGGTCTACAACCGCTGCGTAGGCACCCGTTACTGCGGCAACAACTGCCCGTATCACGTGCGGAAGTTCAACTGGTTCAACTACACGTGGGTAGCGCCGCTCGACCTGCAGCTCAATCCGGACGTCACGGTGCGCCAGCTGGGCGTGATGGAGAAGTGCACCATGTGCGTACAGCGGACGGTGGCGGCCAAGGACCTGGCTCGCGAGGCGGGGCGCACCGTGAAGGACGGGGACATGCAGACCGCGTGTCAGCAGACCTGCCCCACGCAAGCCATCACCTTCGGCAACCTCAAGGACGCGGGCGCCCTGGTCTCGCGGCTCGCGCTCTCGACCCGGAGCTACCACGTGCTCGAGGAGCTCGGGACCACTCCGGCGGTCACGTATCTGAAGAAGGTCGTCCGGGCCGAGCCCGCGGGCGGGCACGACAAGAGCGAGGCGGGGCACAAGGCATGAGCGCACCGCCCGCGCAGAGCGCGACCGCGACGCCGGCCACCTGGGCCGACGTCAACCGTGACGTCATCCGCACCATCGGGATGCCGGGCGAGAAGTACTTCGCCTGGATGTGCCTGGTGGCGCTGACGCTCGCGTGCGGGGTCGCGGCCTGGACCTGGCAGATCTGGGTCGGTATCGGGGCGGCCGGCAAGCGGACCCCCCAGATGTGGGCGATGTACATCACCACCTTCGTGTTCTGGATCGGTATCGGCCACGCGGGGACGCTGATCTCCGCGGTCCTCTACCTGTTCCGGGCGCGGTGGCGTACCGCGATCTACCGCGGGGCGGAGGCGATGACCGTCTTCGCGGTCATGACCGCGGGGCTCTTCCCGCTCATCCACGCCGGCCGCATGTGGTTCGCCTACTGGCTGATGCCGTACCCCAACCAGCGCTATCTCTGGCCGAACTTCAAGTCGCCGCTGGTGTGGGACGTGTTCGCGATCTCGACCTACCTGACCATCAG
>JBGQHJ010000054.1:0-28370 GCA_041497895.1 Methylomirabilia bacterium
CCGTTCAAGCTGCCCCACTACGGACTGCCGGCCTACCCGGCGGTGGCGCTCCTGGCCGCGCGTGCCTGGCGCGAGGCGGCCCCGCGCCCGCTGGGGCTGATCGCGGCGCATCTCGTCCTGTTCCTCGCCCTCGGGGCGGGGCTCGGGTGGGCGGGATCGGGCGACGGGCGGGCCTTCACCAGCGCGGTGTTCGGGATCACCGACGTCTACTCGCGGAAGGAGGCCGCGCTGGGCCAGGCCTCGCCCTATCCGCCGTGGTCGGATATCCAGCCCCTGCTGGTCCGCGCGTCGATCCTGCTGCTCACCGGCACGGCGGGCCTCGCGCTGGCGGCGGCGCGCCGCTCCGCGCGCGCGGCCGCCGCGGTGGTCGCCGCGGTCATGCTCCTGCTCGTCCCGGTGGTCGGCGACGGCGTCGCCGCGACATCCTCGGCCCGGGCGCTGGCCGGTATGGCGCGGGAGATCCGTGCCCGCCTCGGGCCCGGCGACGTCCTGGTGCTCGAAGGCCCGATCGAGAACGCGGGGGCGGTGGAGTTCTACTCCGGGTATCGGCCGGCGCTGCTCGACGCCCGCCGCAGCGTGCTCGGCATCGGCGCGACCTTCGCGGACGCGGCCGACACCTTCTGGAGTCCCGCGCGCTTCACCGCGGCCTGGGCCGGGGCGAAGCCGCCCTACCTGCTGACCACCCGTGCCCTCGCGCAGAGCATCGTGGCCCAGCTGCCACCCGACAGCGTGCGCCTGCTGGCGCGGCAGAACGGGCGATGGCTCTACGGCCACGCCCCCGCCGCCCGCTGATGCTGATCCGGCTCATCATCCAGTTCTCCTACCCGGGCGTTTTCCTGATCCTGCTCGCAACCGGCCTCGGGGTGCCGATCCCGGAGGAGCTGCCGATCGCGGTCGCGGCCATGATGGCGCGCTGGGAGGTGATGCACTGGTGGGGCGCGCTGCTCTCCTGCCTGGGCGGGGTGCTGGCCGGCGACATGCTGCTCTACACCCTCGGCCGGCACTTCGGCCGGCGCATCCTCAAGTGGCAGACCGCGCGGCGCATCCTCACCCCGGAGCGCGAGAAGCGGGTGATGGAGGCGTATCACCGACACGGGCTCAAGTTCGTGGTCATGGCCCGCCTGATCATGGGGCTGCGCGCGGCCGCCTTCCTCACCGCGGGCCTCGTGCGCGTGCCGTTCCCCCGTTTCCTGCTCGTGGATCTGGCCGCGGTGCTGTTGAGCGTGCCGCTCTCCTTCGGGGTGGCCTACCTGGTGGCGGACTCGGTGGCGGTGGCCCTCGCCCGCGTCCGCGAGCTGCAGCTCTGGGTCGCCGGGGGCGGCCTGCTGGTCGCGGCGGGGTGGGGAATCGTGCTCCTGCACCGTCACCGGCGGTCGCGCGGGTGAGGCCGGTCGCCCTCGGCCGCGGTGGCCCGTGTGGTATCGTGAGCAGGCCGTGACCGAGAGCTACCAGCGAACGCTGTTCCTGCACCCGCCCGCGGCCGCGGGCTTCGACGGGGGCGCGGGATCCCGCTACCAGGCCCGGCGGGAGATCCGCTCGTTCTGGTACCCGACGTGGCTGGCCCAGCCCGCCGCGCTCGTGCCGGGCTCCCGGCTCGTGGACGCGCCGCCCGACGGCCTCACGGTGGACGACGTGCTCCCGCTCGCGCGCGGCTACGACCTCTGCGTGATGCACACCAGCACGCCCTCCTTCGCCTCCGACCTGCGGGTGGCCGAGGCGCTCAAGGCCGAGAACCCCGATCTGACCATCGGGCTCGTCGGCGCGGCGGTGGCGGTCGCCCCCGAGGCGTCGCTCCGCGCGAGCCGGGCGCTCTCCTTCGTGGCGCGGAACGAGTTCGACTTCACGATCCAGGAGGTGGCGCAGGGGCGGCCGCTCTCGCGGATCCTCGGGCTCTCCTATCGCGTGAACGGCCACGTCGAGCACACCCCCGAGCGTCCGCCGCTCGAGAACATGGACGCGCTGCCGTTCGTGACCCCGGTCTACAAGCGCGACCTCACCGTCGAGCACTACGCGATCGGCTACCTGCGCCACCCCTACGTCTCGCTCTACACCGGGCGGGGTTGCCGCTCCAAGTGCACCTTCTGCCTGTGGCCCCAGACGGTGGGCGGGCAGCGGTACCGCACCCGCAGCCCCGAGCACGTGGCCGAGGAGATGGCCCTGGCCGCGTCGCTCTTCCCGCAGGTCCGCGAGTTCTTCTTCGACGACGACACGTTCACCGACGACCTGCCGCGGGCCGAGACGATCGCCCGGCGCCTCGGGCGGCTCGGCATCACGTGGTCGGTCAACGCCAAGGCCAACGTCCCCTACGCGACCCTGAAGGTGCTCAAGGACAACGGGCTGCGGCTCTTGCTGGTCGGCTACGAGTCGGGCAACCAGGCCATCCTCAACAACGTGAAGAAGGGCGTGCGGCTCGACGCGGCGCGCCGGTTCACCCGGGACGCCAAGTCGCTCGGCATCGCCATCCACGGCACCTTCATCCTCGGGCTGCCCGGCGAGACCCGCGAGACCATCGCCGAGACGATCCGCTTCGCCACCGAGATCGACCCGGACACCATCCAGGTCTCGCTCGCCGCGCCCTACCCGGGGACCGCGCTCTACGAGGAGGCCCAGCGCAACGGCTGGCTCGAGACCGACGAGCTGGTCGACGGGACCGGCGTGCAGGTGAGCGCCATCGGCTACCCGCACCTCTCGCGTCCGGAGATCTTCCGCTCGGTGGACCAGTTCTACCGCCGTTTCTACTTCCGCCCGCGCAAGATGCTCTCGCTCGCCTCCGAGATGGTCCGCGACCGCCAGGCCATGAAGCGCCGCCTCTCCGAGGGGCGCGAGTTCCTGCGCTTCCTGCGCAGCCACCGATAAACCCTCAAGGCTCTTCATCTGCGGGGGCCCAGACATGGCCCCCGCACTCCCCCAGTCGGCGGACGGCCGTTCCCGGTGAAGCGCCGTGCTAGCATGAGCGACACATGAAGGTGCTTGTCATCGACACCATCGCCCCCGAGGGCATCGCGTACCTCGCCGAGCGCGGGTTCCAGGTGGACCAGGTCTCGAGCAAGCTCGACCGGGAGGACCTTCTCGGCCGCCTCGCCGACTACGAGGCCATCGTCACGCGCTCGTCGACCACGGTGACCGCGGAGTTCCTCGGCCGGGCCCGCCGGCTGCGCATCCTCGGCCGGGCCGGGGTCGGCGTCGACAACATCGATGTCGACGCCTGCTCGCGCCAGGGCGTGGTGGTGGTCAACGCCCCCTACGGCAACGTGGTCTCGGCCGCCGAGCACACCGTGGGCATGCTCCTGGCCCTGGTCCGCAAGATCCCGCTCGCCCACGAGGCGCTCAAGCGCCTCGAGTGGGATCGCGCCATCTACGGCTCCGAGCTCTTCCGGAAGACCGCGGGCGTGCTGGGCCTGGGCAAGGTGGGATCGCGGGTGGCCGCGCGCCTCAAGGCCTTCGACATGGAGGTGCTCGTGTACGACCCGTTCATCCCGGAGAGCCGGGCCCGCGACCTGGGCGTGCGGCTCACCGATCTGCAGACGGTGCTGAGCCGCGCCGACATCCTCACCGTCCACGTGCCGCTGACCGACGAGACCGAGAACATGATCGGGGCGCGGGAGCTGGCCGCCATGAAGCCGGGCGCGCGGGTGGTCAACTGCGCCCGCGGCGGCATCGTCAACGAGGCCGATCTGCTGGCCGCGCTCGACTCGGGCCACGTGGCCGGAGCCGCGGTCGACGTCTGGAGCGAGGAGCCGCCGGTGTCGCCGGTGGTCAAGCGCCTGATCCAGCACCCAGGCGTGGTGGTGACGCCGCACCTCGGCGCCAACACCCAGGAGGCGCAGGTCAACGTGGCGGTGGACGTGGCGCGCCAGCTCGTGGCCTTCCGCGACGGCGAGCTGGTCGAGCACGCGGTGAACATCCCGGTGGCCGATCGCGAGACCCTGGCCGAGCAGCGGCCGTTCCTGCAGCTGGCCGAGCTGCTGGGCCGCTTCTGCCTGCAGCTCGAGCCCGACAACGTGGAGCGGGTAGAGATCGAGGTGGCCGGGTACATGGCGCGGTGGGATCCCGAGCTCGTCGGCCGCGCGGTGCTGAAGGGGCTGCTCGAGGGGGTGACGGTGCAGGCGGTCAACCTGGTCAATGCCCACCTCATCGCCCGGGAGCGCGGCCTGTCCGTCGGGGTGCGCACCGATCCAGAGCCGGCCTCCGGCTACACCAACCTGATCACGGTCACCACTCAGGCCGGCACGGGCCGCAAGGTCATCGCGGGCACGGTCTTCGACGGCGTGCCCCGGATCGTGCGCCTGCGCGACCTGCACATCGAGTTCATCCCGGAGGGGCACATCCTGGTCCTGGCCTACGAGGACCGGCCGGGCATGGTGGGACGGATCGGGTCCATCCTGGGCCGGCACAACGTGAACATCGCCTCGATGCACGTGGGCCGGCGCACCCGCCGGGGCCGAGCCATCGTGGTCCTGCTGCTCGACGACGACGTGCCGGCCGAGGTGCTGGAAGAGGTGAGCAAGAGCGTGCAGGCCGATTTCGCGCGGGTGATCCGGCTATGAGCGCTTCGCGCGGCAGTCGCGGCGGCACCCCGGTGGGCGTCTTCGAGACCCGGCCCTGGGGCGGCTTCCAGACCGTCGAGGAGGGCCGCGGCTACAAGGTCAAGCGGCTCCTCGTCCGGCCGGCGCAGCGGCTGAGCCTGCAGCGCCATCGCTTCCGTGCCGAGCACTGGGTGGTCGTCTCCGGCTCCCCCCGGGTGATCATCTCGGGCCGCCCGAAACGGCTCAAGCCACGGGGGTCGGTGGACGTGCCGCGCGGGGCCTGGCACCGCATCGAGAACCCCGGCCGCGTGCCCGTCGTCCTCATCGAGGTCCAGCACGGACCCTATCTCGGCGAGGACGACATCATCCGCCGCCAGGACGACTACGGCCGCGCCGGAAGCACGACCACGATCACCACAAAGGCCAAGGGCGGGAACAAGAGTAGGGAACGGGGCAGTAAACGGTAGACCGCCCAAGGCAGGAAACGGCGCAGTAAACGGTAGACCGCCAAGAGCGTCCGCCGAGCCCGGGTCGCCCGTCCGCGGACGCGCAGTGGCCTGGCGAGGCGCAGCCGAAGGCGAGCCGAGCCGATAAGTAAAGAAGCATACGGCAGCAGCCCACAACCGGCAGCCCCGACCAGATTGACCTCCAACCAGATCCACACCCGGCAGCCCCGACCAGATCAACCACCAACTTCCCGAAAGGAGCCACGCCATGCCCCCCCAGGCCCGTTACCTGTTCAGCGCCGCCATGGACGTCGACCCGGCCCAGGAGCGCCTCTTCAATGAGGTCTACGACCGCGAGCACGTCCCGAGCCTGCTGACCGTCCCCGGCGTCGTGGCGGTGTCCCGCTACGAGCTGCAGCCGCTCACCATGAGTATCGGCGGACAGCTCAAGACGATCGTGATCGAGCACGCGCCAAAGTACGGCGCGCTCTACGAGATCGAGAGCCCGGACGTCCTGGTGAGCGAGGCGTGGGCGAAGGCGGTGGAGCAGGGGCGGTGGCCCGCCCAGGTGCGGCCGTACACGCGTAACCGCCAGCACACCCTCTACCGGCGCCTGCCCTGAGGCGGCGCCGAGGCCCGCTCAGCGCATCAGGCTCGAGACCTTGAAGTAGAGGGCGAAGAGCCCCAGGTACTCGTGCAGCACCGCCTCGCTGCAGCGCCGGCGGCGCCACCAGCCGTCCTCGCTCGAGCACTCGTCGTGGGTCACCGCGAGGCCGGCCTCGACCGCGCCCGCCGCCTCCCGGATCCAGATGAGCCGGACGCGGCGGGCGTGGAAGGCGCTGGTCACCAGGATGACCCGGTGCCAGCCGCGGGCCTTCGCGGCGGCGACCACCCGCCGCAGCTCGGTCTCCGTGATCTCCACCGGCTCGTCCAGGGTGACGATCGCGCTCCGGGGCACCCCGAACTTCTCGAGCGCTGCCACCGATTCGCCCTGGAAGTCGAGGGGGCGGATGCCGAGCTCGAGCAGCGTCCGGACCCGTTGCGGCACGAACTGACGCGAGACCAGGACCTGCGGGGCCCCGCCCGCCTGGAACAGCGCGGCCGCCCGCGCCTCGCGGCCAGGCGTGCCGCCCGCCACCACCACGATCGCGTCCGCCGGCCGGACGGGGTCGTCCACCACGAGGGCGTGGCCCGCCGCGCGGAGCAGCGGGCGGTGCGCGACCGCGACCATCGCGAGCAACGCCAGCACGACCAGGAGGGCGGTGAGGAGCGGCCGACGCCTCATTCGCGCGTTCCCCGCGCCAAAAACTTTGGTGCGGGGCCCCATGGGAAGTACGATCGACGCCAGGAGGTACTACCCATGCGACGTGTTCTTGTCCTTTCGGTGACGGTGCTCGCCCTGACGGCGTGCGCCTCGACACCGCCCAAGGTCCAGCGCAGCGAGTTCGAGGACATCCCGGTGCCGAAGGGGCTCGCGGTGGACCTGAACCGCTCGACCATCATCGAGTCTCCGACGGTGAAGGCGGCGCGCCTGTTCTACAAGGGCCGCATCGAGCCGGACAGCCTCGGCCTGGCGTTCCGCACCACGCTCGAGGCCAATGGCTGGAAGCACCTGTCGTCGACGACGGCGTCCGACAAGGGCACCACGCAGGTCTACGAGAAGGCGGGCAGCTCGCTCCAGGTGCTGATCTACGAGAGCTGGTACTACACCTGGGTGGAGATGTCGGCCACGCGGATGGTCGGCCAGGCGGCGGCCGCGCTCAGATAGCCACGAGCGCCGCGTCACGGCGGCGCCCCTAGGGGCGCCGCCAGCGCCGCCCGCTGCGCTCGATCAGCGTGTCGGCCTCGGCCGGGCCCCAGGTGCCGGCCTCGTAGTTGGGGAACTTCCGCGGATCGCCGGCGGCCCAGCCCGACAGGACCGGCTGCAGGAGCTCCCAGGCCATCATCACCCAGTCGCCGCGCGCGTAGAGCGTGGCGTCGCCCTTCATGGCGTCCAGCAGCAGGCGCTCGTACGCCTCGGGGGGCTCGCCGCCGAAGGCCTGCCCGTAGTCGAACTCCATCTCGACCGGCTTGATGCGCAGCTCGGGCCCCGGCAGCTTCGCGCCGAACGACAGCGACATGCCCTCGTCGGGCTGGATGCGGAGCACGAGCCGGTTGGGCTCGGCGAGGATCTCCGGGTTGCGGCGGAAGACGAGATGCGGAGTCTGCTTGAACTGCACCGCGATCTCGCTCGCCCGCTTCGGCATGCGCTTGCCGGTGCGGAGGTAGAACGGCACGCCCGCCCACCGCCAGTTCTCGACCTCGAGCCGGAGCGCCGCGAAGGTCTCGGTGAGCGACTCGGCCGACACGCCCTTCTCCTCGCGGTAGCCGGGCACCCGCTGGCCCCCCACGAAGCCCGGCCCGTACTGCCCGCGTACCGCCACCCGGTCCACCTCGTCGGCCGCGATGGGCCGGATCGCGCGCATCACCTTGGTCTTCTCGTCGCGCACCGGATCGGAGTCGAAGGTGACCGGCGGCTCCATGGCCACCAGGCAGAGGAGCTGCAGGATGTGGTTCTGGATCATGTCCCGCAGCGCGCCCGATTCCTCGTAGTAGGCCCCGCGGCCCTCGACCCCGATGGCCTCGCCCACCGTGATCTGCACGTGGTCGACGTGGTTGCGGTTCCACAGCGGCTCGAAGATGCCGTTGGCCCACCGGAACACCAGGATGTTCTGGACCGTCTCCTTGCCGAGGTAGTGATCGATCCGGTAGACCTGCTCCTCGTGGAAGGCGCCGGCCACCACCTGGTTGAGCGCGCCTGCGGAGGCGAGGTCGCGGCCGAAGGGCTTCTCGATGACGATGCGCACCCAGCCGTTGGTGTTCTCGGCGGGGCGGTTGAGCCCGGCCTCCCCGAGACGCGCCACGAGCGGGGAGTACACCGAGGGCGGGGTGGAGACGTAGAAGAGCCGGTTGGCCCCGGTGCCGCGCTCCTGCTCGACCTGCTTGAGGTACGGAGCGAAGCCGGCGTACGTGGCGCCGTCGGCCGGATCGCCCGCGTAATAGAAGAGGGCCTGGGCGAAGCGCTCCCATACCCGCGTGGAAGGCGGCTGCACGCGCGCGAAGTCGGTGATGGCCTCGCGCATGCGCGCGCGGAACTGCTCGTTGGTCATCTCGGAGCGCGCCACTCCGACCACCGCGAACGGTTCGGGCAGCACGCGGCTCTGGAACATCGACCAGAGCGCGGGGAGGAGCTTCCGGCGGGTGAGGTCGCCGGAGGCGCCGAAGATCACCAGGGTGCAGGATTCGTCGGTGGTGGAGGCGGTCATGCGGTCATAACCTCTTCGTCAGTCCCTGGACCATCTGCAGCAGCTGCTGGAGGCCCGGCGACTGCTTGCCGGTCAGATGGAGCCGGATGACTCGGCGCGCTCCGTCGCGCAGACTCTGGAGATCGCCCAGGGCCTGGGCGGCCTTGAGCGTGGAGAAGCCGTAGCCGGCCCCGGGGATCGGCAGGTCCTCGCGATCGTCGCCGGTGATCTGGAGGAAGAGCCCGCTGGTGGGGCCGCCCTTGTGCATCTGGCCGGTCGAGTGGAGGTAGCGCGGGCCCCAGCCCAGCGTGGTCGCGATGCGGAGGCGATCCCGCAGGGCCACCCGGATCTCCTGCAGCACCCGCCAGGCCTCCGGCGTCGGCGCGAGATACGCCTGGATGGCGAGGTAGTCTCCCGGCGCGGCCATCGCGAGGTGCGCCGCGAGTCCCCGACTCACCGAGCCCGGCTTCTTGTTGGACTTGGTCATGAGCACGATGCCGTCTTCCTCGACGTCCGACGGCCATTCGGGCAGGCGCCGGGAGCGCTTCCACTCGGTGAGCAGCGTCGCGGTGTTCTCCTTGGCGCGCGCCACGTCGGGCTCGTCGAACGGATTCACGCCGAGCACCGCCCCCGCAGTGGCCGCGGCCAGCTCCCAGCGGAAGAACTCGGCGCCCACGTCCATGGGGTCGCGCAGCACGAGGCGCAGCACCGGGTGGCCCGCGTCGGCCAGCTTGGCCAGCCCCGCGTGGTGCGAGTCGTCGCCCTCGAGCTCGAGGGCCACGAAGACCCGGTCGTCGCCGTAGACCGTGGGGGCGCCGAGCGGCTCGTCGACGACCGGCACGATCCCGGTGCCGTCCTTGCCGAGCGACTCGGCGAGGAGCTGCTCGATCCAGGGGCCGAGCGAGCGGATCTTCTCGGAGAACACGAGCGTGGCCTTGTCGCGCCCGGCCCGGGCCAGCCCGGCCAGCACCGCGCCGAGCTGCACCGCGGGATTGCCCCGCACCCCGACCTCGTTGCCGCACGTCTCCACCATGCCGTTGGCGCGCTCGAGCAGGATCTTGATGTCGACCCCGATCATCGCGGCCGGCACCAGGCCGAAGAAGGACAGCGCGGAGAAGCGGCCGCCGATCGACGCGGGATTGAGGAAGGTGCGGCGGAAGCCGGTCTCGGTGGCCAGCTTGTCGAGCGGCCGGCCCGGATCGGTGATGGCTACGAACTGCATGCCGGGCCGCGGCGAGGACGCCGCCTCGACCTGGCCGCGGAAGAAGGCGTAGGCGGCCATCGTCTCGTTGGTCGTGCCGGACTTGCTCGAGATCACGAAGAGCGAGCGGCTCAGGTTGACGCCGTCGACCACCTGCTTGACCGCGGCCGGATCGGTGGAGTCCAGCACGAGCATGTCGGGGAATCCCATCTTCGAGCCGAAGGTCTCGTTGAAGACCATGCCGGTCGACGAGGAGCCGCCCGTGCCGAGGAGGACCACGTGGGAGTACTGCAGGCGCCGCACTTCGTCCGCGAAGCCGCGAATGTCCTCGGAGTGGCCGCGCATGATGGTGGGCGAGGTGAGCCAGCCCAGCCGGTTCCGCACCGTCGCCGCGTCGCCCTTCCAGAGCGTGGCGTCCTTCACCCAGAGGCGATCGAGGAACTCGCGCGACTCGAGGAACCGCAGCGTCTCCTCCACCGCCGGCAGCTTGAGCGGGTCCGGCAGCACCGGCGGCGGGTTCACGACCGCAGGGGCGGGCGCCGGGCGCTCGGCGGCGGCGGGAGCCTCGGCGCGCGCGGCCGGCGCGGGCGCGGCCTCGCGCCGGGAAGCGGGTTTGGCCGCCGCCTTCGTGGCGGCCGGCTTGGCCACCGCCTTGGCGTCGCCCGCACCCGGCTTGAGCGGCGCCTTGTCGGCCCCGAGCAGGCCCGTCTCGAGCTGGCCGATCTTGGTCACCTGCCGCGCCTGCTGCTCGCTCGGCTCGTACTGGGTCGCGATGAAGGTCTGGGCGATCTCGATCGCGTCCTTGGCGTCGAGGTCACCGGCGGCCAGGCAGAGCACGTTGGCGTCCGCCTCCTCCCGGCTGGTGCGGGCCGACGCCGCGTCGTGGCAGAGGGCGGCCCGGATGCCCCGCATCTTGTTGGCCGCGATCACCGCGCCCGCGCCGCTGCCGCAGAGGAGCAGGCTCGCGTCGACGAAGCCGCGGAGGACCGCCTGTCCGACCGCCCGGGCGTAGTCCGGGTAGTCCACCGGCTCCGTCGAGAAGGTGCCGAGGTCGAGGACGTCGTGTCCCTCGGCCTCGAGGGCGGCAACCAGGGGCTCCTTGAGCGGAAATCCGGTGTCGTCGCAGCCGATCGCGATTCGCATGGTCTCCGCGCCGTCTATTCTCTCAGGAGTCCCGATACCCGACAATGTTGTCGTAGAGGCGCGATTGGCGGCTCCGGGCGGTCCGGTACCGGGCATGGGTCGCGGGGTCCGGCTGGAGGACGCGCGCGGGCACGGGCGCGGGGGGCGCGGGCTGCCCCAGGGCCTCCAGGGCGAGCAGCGCGGCGCCGCGGGCCGAGGCCTCGGCGTCGGTGCCGAGCGCGATCGGGACCCCGAGGGCGTCGGTGATGATCTGGGCCCACGCCGCGGAGTGGCCCAGCGCGCCGCCCGAGCCCACCACCACGTGGCCCGCGCCGGCCAGCGGGCGCAGACGGTCGTAGATCTCGGCCAGCCGGAAGGCCACCGCCTCGAGCAGAGCCCGCGTGACCTCGACCGCGCCGGTGTCGAGCGACAGCCCGGCGATCGCGGCCCGCGCGTCCGCCCGCCAGCCCGGGCTGCGCTCGCCCGCGAAGAACGGCAGCGCGGTCAGGCCGTGGCCGTCCGGCGGGATCGTCGCGAGCGCCCGCTCGAGGGCCGCGTCGCCCTCCGGAAGGGCGAGCGTCTTGCGGCACCACGCGGGCACGTTGCCGCCTTCCGAGGTGGCGCCGCCGACGAGGGCGCGCCCGGCGTCGATCCGGTATCGCCAGAGCCCCCACGGGGTCGCGGGGTGTGGACCCGGCGGCTCGAGCAGCGTGACGCGCAGGGCGGCGGAGGTGCCCACGTTGAGCGCCACGCGCCCCGGGCCCCAGCAGTCGGAGCCCACGTTGGAGCAGGCGCCGTCGCCGCGCGCGGGATGCCACGGCACGCGCGCGAGCGCGGGCCAGCGGGCGGCCCACGGACCGCGCAGCCCGGGCGACGGCGCATCGTCGATGGCGGGCAGCGCTCCCGCGGCGAGCCCGGCCACCTCGAGCATCGCCTCGTCCCAGCGGCCGCGCGTCTGGTCGAGCAGGCCGGTGCCCGAGGCCATCGACAGGCTCGCGCGCCCGCTCCCGGTGAGCTGCGCCAGCAGGTACTCGCCGAAGCCGCACCAGGTGGCGGCGCGCGGGAAGAGCTCCGGGCGCGTCCGGCGGAGCCAGCGGAGCTTCGCCGGGAAGAACGCGGGATGAATCGGCGCCCCGGTGCGCTGATGGATCGCGCGCTCGTCGTGCGCGCGCCGCAGCTCGAGCGCGGCGGCCGCGCTGCGGGTGTCCGCCCAGGTGATGACCGGGGTGAGCGGGCGGCCCTCGCGGTCGAGGGCGAGGAGGCTGTGCCAGAAGACGGAGGCGCCCACCGCAGCGATGCCGCCCGCGCGGGCTCCCGCGCCGGCCAGGCAGCGGTCGAGCGCGTGTCCCACCGCCTCCAGCAGCGCGCCCGGATCGAGCTCGACGCCGCCGTCGGCAGACGTGGTGGGCTCGTAGGCCACGTGGCCCTCCGCGCCCGGCAGCGCGCGGCCCTCCGCGTCGAAGACCCGCGCGCGGGCGGAGCTGGTCCCGACGTCCAGCGCCACGACGAGCATGTGCGGTAATATACGATGCCATGGAGGCGGGCTCGGGGCCGGCGGAGCGGGAGTGGGAGCTGCTGACCCTCCGCGGGCTGGCCATGACCGACGAGACCGCCTCCGAGTTCACCGGCACGCTCGTCATCCATCGCCGCGGCAGCGCGGAGCCGGTCGAGAGCGTGAGCGTCCGGATCAAGCGCAGCATGCTCGAAGAGATGGCCGGGGCGGTGCAGCGCGTGCTGGCCCGCTCCACGCCGTTCACCCGCTGAGCGCAGGAGACCTCATCCCATGCCTCTCGTCACGGTGCTGAGCCCGGTGGGCGAGCTCCGGACGGCGACCACCGCGATCCCGCGGATGCCCGCCGACCTCCGGGGCCTCACGGTGGGCTTCCTCGACAACACGAAGCACAACTTCGACCGCCTGGTGGAAGGCATGGGCCTGATCCTGAAGCAGCGTCACGGCGTGGAGCGCGTCGTGATCCGCCGCAAGGCTAACGCGGCCACCGGGGCCGCCCACGAGATCATCGAGGCCCTCGCCAAGGAGTGCGACCTCGTCTTCGCGGGGTCCGCGGACTGAGGGTCCTGCACGTCGTGGAGTCTCCACGACTCGCTGGAGCTGGCGAAGGCGGGAACCCCCGCGGGATTGATCACCACCACCGTGTTCCAGCGCCTGGCGCTGGGGGAGATGGCCGCGCTCGGCGCGTCCGGGCTTCCGCTGCTGGTGATCCAGCATCCCCTGGGCGGCGAGGCGCCGGACGGCGTGGGCCGGCGGGTCGAGCAGGCGGTGGAGCAGCTCGGCGCGATGCTCGGGGGGCGCTGACCGCCTCATGAGCTCGACGGTCGACGCCACCCTGACCCTGCCGGAAGAGGATGTCTACGCGGAGTTCTGCAAGCGGGAGTGGTGCGACGGGCTGCCGTTCGTGCCGCCCACCCCGGAGCGCGTGCGCGCGATGGTGGCCGCGACGCGCCTGGCCCCCACCGCCGACCTCGGGCTCATGCCGCCGCTCTGGCGCGACGCGGTGGTCGAGAAGCTCGCGGTGAACGCGGTGATGGCGGGTTGCGAGCCCGCCTACTTCCCGGTGGTGGTGGCCGCGGTGCAGTGCATGCTCGATCCGAGCTTCAACCTCTACGGCGTCCAGGCCACCACGCATCCGGTGGCCCCGCTCGTCGTGGTGAGCGGCCCGTACGCGGCCACCATCGGCCTGCACGCGGGCTCGGGGCTCTTCGGGCCCGGCTTCCGCGCCAACGCCACCATCGGGCGCGCGATCCGCCTCATCCTCATGAACGTGGGCGGCGGCTGGCCCGGTCGCGGGGACATGGCCACCCAGGGCAGCCCGGCCAAGTACGCGTACGCGATCGCGGAGCGTGAGGACGTCACCCCGTGGGAGCCGCTGCACGTGGCGCTCGGCTTCAAGGCCGACCAGAGCGTGGTCACCGTGTTCGGTGGCGAGGGGCCGCACAACGTGAACGATCACGTCTCGACCACCGCGCCCGGCATCCTGAACAACGTGGCGGACGTGGCCACCAGCCTGGGCTCCAACGTGGGCTGGTACCTCTCGCAGAGCCAGCTGCTGGTGGTGCTCGGGCCCGAGCACGCCGCCACCATCGCGGCGGACGGGTTCTCGCGCGCGGACGTGCAGCGCTTCGTCTTCGAGCACGCGCGGATGCCGCTCGGGCGCATGAAGCTGGGCGGCATGTGGGGCATGCACGACTGGCCCGAGTGGATGGCCAAGACCACCGACGACACGGTGCGGCTGCCCCGCGTGCCCTCCGCGGACGACGTCTACGTCATGGTCGGCGGCGGCTCCGGCAAGCACTCCTGTGTCGTCCCGAACTGCACCTTCAGCCGCGCCGTCTCCCGCGCCCTCTGATCCGGGGTCAGGAGGGCGAGGGCGGCGAGGAGCAGGAGCGCGCCGGTGATGCCGACCGGGCCCAGGCGCTCGCCGAAGACGAGCAGGCCCAGGGTGGTGGCGGTGAGGGGCTCGAGCAGCGAGACGATGCCGGCGGCGGTGGCGGGTACGCGCGTGAGCCCCGCGGTGAAGAGCGCGTAGGCCACCGCGGTCGGTCCCAATCCCAGGTAGACCAGCAGCGGCCAGCCCGCGGCGAGCGCGCGCGCGGGCGCCGGCTCCGCGAGCAACGCGGGGGCGAGGAACACCGCGGCCAGCGCGAACGTGATCGCGGAGACCGCGAGCGGCGTGACGCGCGCCAGAAGCCCCTTGGCGGCCACCGCGTACACGGCGTAAGATACCCCCGCGCCGAGCGCCAGTAGTGCCCCCAGCCCGAAGCGGCCCGCGACCTGGTCGAGTCCGCGCGGGCCGACCACGAGCAGCGCCGTTCCGGCGACCGCCGTTCCAAGCGACAGGCGCACGAGCGGGGTGAGCCGCTCGCCCAGGAAGCCCGCGGCGAGCACCGCGATCAGCAGCGGGGCGGAGCAGATTGCGAGCAGGGCCGCGGCGGCCACGCCCACGAGCGTGACCGCGCGGAAGTAGCAGACCTGGTAAGCGGCCATTGCGAGGCCGAGGGCGGCGCAGAGGGGCAGGTCGCCGAGCGCGGGCCAGGTCCGCCGCGTCGGGGAGCGCGGGCCGAGGCGCGCGGCGCCGGCGGCGGCGAGCAGGAGGCAGGGCGCGGCGATGGCCAGGCGGCTCCAGCCGACGAGGAGCGGGGAGACGGTGGCGTCGCGCGAGAGCAGGGTCATGGTGGCCCCGGTCGTTCCCCAGGACGCGGCCGCGACGGCGATGAGCAGCAGGCCCAGCAGCATGCGAGGAGTAAAGCACACATGAGCGAGACCATCGGCTTCATCGGGCTCGGAAACATGGGCGCGCCGATGGCGGGCCGCCTGGTGGACGGAGGTCACGCCCTGATCGTGCACGACGCGCGCGAGGCGGCCGCGCGCCCCCTGCTGGCCCGCGGGGCCGGCTGGGCCGCCTCCCCCGCGGAGGTGGCGGCCGCGGCCCAGACCGTCATCACGATCCTGCCCACCTCGCGCGAGGTGCGCCAGGTCCTGACCGGGCCCAAGGGGCTGCTCGACGCGCTGCGGCCCGGCAGTCTCGTGCTCGAGATGACGTCGGCCGATCCCTCGGTCACGCGCGAGCTGGCCGCGGAAGTGGCCGCGCGCGGCTCCGCGCTCATCGACGCGCCGGTCTCGGGCGGCGTCCGCGGCGCCACCGAGGGCACGCTCGCGATCAAGGTGGGTGGCGACCCCGCGCTGCTCGAGCGCGCCCGCCCGGTGCTCGCCCGCATGGGCAAGCACATCTTCCACGCCGGCCCGGTGGGCGCCGGTCACGCGATCAAGCTCGTCAACAACATGTGCTCGGGCGGCATCCTGGCGCTGACCATCGAGGCGGTGGCGGTGGCGGCGCGGTCCGGGGTGGATCCGGCGCGGGCGGTCGAGATCATCCAGGCCTCGAGCGGGCGCTCCAATGCGAGCGACTACAAGTTCCCGCGCTTCATCCTCACCGGGGGCTTCGACGCGGGCTTCGCGATCCGCCTCATGATGAAAGATCTCGACGGCTACGGCCGCCTCGCCCAGGAGGCGGGGGTGCCGTCGCCGGTGGCCCGCGCCGCCACCGAGATCTACCGGCTGGCCATGGCCCGCGGCATGGGCGAGCAAGATCACACCGCGATCGCCCGGCTCATCGAGGAATGGGCCGGCGTCTCGCTCCGCTCCGAAGGAGACACCGCATGACGCGCATCGGCTTCATCGGCGTGGGCACCATGGGGCTGCCCATGGCCAGGAACCTCGTCCAGAAGGGATTCACCGTCACCGCGTTCGACAGCAACCCGGAGGCGGTGAAGACGGCGGCCGCGGCGGGCATGACCGCGGCGGCGAGCGCGGCGGAAGCGGTGGCCACCGCGGACATCGTGGTGACCATGCTGCCCTCGTCGCCCAATGTTGAATCGGTGTATACGGGGGATGGCGGGGTGCTGGCCGCCGCGCGCAAGGGCACGCTGTGCGTGGACATGTCCACCATCGATCCCGCGGTGTCGCAGCGGGTCGCCAAGGCCGCCCAGGAGCGCGGCGTGCGCTTCATCGACGCGCCGGTCTCGGGCGGCACGCCCCGGGCCACCGACGGCACGCTCGCGATCATGGTGGGCGGGGCCGCCGCCGACTTCGAGGAGGCCCGGCCCGTGCTCGCCGCGATGGGCACCAACGTGATCCACGTGGGGGCGGTGGGCAGCGGCGAGGTCGTGAAGCTCTGCAACAACCTGATCGCGGGGGTGTGCGGGGTGGCGGTGAGCGAGGCCTTCCGCATCGCGGAGGGCTTCGGGATGGACCCGAAGGTGGTCACCGACGTGATCTCCAAGTCCTCCGGCAACACGTTCCTGATGGGCTTCATGCACCCGGTGCCGGGGCTCATGCCCAACGCGGCCTCGAGCAACGACTACAAGCCGGGCTTCATGACCGACCTCATGTGCAAGGACCTGGGGCTGGCCGTCGACGCCGCCCGCAACCTCCGGGTGCCGCTCTTCGTGACGCCGGCCGCCCAGCAGGTCTACCGGCTCGCCTCCTCCCACGGTCTCGGCCGTCGTGACTTCACGAGCGTCTACTCGTTCCTGAAACCGTCCTCGGGCCAGGCGCCCGTCTAGCCGGGGAGGGCGGAAGTTCATGACTCGCCGTCTGACGCGCTGGCTGATCGTCCTGGGCGTGCTGCTGGTGCTGGGGGTGGCCTTCGTCTGGAGCCTACCCGAGATCGTGAAGTGGCAGGCCCTCAAGCAGATTCCCGCCATCACCGGGCGGGCGGCCAGCATCGAGGACATCGACATCAACCTCTTCACCGGCCGGGTCGCCATCAAGAAGTTCCGGCTCGCCGAGGCGGATCCGGCCCAGACCTTCGTCGAGTTCGAGCGCTTCGACGTGCGGGTGGTGCCGTGGTCGGTCGTCTTCGGCAACGTGCGGATCGCCGAGCTGCGGCTCACCGCGCCCACCGTGAACCTCGTCCGCCTGAGCACGACCGAGTTCAACTTCTCGGACATCCTGAAGCGGCTCGCCACCGCCAAGGAGGGGGCGCCGCCCCCCAAGCCGGTGGACCCCAAGGCCAAGTCGCGCTGGACGATCGCGGTGAACCACTTCGCGCTGATCCGGGCCAACATCACCGCGGTCGATCGCGCGGTGACCCCCACCAGCGAGTGGAGGGTGCGCGACCTGAGCATCGAGGCCGGCAACCTCACCACCCGGCCCTCCGGCCCGGTGGGGACCCTCGCGGTGCGCGCGGCCCTCAACGACTCGCCGGTCGAGTTCTCGGCCCAGGACATCGACCTCACCCCGACCTCGTTCGCGGGGAAGTTCTCGATCCAGAACTTCAGCCTGCTCCAGATCCGGCCGTACCTGCCCCCGCTGCCGGCCACCCTCGACTCCGGCATCGCGGGCGTGAACATGGCGGTGAAGCTCGAGCTGGGGTCGGGACCGGGCGGTCTCGCGGTCGGGCTGGTCACCGGCGACGTCGCGGTCACCTCGCTCGCGCTCAGCCAGCCGGGCAAGACCACCCCGTTCCTCGCCGTCCCGCGCATCGGGGTGGGACTCAAGGAAGTGAACCTGGTCTCTCGCGTGGTCACCCTCTCGAGCGTCGACGTCGAGGGGCTCGACCTCAAGGCGGTGCGCGACAAGCAGGAGCAGATCGATTTGCTCGATCTCACCAAGAAGCCGACGGCCGCGCCGGCTCCCGCGGGCTCCGCACCGGCCGCGTCGAGTAGGCCGGCTCCCGTTGCCAAGGGCCCCCCCGCTGGGGCCGCGGGCGCTCCCGCACCGTCGGCCCCGCCCGCCGACGCCGGGTACAAGATCACGGTGGAGAAGGTGACGGTGAAGGGGTCGGCCACGTTCACCGACGAGGCGATCTCCTCGCCCCCGACCGTGCTCAAGATCGGCGGCCTCAGCCTTCAGCTGAGCGACGTGACCTGGCCCGCGGCGCGGCCGATGCAGCTCGACCTCGCGATGGTGCTCCCGGGCGGCGGCAAGTTCGGCGCGAAGGGCCCGGTCGGGATCGATCCGGTGGACGTCACCCTGGCCGTGACGACCCGCGACGCGCCGATCGAGCCGTATCACGCCTACTTCCCGTTCCCGGCCAGCTTCTCGGGCCGCTTCAACGCCGACACCCAGAACCGGGTCCGGATCGTCAAGGGCAAGCTCACCGCGCTGTCCCGGGGCAAGAGCTGGGCGACCGACCTCGCGGTGAAGGAGCCGGACGGCAAGGACGCGCCGCTGCGGCTGCAGCGCCTGGAGATCAACGGCATCGACTTCGCGTGGCCCACGTACGCGCGGGTAGCCCGGATCCTCCTCAAGCAGCCGGTGGGCGAGGTCGACCGCGCGGCGGACGGGACCATGAACGTACAGAGGCTCTTCACGCCCAAGCCCAAGCCGGGCGCGCCCGCGAGCCCGGCTCCGCCGCCCAAGGCGCCCGAGAAGCCCGCCCCGGCCGGGACGGCCGCGAAGTCGCCCGGGCTGCTCGAGACGATGGAGTTCTACTTCAAGGAGATCGCGATCGAGGACGGCTATACCCGCTTCCTCGACCACACCACCCAGCCGCCCTTCTCGGAGGACATCTCCAAGATCAACCTGGTGGTGAAGGACCTGTCCAACAAGGCGAGCCAGCACGCGAGCATCGCGATGCAGGCGGTGGTGGGCGGCGACTCCGCGATGGACATCCGGGGGGAGATGGCGGCGATCGGGGCCCCGACCTACGTGGACATGACGGGCGAGCTCCGGAAGTTCGCGCTGCCCGCCGCGAATCCCTACATGGACAGCCTGCTCGCCTGGATCATCCGGCGCGGCGACCTGACCGCGAAGCTCGAGTACAAGATCGAGCAGGACAAGCTCGACGCCAAGAACGACATCCTGGTCGGCAACCTGAAGGTGGCGCCCTCGCGCGCCTCCGACGAGGTCAAGAAGCGCATCGGGCTGCCGCTCGGGCTCATCGTGGCCCTCATCAAGGACGGCGACGGCAACATCCACGTGAACGTGCCGATCAGCGGCACGCTGACCGACAAGAAGTTCGACTTCAGCGACGCGATCTGGACCGCGGTCAAGAACGTCATCATCAACGTGCTCAGGGCACCCTTCCGGGCCATCGGCGGGCTCTTCACGAGCGGGGACAAGATCGACGAGCTCAAGGTCGACCCGCTCATCTTCGCGCCGGGGAGCGCGGTCCTGAGCCCGGAGATGGAGCGGCAGACGGTACGGGTGGGCGACTTCCTGCGCCGCGCGCCCTACGTGGGGCTCACCCTCGCCTCGGTGACCTCGCCGGAGGACGAGGAGGCGCTCAAGGAGCGCGCGGTGGCG
The DNA here is from genome assembly GCA_041497895.1 of Methylomirabilia bacterium. Classification (GTDB taxonomy): domain Bacteria; phylum Methylomirabilota; class Methylomirabilia; order Rokubacteriales; family CSP1-6; genus CAMLFJ01. The sequence continues at coordinate 19,347 of JBGQHJ010000054.1, forward strand.
GCCCGGCTCGAGAAGTTCCAGAAGGAGCAGGGGATCGGCGACCAGGCCGCCGCCCTCCGGAAGTACTACCAGGTGACCATCAAGGACGCGCTGCTTCCCAAGACGGTGGAGGAGCAGCTGCTGCTCCTGCGCAAGCGCGAGCCGGCCCCGACCACCGCGCTCGCCGAGCTCAAGCGGCGCCGGCTCGACGTGACGCGCGACCGACTGGCCAAGGTGGAGGGCATCCCGGAGGCGCGGCTGGTGATCGCGCCGGATGGCGCCGCCGGCGTGCCCTCGGCGGTGTCGTCCGCGCCCTCGGCCTCGCCCGCGCCGTCCGCGCCGCCCGCGTCCTCGACCCCGCCCGCTCCCGCGCCGCCGTCCGCCGCTCCCGCGCCGCCCGCCCCGGCGGGCTCGGCCCAGGCCGCGCCGCCGCCGGCCGCGCCGCCGGCGGGCGGCCGAGTCGAGTTCGGCATCACCGGAGAGAGCGACTGAGCGCTTTGCTATACTACGCGCACCGTTCGCACATCCCAGGAGGCGCGCCGTGGCCCACTACGTGATGCTGAGCACGCTGAGCGAATCCGGCCGGAAGGTCATCCACGCCCGGCCGGGGTGGATCCGCAAGGTCAACCGGGAGCTGTCGCGACGCGGAGCCAAGGTGCTCGCGCAGTACGCGGTGCTCGGCCCCTACGATTTCGTGACCATCCTGGAGGCGGCCGACAACGAGACGGTCTCGTCGGTCTCGATCGAGATGGGCGCGCGGGGCTCGGTGCAGATGATGACGATGCCCGCGATCCCGCTCGATACCTTCATCAATCGCCTCGAGCGCAGCCGCTCCGCGCCGCGGCGGAAAGGGAAGCGTCGCTGACTCGATGAAAGTACTCGCGCTCCATCCCGAGAAGTGCACCGGCTGCCTCCGGTGCGAGCTGGCGTGCTCCTACATGCAGACCGGGCTGTTCCAGCCCTCCAAGTCGGTCATCCGGGTGTCGCCGTTCGAGGGCTACACCTCCTACGCGCCCTACACGTGCACCCAGTGCGCGGAGGGCTGGTGCATGACCGCCTGCCCGGTGGGGGCGATCCAGATCAACGCGGTGGGGGCGAAGGACGTGGTCGACGACACGTGCGTGGGCTGCAAGCTGTGTACGATCGCGTGCCCCTACGGGACCATGTTCTACGACGGCGACACCCAGAAGGCCTACAAGTGCAATCTGTGTGGCGGCGCTCCGGCGTGCGCGTCGGCGTGCCCGACCGAGGCCATCACCTTCGAGGAGGCGGAGACCGCCGACTGGATCGGCGACTTCGCGGCCGAGCGCACCGCGCGGGTGCTCGCGATGGAGGCCCGCTGATGCCGGCCCGGCACCTGATCGTCGGCGGCGGCACCGCGGGGATGAACGCGATCCGGACTATCAGAGAAGAAGAGCGGTTGATCGGGGCCGGCGCCTCCGAGATCACCCTGGTCTCCGCCGAGCGCCCGTATTCCCGGATGGTCCTGCCCTATTACCTGTGGGGCACCATCTCCGAGAGCCATGTGTACACTGCGCCGCCCGCCGCGCTGACCGCCTGGAAGGTGAAGGCCCTGGTCGGCCGGAAGGCGAAGGCCCTCGATCCCGCGGCCCGGACCCTCACCCTGGACGACGACGCCAAGGTCGAGTTCGACGACTGCCTGATCGCCACCGGCTCCCGGGCGGCCAAGGCGCCGATCCCGGGCGCCGACGGCCCCGGCGTCCACTGCTTCTGGACCCTCGACGAGGCCAAGGATGTGATCGCGGGCATGCCCCCCGGCAGCCGGGTGGTCATGGTCGGCGCGGGCTTCATCGCGTTCACCATCCTCAACGCGATCCTGGCCCGGGGGGCCAAGCTCACCATCGTGGAAGTGGCGACGCGCATCCTGCCCCGCATGGTCGACGACAAGTGCGCCGGGATCGTGCAGCGGTGGCTCGAGAACCACGACGTGGCGGTGCGCACCGGGGCGACGGTGACCAAGATCGAGCAGGTGGGCGGCCGCCGGAAGCTCTCGTTCAAGAAGGGCGACCCGCTCACCGCCGACCTCGTGATCATGGCCACCGGCATCCGCACCAATCTCGAGTGGCTCCAGGGCTCCGGCATCGCGACCGCCTCCGAGGCTCCCGGCGGGATCCTCGTCGACGACCACCTGCGCTCGAGCGTGAAGAGCGTCTACGCGGCCGGCGACGTGGCGCGCGGGCGCAACCTGATCACCGGCGCGGCGGAGGTGCACGCGATCGAGCCCACCGCCCAGGAGCACGGGCGCGTGGTCGGCGCCAACATGGCGGGCCGCGACGTGACCTATCGCGGCAGCCTCATCATGAACATCGTCGAGGTCGCGCACCTCGACGTGGCCTCCTTCGGCCAGTGGGAGGATCCCAAGGCCGAGGTCTACACCGCGCTGCGCGCCGGCCGCTCGGAGTATCGCAAGCTCCTCTTCCACGGCGGGCGCCTCACCGGGGCCGTCATCTGCGGGCCCGCCGAGGCGGTGTGGACCACCAACGACGTGGGGATGCTCAAGGGCCTCGTCTACTCCGGGGTGGACCTTTCGGCCTGGAAGGCGCACCTGAAGAAGAACCCGTTCGACGTCAAGCCGGCCTTCATCGCCACGCACACTGCCGGCCGGCTGCTGCCCGAGACCATCCTCGGCCGGCCGTCTCAATCACCCCAGTTGCCCCAAACGGTGGCCCTATGAGCCCGACCGCGACCACGACCCGTGCCGCCGCCAAGCCCGCGCCGACGCCGATCTATGCCTATGCCGGCAAGCTCCTTCGCGTGAACCTTTCCACCGGCAAGACCTGGACCGAGGCGTGGAGCGAGGCGGACCGGCGCGAGTACCTGGGGGGCATCGGTCTCGGGGCCAAGATCCTCTACGACGAGGTCGGGCCGAAGGTGCAGTGGGATCACCCCGACAACCGTTTGATCATGGCCACCGGCCCGCTGGCCGGCCTGCCGGTGTGGGGGACGGGCGGGCTCACCGTCATCACGCGCGGCGCGCTCACCGGCGGCGCGACGTCGACGCAGGCCAACGGCTTCTTCGGCGCCGCGCTCAAGTACTCGGGCTACGACGCCATCGTCATGCAGGGGCAGGCCAAGAAGCTCTCCTACCTCTACATCAACGACGACGTGGTCGAGGTGCGCGACGCGGCCCACCTGGCCGGGAAGGACACGTGGGAGACCCAGCAGGCGCTCGAGACCGAGCACGGTCTCGCCGGTCACCGGCTCTCGGTCTACGCCATCGGCCCCGCGGGCGAGAACCTGGTGCGGTTCGCGGCCATCCACGGCGACTACGGGCACGTGGCCTCCAAGAACGGCTGCGGCGCGGTGATGGGCAAGAAAAGGCTCAAGGCGGTGTGCATCGTGCGCGGCACCAAGGCGCTGGCCGCCCACGACGCCCGCGGGCTCATCCAGGTCGCCGACGACATCGCGCACGATCTGAATACCGACCCGTCGACGTCCACGCTCTACAACCTGGGTACGCTCCCGGGAGTGGTGAACCTCTCGAAGCTCGGGGCGCTGCCGATCAAGAACTACACGACCAATCTCACCGGCGATGTGGACATGAAGGAGTGGGAAGCCACGAAGCTCCGCCAGGGCTTCGATCACCGCGGGCATCAGTGCAACGCCTGCGGCATGCGCCACTGCCACATCCAGGTGATCCCGACCGGTCCGCACGCGGGCGAGCGCGTCGACGAACCGGAATACGAGGGCTGGTCGGGCGCGGGCTGGACGATCGGCCTGACCGAGAAGGTGCCGGTGTCCTGGCTGAACACCCGCATCGACCGGGCCTGCGTGGACGTCAACGAGTTCGGCTGGGTCTGCGGCTGGGTGATGGAGTGCATGGAGAAGGGTTACCTCACCGAGAAGCAGGTGGGCTTCCGCCTCACCTGGGGCGACGTCGAAGGTGCCAACAAGCTGCTCCAGATGATCAGCCACCGGCAGGGCTTCGGCGACATCCTGGCCGAAGGCGTCAAGCGCGCCTCCGAGAAGATCGGCGGCAAGGCGGCCGAGTGCGCGATCTATACCATGAAGGGCGCGTCTCCCCGGGGCCACGATCACCGGGGGCGATGGGAGGAGATGCTCGACACCTGCACGTCGTCCAACGGGACCATGGAGAGCGCCAACCCGACGTTCCAGACCGAGGTGGGCGCCCCCGGCCGCATCAATCCCTTCGACGGCGAGCAGGTGGCCAAGCTGGTCGGCATGATCCGGGGCCGGCGCCACCTCGAGGATTCCCTGGGCGGCTGCTCGTTTACCTTCCGCACCCGCATCGCGAACCTGACCAGCGCGCTCTCGGCCGCGACCGGCTGGGACTATCGTCTGAAAGACGCGGTGCGCTTCGGCAACCGCACCGCCGCGATCCTGCGCGCCTTCAACCTGCGCTGCGGCATCGGCACCGAGGTGGAATATCCCTCGGCCCGCTACGGCTCGCAGCCGGTCGACGGCCCCGCCAAGGAGCACGACGTCCGCAAGCAGTGGGACCGCATGCTCGACGTCTGGTACGAGACGGTCAACTACGACCGCAAGACCGGCAAGCCCAAGCGTGACCTCCTGCGCGCCCTCGACCTCGGCTGGCTCGAGAAGGACCTCTACGGGAAGAAGTAGAGGGGGGAGAGCGGGCAGTTGCCTGGCGAGGCGCAGCCGAAGGCGAGCCGAGCGCATATAGAAGTCACCACGTGGGTGACCAAGCACGTGGGCGGCGACGGCACCGGCAGCAAGCTGTTCGATGAGGACATCCGCCGCGGCGATACCCCGCGCACGGTGCTCCGCCGCTTCACCGCGCGCTTCCCCGAGCTCGATTCGGCGTTGTGGAGCCCGGACCACTCCGAGCTCGGCTCCCACATCGAAGTCCTCGTGAACGACGAGGTCCTCGGCGTCAGCTACGAGCTCGACACGCCGCTGACCGGTGGCGAGCGCCTCACGCTGCTCGGTCAGTTCATGGGCGGGTAGGCGGGCCCGGAGGGCAGCGGGCCGGGGGCGGCCGGGGGGCCTCTAACCACGACCCGCTGTTCCCGCTTCAGCCGGGTCAGGAGTTCCCAACCCGGGCGCACATCGACATCATTGCCCGTGCAGGGGATGGGTTACCCGGCCCCCCGGCCGCCCCCGGCCCGCTGCCCTCCGGGCCCGCCGTGAGTCAACTCGGTTGCAGCACCGACTCCAGCAGGATCAGCATCTCGTCGATCTCCTCGCGGATCACGTTCAGGGCCGGCATGAAGCGGAGCGTGTCGGGGCGCGGGGCGTTGATCAGGAGTCCGCGGTCCATGGCGCTCCGGGAGACCTTGGCCGCGTCCGTGCCCTTGAGCTCGAGCGCGACCAGGAGGCCGCGGCCGCGGACCTCGCCGTGGCCGAGTCGCGCGGATAGCTCGAGGAGCCGCTGGGTCAGGTACTCGCCCTTGGCGGCCACGTCGGCGAGGAAGGCCGGGCTCGAGACGGTCTCGACCACCGCGTTGCCGATGGCGGTCATGAGCGCGGAGCCGTTGAAGGTGCCGCCCTGGTCGCCGTACTCGAAGCAGCACACCGGCTCCGCGGCCACGAGGGCGGCCAGGGGCACGCCGCCGCCCAGGCCCTTGCCGAGCGTCAGGATATCGGGGACGACCCCGGCGTGCTCGAAGGCGAAGAAGCGCCCGGTGCGTCCGATGCCGGTCTGGATCTCGTCGAGGATCAGGAGCAGCCCGGCCTCCTCGGTGACCGCGCGCAGCCCGCGCAGGAACTCGTCCCCGGCCGGGTAGACGCCGGCCTCGCCCTGGATCGGCTCGAGCATGACCGCCGCCGTCCGCGGCGTGATCGCGCGCTTCACCGCGTCCAGGTCGCCGAGCGGCACCTTGGCGAAGCCCGAGACCTTGGGCTCGAACAGGGTCTCCCAGGCGGGCTTGCCGGAGGCGGCCATGGTCGCGAGGGTGCGGCCGTGGAAGCCGTGGTCCATGGTGATGATCTCGTGCGCGCCCTCGCGGTAGCGGGTGCCCCACTTGCGCGCCAGCTTGATCGCGCCCTCGTTGGCCTCGGCCCCGCTGTTGCAGAAGAAGACCTGCGCGAGGCCGGACGCCTCGGCCAACCGCCTGGCCAGCTGCGCCATCTCCGCGTTGTAGTACGCCGGGCTGCAGTTGATGAGCCGCCGCGCCTGGAACGCGACCGTCTCCGCGATTACCGCGGGGGAGTGACCCAGGCAGTTGACCGCCCAGCCCTGGACGAAGTCGAGATAGGTCTTGCCGTCCTCGTCCCGGAGCCGGGAGCCGTGGCCCTCGACCATCACCACCGGCGGCCGGTCCGTGATCTTCATGACTGCTGCCACGTCGGTGCTCATGTCGTGTGCTCTCCTTTGGCGCCCTGCGCGCCGTTGGCCGTGCCCGCGCGGTAGGGCTGCGGCTGCCGCCGCTCCATCAGGCGATCGGGATGGCGCGCCTCCCGGAAGCCCACCTGGCGGTACAGACCGTGGGCGTCCCGCGTGAACAGGGTCCAGAGGCGCAGGTTCTGTAGCTCGGGATGAGTGGTGACCGCGGTCATGATCCGCTTGCCGATGCCGTGGCCGCGATGGCTGTCCAGCACGAACACGTCGGCCACGTAGGCGAACGTGGCGCGGTCGCTGATCACGCGGGCGAAGCCCACCTGGCGGCCGCCGTCGAAGGCGCCGAAGCAGATCGAGTGGCGGATCGATCGCTCGACCGTCTCGCGCGGGATGCCCTCCGCCCAGTAGGACCCGGTCAGGAAGCCGTGCACCGTCTCGAGGTCGAGTCGGGCCGGATCCGTGCTGATCAGGATGTCGCCGTCGCGGTGCTCGTGGATCTCGGAGCGCAGCATGGATTCGTCCTTTCAGGCGCGCCGGCCCACCCGGGCCGGGGCCAGGGGAGCGCGGAGGCGCCGCTCGAGGCGGAGCGCGGCCGAGGGGCCGGGGGTGGCCACGAAGACGGTGTCGTCGCCCGCGATGGTGCCCACCACGTCGGGGAGCGCGGCCTCGTCGAGGGCGCGGGCCAGGGGATGCGCGCCGGCGGGCGGGGTGCGGACCACCACCAGCGAGGCGGCGGCATGCACCGACAGCACGTACTCGGCCACCGCCCGGTCGAGCGTGCCCTGCCGCGCCTCCGCGGGCACGAAGGCGGGCGCGGGCGCGGCCACGTACCCGGTCGGGGTCTTGGCGAGACCGAGCGCCTTCAGGTCGCGCGAGAGCGTGGGCTGCGCGACCAGGATGCCCCGGCGCCGGAGCCGCCGCTGCAGGTCTTCCTGGGAGCGCACCCCGCCCTCGTCCACCACCGCGAGGATCGCCTGCCTCCGGCGGCCCCCGTCTCCTCCGCTCACATATATATTCGTCATGGAGAATATAAATACATCAGGCCGCGCGCCCGGTCAAGCCGCTCGTGCAGACGGGGCCGGTTGCGCCCGCGGCGCGCCCTGCGGTAGCGTGGCCCGGACGATGGCGAGGCGCGGGTGGTCGTGGGGAGTGCCGGTGGGCCTGCTCGGGCTGCTCGCGGGCGGCTCGGTCTACGCGACCACCACGCCCCGCTACGCGCTCTACCAGCTGGGCACCGCGCTGCAGCAGCACGACGAGGCCACCGCCCTGCGGTACTTCGACGTCGAGCGCATCGCCGACCGCGCCACCGAGGTGCTGGTGGCGGACTACCTGGCGCGCCAGCCCGCGCCCGCCACTCTGGCCGAGGCCAACGGGCGCCAGCTGGTGGCGAGCCTGGCCCGTCGCCGCCTGCGCCCGCAGGTCGCCGCGCGCGTCCGCGTCGAGATCCGGCGGAGCGTGGAGCGGGCCGGCGTCCGGCCGGCCGCGGTGGCCCTGCCGGTCGGGGTGGTCGCGGTCCTGCAGGCGTTCGACGTCTCGCGGGACGGCCCGGACGCCTGGATCTCCTACCGCGATCCGGTCCAGGGCCCCATCCGCTTCCGTATGATCCGCCAGCCAGGCGAGCCGTGGAAAATCAGCGAGTTCGATCCCGACTGGGTGCGCCGCCGGGCGCAAGAGGAGTCGATCCGCCTGCGCTGAGACCTCGAATGCCTTGACTCCTCGCGCGGGCCTGTGATATTCCACTGTCCGGACCGCCGTCGCTCCTCCCATCCGGTCCCCACGAGGTCACCATGGCGCAAGTCGTTGGATTCATTGGGCTCGGAATCATGGGCCGTCCCATGGCCAAGAACTTGCTGAAGGCCGGCTATCCACTGGTTGTCCACAGCAGGAGCCAGGGGCCGGTCCAGGAGCTGGTGGGGGCGGGCGCCAAGGCAGCCTCGACGCCCAGGGACGTGGCCGCGCAGTCGGACGTCGTGGTCACCATGCTGCCCAACTCGCCCGACGTCGAGCTGGTCGCCCTCGGCAAGGACGGGCTCATCGAAGGGGCCAAGCGCGGGCAGCTGCTCGCGGACATGTCCACGATCTCGCCGCTCGTCTCCCAGAAGGTGGGCAAGGCGCTCGCGGCCAAGGGCGTGCGCATGGTCGACGCGCCGGTGTCGGGCGGCGAGAAGGGCGCCATCGACGCCGCGCTGTCCATCATGGTGGGCGGGGAGAAGGCGGACTTCGACGCGGCGCTCCCGATCTTCCAGGCGCTCGGCAAGACCATCACGCACCTGGGTCCCCTCGGGGCGGGCGGGTTCACGAAGCTCGCCAACCAGATCATCGTGGCGGTCAACCTCACCGCGCTCGGCGAGGCGCTCACCCTGGCCCGCAAGGCCGGGCTCGATCGCGCGCTCACCCTGAAGGCGCTGGGAGGCGGGCTCGCGGGCTCGAAGTGCCTGGAGCAGAAGACCCCGAACTACGTGGCCGGTACCTACAACCCCGGCTTCAAGATCGACCTCCACTTCAAGGATCTGGGCCTCATCATGGAGTCCTCCCGCGCCCTCGGCGTGCCGCTGCCGTGCACCGCGGTGGTGCAGGAGCTGTTCAACGCCATGCGGGTGAAGGGCAAGGGAGGGCTCGATCACTCCGGCGTGATCACGCTGCTCGAGGAGCTGGCGGGCGTGCCGGAGAAATCATGAGGGCGACCGTCGATCGGCCCGGCCTCGACTCGCAAGGCCGCTCCCCCCTCATCAAGATCCGCCGGGTCCGCAAGGGCGATCTCG
>JBGQHJ010000055.1:0-28347 GCA_041497895.1 Methylomirabilia bacterium
CCACAGGAGCTTGTAGTGGCCCTCGTACCACGACCACGCGTTCGGGGTGTGCACGTAGACGAGCCCGCCGGGCCGGGCCACCCGCACCATCTCCGCCACCGTCGCCTCGACCGACTCCACGTGCTCGATGGCCGAGAAGCAGTACACGACGTCGAAGGTCGCGTCGGGGAACGGCAGCCGCTCGGCGGCGGCGCGCACGAAGGCGCCGCCCGCCTTCTCGCGCTTGAGCGCACAGATCGCGATGGCCTCCGCGTCGGCGTCCACCCCGACCGGCCGCACCCCCGCCTCCTCGGCCGCCACGTTGAAGCCGCCGGTCCCGCAGCCCACGTTGAGGAGCCGGCCGTGGAGCGCCCCGCCCAGCACGCGGCGCAGCCGCTCGAGCCGGCCGCGCTCCTGCTGCTCCTCGTCCTCCCGGAGCCGCACCAGGACGGACCAGTCCGGGATGCCCAGCACGTCGCGATAGTAAATGGTGTAGTAGCGCCGGAGCCGGTCGCGGAGCAGGACCGCGTGGCTCACCGCAGCTGCTGAACGACCGCGTCCACGACGTCCTGGCGCTCCTCCGGGGTGATCCCGACCGAGCACGGCAGCGAGAGGCCGCGCGCGTACAGCCGCTCGGCGACCGGGACGGGGCCCGCCTGCTCGGCGCGGAAGGCGGGCTGCAGGTGGAGCGGCCGCCAGAGCGGGCGCGCCTGGATCCCGCCCGCGTTGAGAACGCGGATCAGGGCGGGCACGTCGGGGCACCGGCGCTCGTCGAGCAGCACCGAGGCCATCCAGTAGGTGGACCGCGCCCACGCCGTCTCGACGAACGGGTGCACGCCGTCGACCCGGCCCAGCGCCTGCTGGTAGAACGCGGCGGTGGCCCGCTTGTCCTCCACGAACGAGTCGAGCTGCTCGAGCTGGGCCACGCCGAGCGCCGCGTGGAGATTGCTCAGCCGGTAGTTGAAGCCGATCTCGTCGTGGACGAACTCGATCGCGTCGCCCCGCGCCTGGGTGGTGAGCCGCCGCACGCGCGCCGCCGTCGCCTCGTCGCGGGTGAGCACCATGCCCCCCGCGCCGGTGGTGATGATCTTGTTGCCGTTGAACGAGAGGCAGCCCACGAGGCCGTCGACGCCGACCGCGCGCCCGCGGTAGCGCGCGCCGAGCGCTTCCGCCGAGTCCTCCACCACCGCCATCGGGTAGCGGCGCGCGAGGGCCAGCAGCGGGTCGAGATCGCACGGGTGACCGTAGAGGTGCACCGGCAGCAGGGCCCGCACGACGCGGCGGGTCCGCCGGTTCACGACGCGGTCTGCCTCCACGAGGCACTCGCGCTCGAGGAACTCGGCGACGCGGGCCGGATCGAGGCCCCACGAGGCGTCCTCGCTGTCGAGGAACACCGGGTGCGCCCCGCAGTAGGCCACCGCGTTCGCGGTCGCGACGAAGGTGAAGGCGGGCACCAGCACCTCGTCGCCCGGCCCGACCCCCGCGGCGAGCAGGGCCACGTGGATGGCCGCGGTGCCGTTGACGGTGGCCACCGCGTAGGAAACCCCCACGTGCTGGGCAACCTCGCGCTCGAAGCGGTCCACGAAGGGGCCGGCCGAGGACACCCAGTTGGTGTCGAGACACTCCTTCACGTACTTCCACTCGTTGCCGGCCAGGTGTGGCACCGCGTTCGGGATCGTCCGGCGCGGCGTGGTCATCGCGGCCGCCCCTCGCGCTCCCACCACTGCCGGTACCAGTCGAAGGTCTCGGCCACGCCCGCCTCCAGCCCGATCTTGGGCGCAAAGCCGGTCAGCCCGCGCAGGCGCCCGATGTCGGGGCACCGGCGCGCCACCGAGCCGGCCGGGGCGGGCCGCGCCTCGACGCTGGGAGCGAAGTGCGCGGTGCGGAGCACGAGCGCCACCAGGTCCGCGATCGGCGTCTCCTCCGCGTCGTTGCCGATGTTCACCACCTGCCCCCACGCGGCCTCGGTCGTCATCAGCCGCGTCATCGCCTCCACCGCGTCGGCCACGTGGCAGAAGGCGCGGCGCTGCTCGGGGCCGAAGACCCGGAACGGGTCCTCGCGGCGCAGCGCGCGCAGCGCCAGCTCCGGGATCACGTGGTCGGTGCCCATGCGCGGGCCGTAGACGTTGTGGAAGCGGCCGATCACCGCGCGGAGGCCGCGGGCGCGCGCGGTGTGGATGACCGCGGCCTCCCCCAGCATCTTGCTCGCCGCGTAGGCGAAGCGTGGCGCGGCCACGTCGGGCACGCCGAGCGGCACCGACTCCGGTGTCGGCACCGGCACGTGGCCCGCCGCCACGCCCGACGCGTAGGTCTCGCTGGTGGAGGCGAAGAAGAGCACCTCGCCCTGCCCCGGCATCCAGTCGAGGAGGTGGAGCAGCGAGAGCGTGTTCACCCGCACCACCCGCGCGGGGTCGGTCTCGACGTTGCGCACGCCCACCACCGCGGCCAGCATGTAGACCTGCTCCCACTGCCGCGGGAGCCCGTCGAGCGCGCCCGCCTGGGTGAGATCGGCCTGCACCAGGAAGACGTTGGGGCGCGCGACGAGGGCCTCGATGGTCGCGTCGCGCCGGCCGCGCGAGAGGTCGTCGACCAGGGTGAGCGCGTGGCCCTCGCCGGCGAGGCGCGCGGCCAGGTGGGCGCCGATGAAGCCGGCCCCGCCCAGGACTAGGATCCTAGCCATACCCGATCCCCGCGTAGCGCACCCCGGCGCGGCGCGCCGCCTCCTCGTCGAGGATGCGCCAGGAGTCAAAGAGCACCGCAGGGCGGTGCATCACCGCAAGCCGGGCCGCCAGGTCGAGCTTGGCGTACTCGGGATGGTTGGTGATCACCAGGACCGCGTCGGCACCCTCGAAGGCGGCCTCCGCCGACAGCGGGGTCGCCCCGAGGCCGCGAATCACCTCGGCCGCCACCAGGTAGTCGTGCCCGCGCAGCTCGAGGCCGGCGGCGCGGAAGATCGGCAGCATCGCGTGGATCGGCGCCCCGCGCATGTCGTCGGTGGGCGGCCAGCCCTTGTAGGCCCAGCCGAGCACCGCGAGCCGCGCGCCCTCCGCGCTGCCCCGGCCCGACCGGATCAGGGCCACCACCCGCTCGGCCACCCGCAGCGGCAGGTGCTCGTTGAGCCCGCGCGCCTGCCCCACGAGCCACGGCGTGTAGCCGGCGGCCCGCGACGCGCTCATCAGGATGTACGGATCCTTCGAGAGGCAGCCGCCGCCCACGTAGCCCGGCTTGGCCACGTCGGGCCGCGGGTAGTCGAGGTTGGCGGCGCGGATCACCTCGAGCGGATCGAGGCTCCACTGCTCCGCCATCAAAGCCACCTCGTTGCCGTAGGAGTAGATGAGGTCGGTATGGCAGTTGTTCACGAGCTTCACCAGCTCGGCGGCCTCGAGCGAGCCCACCGGCACGATGCGCCGAGTGACCCGCGCGAAGAGCGCGGCGGCCGCGTCGCGGCTCGCGTCGTCGAGGCCACCCACCACCTGCGGCAGCTCCTCCAGCTCGCGGAGCGCCTGGCCCTGGATGGTCCGCTCCGGCGCGAAGGCGAGCCGCACGCCCGCGCCCCAGCGCGCGGCGAGCTCGGGCAGCACCACGTTGCGGCTCGCGCCGACCGGCACGGTGGAGCGCACGATCACCAGGGTGTCGGGCCGCGCGCGCTCGGCCACGTGCCGGGCCGCCGCGCGGAGGTTCTCCAGCTCGGGGGCGTGCGTGACCGGGTTCGTGGGCGTGGAGACGCAGATCATCACCGCGTCGACGCCCTCGGGCGGCAGCGAGGCGGCGACCCGGAGCCGGTCGCCGCGGAACGCGGCCAGGCCTTCCTCCACGCCGGGCTCGAAGAGGTGCGCGCGGCCCTCGCCGAGCGCGGCCAGCACCGCGGGGGAGGCGTCCACCCCGTGGACGGTGAAGCCCTTGCGGGCGAGCGCCACCGCCATGGTGAGCCCCACATAACCCATGCCCACGATGCCGACGGTCTGCATGCGGCTAGTCCAGCAGCCCTTCGGCGACGTCGTGATCGGCCTTGCGCAGGTCGTCGTGGCGGCCCACGTCGAGCCAGTACTCGCGGATCAGGTAGGCCGAGACCGGCAGGTCGCGCTCGAGGCACACGCGGATCAGGTCGGTCGCGTCGAAGTACTGCCCGGGCGGGATCAGGTCGGTCAGCGAAGGATCGAGCAGGTAGATCCCCGCGTTGACCGGAAATTCCTTCCTGGGCTTCTCCTCCACCCGGCTGATCCGGGTCCCGTGCAGGGTGAACTCGCCGTACGGGATGTCGACCTGGTGGAGCGAGACGCCCACCGTCATGCGCGCGCCCTCGGCGCGGTGGAATTCCCACATCGCGCGGAAGTCGCACTTGGTGAGGATGTCGGCGTTGATCACGAAGAAGGGCTCGGCCGGCCGCGGGCGGATCAGGGTCAGCGCGCCGATGGTGCCGAGGCGCTCGGGCTCGTCCACGTAGGAGAGCCGCACCCCGAAGCGGGAGCCGTCGCCCAGCGCCTCGCGGATCATGTCGGACTTGTGGTGCACCGCCACCAGCACGTGGCCGATGCCGGAGCGCTCGAGCCGCTCGATCAGGATCTCGATCAGCGGGCGCCCGCCCACCCGCAGCAGCGGCTTGGGCGTCTCCTCGGTGAGCGGCCGGAGCCGGGTGCCCATGCCGCCCGCCATGATCACCGCGGCGGCGGGCAGCGACACTCGCGCGAGCACGTCGTCGAGGAAGACCACGTCGGTCAGGCGCCCGGCCGCGTCCACCAGGGGCAGGTGCCGGATGGCGCGGGCCCGCATCAGCTCGGTGGCCGCGCCCCGCGCGAGCCCGGCCCGGCCGGTGATCGGCGCCGCGTTCATGTTGGGTCCCACCGGCGCGTCGAGGGACGCCCCGCGCAGCAGCGCCTTGCGCACGTCGCCGTCGGTCACGATGCCGAGGAGGCGATCGTCCGCGTCGGTCACCAGCGCGACCTGACGTCCGTTCTTGGTGATGGCCTCGAGCGTCAGGCGGATGCTCGTGCCGGGCGGCACGCAGAGATTCTGGGGAATGCTCGCCATGTGGGCCTAACGCATGATAGACAACGAGCCCGGAATCCTCAAACTCCCGGGTGCGATAGAATCAGGCGCGATGCCGTCCCAGGACCTGGCGCGCAAGTCGCTCCTGCTGCTCGGCAGCACGTGGGGCGGCGCCGCGCTCGGCATGCTGGTCTCGATCCTGGTCGGCCGCGTGCTCGGCCCGGCCGCGCTCGGCTCGCTCGGCTTCAGCACCGGCGTGGTCGGGCTCGTCATGGCCGCGCTGCTCCCCGGCTTCGCCCAGGCCCACCTGAAGCGGCTCGCGGAAGGGCAGGACGCGGGCCGGTGCGTCGGCACCATGCTGGCCATCCAGCTCGCGCTGCACGCGGTGCTGGTCGCGGCGGTCCTCGTGCTGTGGTCCGTGCAGGGGATCTTCACGCGCTCAGACCTGGCCCTCGTGTTCCTGGCCCTGCTGGGCGCCCAGGTGGCCACCAACTTCGCCGACATCTTCCTCAAGGTCATGGTCGCCCGTGAATGGGTGGTCCCCCACGCGATCATCCTGCTGGCCGCGCGCCTGCTCCGCCTGCTCGCCACGGTGGCGGTGCTGAGCGCGGCGCCGAGCCTGATCGCGGTCGCCCTCACCTTCGTGGTGGAGCCGGTGCTGAGCGGGCTCGCCGCCGCCGTCGTGCTCGCCCGCCGCTACCGCGTGGCCCCGCGGGCGCCGACCCGCGCGAGCCTCGACGCCTACTGGAGCTACGCGCGGCCGTTCCTGGTGACCACGCCGCTCGCCCTCTTCCAGGACTCCATCGACCGGGTGGCGGTCGGCGCCTGGGCCGGCCTCACCGCGGCCGGCCACTACCAGATCGCCCGCGCGCTGTGGGAAGCGCTGTCCGGGGTGATCGCGGCGCCCGCCACCTTCCTGTTCACCCGGCTCTCCGCCCTCTACGCCCGGCGCAGCGAGGCGGGCGACCGCGAGGCCCGCGAGTTCTTCTTCCACGCCCTCGACAAGCTGCTCTTCCTCACCGTCCCGCTCGCGTTCGCGTTCTGGGCCTTCGCCGAGCCCGGCATCACGCTGCTGTACGGGCCCGCCTTCCGCCCCGCCGCGCTGCCGCTGCGCATCCTGGTGCTGGCCGCGGTGGTGGCCAACATCGTCAACCCCTACACCTTCATCGTCATGGCGCTCGACCGCGCCGGCCGCTTCGTGCCGGTGAACCTGCTGCGGGTCGTGGCCTACGCCATCGTGCTGGTCGCCCTGGTGCCGCCGCAGCCGCTGATCGACGGCTGGGCCGGCCTCTGGCCCGGCCCGCCCGGCGCGGCCGCGGCCCGCCTCTTCCTCGTCCTGTTCCCGTGCTGGATCTACGTGCGGTGGACGCGGGAGCTGGCCTCCGTCCCGCTCTACCGCCACGTGGCGACCTACGTGGGCGGCTTCGCGCTGCTGCTCGCCCTGTTTGAGGCCCTCCGCGTGGGCGGCGTCGCGGTCGGCGCGGAAGGCTGGGCCGCGAGCATCCCCGCCGCGGTCGGCGCGGCGTGCGTCTATCTCGGCTACCTCTTCGCGCGCCATCCCGGCACCACCGAGAACCTGCGCTATACCCGGGCCCTGCTCTCGCCCGTCGCGTTCATTCGCTTCCTTCGCGGCGGGCTGCGCGGGCCGGCACGCCCATGACGGTCTGGCCCGCCGCCACGTCCGCGGTCACCACCGCGCCGGCCGCCACCACCGCCCCCGCCCCGATGCGCAGGCCCGGCAGCACGACCGCGCCCGCGCCGAGGAACGCGCCGGCCTCCACCGTCACCTGACCCGACAGGACCACGCCGGGCGAGAGATAGGCGTGATCGGCGATCACGCACTCGTGCTCGACCACGACCCCGCTGTAGAGCACCGCGTTCGCCCCGATGCGCACCCCGCTGCCGAGCACGCTGCCCGCGAAGACCACCGAGCCCGCGCCGACCTCGGCGGAGGGCGATGCGATCGCGCGCGGATGCACGAGCGCCGGCTGCGGGACCCCCGCGATCACCAGCACCTCGTAGAGCTGGCCGCGCCGGGCCAGCGCGGTGTTGCCGACCCCGACCACGCCGCCGTCGATCCGCTGGGGCCGGATGATGGCGGCCAGCTGCGCGTCGGTGCCCAGCACCGGGGCGCCGGGGCCGCCCGCGGACAGCGAGGGGTCGGTGAAGCCGGCCACCGTGAAGCCGCAGGCCCGGGCGAGATCGGCCACCGCGCGGCCGTGGCCCCCCGCCCCCAGGATCAGCAGGCGGCGCGCGGAGCCGGACGAGCGGACGGTGGGGACGCTCACCGGCGGGCCTCCGGCGTGGTGAGCCGCCGCAGGGTGAGGCAGCGCTCCGGGGGCACGCCGAGCCGCGTCAGCTCGGCCACGCGCTGCTCCGGCCGGTCGAAGGTGGCCACGATGACGCCGTCCACCTCGTCGGGCGCCAGGTCGGCGAGCGCCCGGACCGGGAAGCCCAGGAACTGGCCCCCCGCCGCCACGTCGAACACGCCGACCGGCTCGAGCCCGAACTCCCGCAGGGTGAGATAGGCGAGCTCCGCCGCCTCCCCGACCCCGCAGAGCGCGAAGCGCTTCATGCCGCCCTGGTGGAAGCGGGCCATCGTCTCTCGCAGGTGCCCGCGGGTGCGGCGGAAGAGCCGGAGCGAATAGGCCATGTACTCGTAGGAGAGCCGGCTCTTCTCGGCCATGCCCTTGGGGGTGAGCACGTATCGCAGGCGCTTGCGGGCGGCCGGCTTGCTCGGGAACTCCGCGATCTTGATGAAGCCCTTGCCGGCCAGGCGCTTCAGGCAGAGGTTGGCCAGCCCCAGGGCCACGCCGAGCTGCTGGGCGAGCGCGCGCTGGGTGACCGGCGCCCCCTCGCCGATGGCGGTCAGGATCTCGAGGTTCCGCTCGTGCTGGCGCTGCATATTGAACGTTCACAAGTTGAACATGCTGGTGTAAGATGCGTCAAGCGAAATGCACACCTTCGTGATCGCGGAGGCCGGGGTGAACCACAACGGCGACATGGCGCTCGCCCGCGCCCTGGTCGACGTGGCCGCGGCGGCGCGCGCCGACGCGGTGAAGTTCCAGACCTTCGCGGTGGACCGGCTCGTGACCCGGAGCGCGGCGACCGCGGAGTACCAGCGGCGCGCCCTCGGCGGCGAGCCGAGCCAGTACGAGATGCTGGCCCGCCTCGAGCTGTCCCCGGCGGATCACGAGATGCTGCTGGCCCACTGCGCCCGGCGGGGCATCGAGTTCATGTCCACCCCGTTCGATCCCGAGAGCGCCCGCTTCCTGAAGCGCCTGGGCGTGCGGCGCATCAAGATCTCCTCGGGCGACGTGACGAACCTGCCCATGCTCGAGGTGGTGGGCGCGCTCGGCCTGCCGGTCATCCTCTCCACCGGCATGGCCGATCTGGAGGAGGTCGGCGCGGCGGTGGCGACCCTGTGCGCGGCCGGGACGACCGACCTGGCCCTGCTCCAGTGCGTCAGCAACTACCCGGCCGATCCCGCGCTCACCAACCTGCGGGTCATGGACACCTTCGCGCGCGCCTTCGGCACCCCGGTCGGGCTCTCCGATCACTCGCCGGGCACCGCGGTGGCCATCGCGGCCGCCGCCCGCGGCGCCGCCTACATCGAGAAGCACTTCACGCTGGACCGCTCGCTGCCCGGCCCGGACCACCAGGCCTCCCTGCTGCCCGACGAGCTCCGCGGCCTCGTCCAGGCGATCCGCGAGGTCGAGGCGGCCATGGGCGACGGCGTCAAGCGGCCCGCGCCGAGCGAGCTGCCGGTGCGCGACGTGGCGCGCAAGAGCCTGGTCGCCGCGCGCGACGTGCCGGCGGGGACCGCGCTCGCTCCCGACGACGTCGTCATCCTGCGGCCCGGCACCGGGCTCTCGCCGGCCGCGCTGCCGCGCGTGCTGGGGCGGCGAACCGCCCGGCCCATCCCCCATCACACCCCCATCACCGAGGACATGCTCCTGCCATGATCTCTGCTCTCGTCGTCGGCGGCGGCTCCATCGGCAAGCGCCACCTGCGGAACCTTCTGGCCACGCGGCGCTCGGCCGCGGTGGTGGAGCCGCGGGAGGAACGGCGCGCCGAGATCCTGGCCAAGCACCCCGGCACCCCGGTGCACGCGACCCTCGAGGAAGCGCTGGCCCACGGCCCCTACCTCGCGGGGTTCATCTGCCTGCCCACCGCCTACCACCTCGAGCCCGCGCTCACCCTCGCGCGGCGGGGCCTGCACATCTTCATGGAGAAGCCGGTCTCCCACTCGATCGAGGGCATCCCGGCGCTGCTCGACGTGATCCAGCAGCGGCGGCTCACCGGGATGACCGGCTTCTGCCTGCGGTTCTTCAAGCCGCTCCAGAAGGCCAAGCAGCTGATCGAGGCCGGGCGCGTGGGGCGCATCGTCACCGCCCGCAGCTTCACCGGCGTCTACCTGCCCGACTGGCACCCCTACGAGGACTACCGCTCGTTCTACATGGCCAAGAAGGCGCAGGGCGGCGGGGTGCTGCTCGACGAGTGCCACGCGTTCGACTGGATGCAGTGGCTCTGCGGACCGATCGCGGGCGTCTTCTCGGTGGTGGGGACCTTCAGCGACCTCGAGGTCGAGACCGACGACGTGTGCGAGGTGATCGCGCGCTTCGGGGCCCGCGCGGTCGGCTCCATCCACCTCGACATGGTCGACCGCTCCGCCCGCAGCGAGGTCGAGATCATCGGCACCACCGGCACCGTGCTGGTGGATCTCGAGGGTCACACCGTGCGCGCCTTCGACCAGGCGAGCCGCAAGTGGGAGACGTTCACGCTCGAGCCCTCCTACGACCGGATGTACATCGACGAGATCGACCACTTCTTCGGCTGCGTCGAGCGGGGGGAGAAGCCGGTGGTCGACCTGCGCGACGGCTTCCGGGTCCAGCGCATCATCGACGCCTGCGCGCGCTCCAGCGCCAGCGGCCAGTGGGTGGCCGTCGACTGAGATGCCGGCCGCGCGGGTGATCGCCCGGCTCGACGTCAAGGGCCCCAACCTCGTCAAGGGCATCCACCTGGAAGGGCTGCGGGTGATCGGCGATCCCCAGGAATACGCCCGGCGCTACTACGCCGACGGGGCCGACGAGATCCTCTACGTGGACATCGTGGCGAGCCTCTACGGGCGCAACAACATCCTCGAGGTGGTGCGCCGCACGGCCCAGGCCGTGTTCGTCCCGATGACGGTGGCGGGCGGCCTGCGGAGCCTCGACGACGTGCGCGACGCCCTGCGGAGCGGGGCGGACAAGGTCGCCATCAACACCGCGGCGGTGGCGCGGCCCGCGCTGGTCCGCGAGGTGTCGGAGGCCTTCGGGAGCCAGTGCATGGTGCTCTCGATCCAGGCCAAGAAGATCGCGCCCGACCGCTGGGAGGCCTACACCGACAACGGGCGCGAGCGCACCGGCCTCGACGCCATCGAGTGGGCGCGGCGCGGGGTCGACCTGGGCGCGGGCGAATTGCTAGTGACCTCGGTGGACCGCGAGGGCACCCAGAAGGGCATGGACCTCGACCTGATCCGGCGCGTCACCGGCGCGGTGGACGTGCCGGTGATCGCGTGCGGCGGCGTCGGCACCCCGGAGCACGCGGCGCAGGCCCTGACCGAGGCGGGCGCGGACGCGGTCGCGGTGGCCTCGGTGCTCCACTACGGCAAGCACGGCATCGGAGCGATCAAGGCTCGCCTCGCCCAGGCGGACATCCCGGTGAGGACTTCAGCATGAGCGGGCGCGTGAGTGGCCCCGCGCAGGCGGTGGTGGTGGTCGACTACGGCCGCGGCAACCTGTTCAGCGTGTGCCAGGCGGTGGTCAAGGTCGGCGGCGTCCCCACGCTCTCGCCCGATCCAGCGGTGGTCCGGCAGGCCGAGCGCCTGATCCTGCCCGGCGTGGGCGCCTTCGCCGACGCGATGGAGGGCCTGCGCAAGCGCGGCCTCGACGACGCGGTCCGGGCCTTCGCCGCGACGGGCCGGCCGCTGCTGGGCGTCTGCCTCGGCATGCAGCTCCTCCTGGGGTCCTCCACCGAGTTCGGGGACCACGCGGGGCTCGCGATCCTGCCCGGCCGGGTGGATCGCCTGCCCGCGCCGCCGCCGGGCAGCCGGGAGAAGATCCCCAACGTGGGCTGGTGCCGCCTCGAGCCGGTCGCGGGCGGCCCTCCGTGGAGCGAGTCCATCTTCCGCGGCGTCAAGCCCGGCGACTTCGCCTACTTCGTGCACTCCTACGCGGCGCACCCGGATCCCCGCCAGCGCCTGGCCGACATCACGTTCGCGGGCGCCCCGGCCTGCGCGGCCATCGCGGCCGGCCCGATCGCGGGCTGCCAGTTCCATCCGGAGAAGAGCGGTGAGGTCGGGCTCGCGATCGTGGACGCGTTCGTGAACGGGGCCTGAGGGCGATCCCGATGCTCGAGACCAAGTTCGGCCTCCCGGCGGAGGTGCGGTTCTGCGCCCGCTGCGTGATCTCCAACCAGCGGCCGTCGTCCGCGGTGGAGTACGCGCACACCGGCGCGTCCAAGAAGGACACCATCCACTTCGACGCCGACGGCGTCTGCGCGGCCTGCCGGTTCGCGGAGATGAAGGACCGGGTCGACTGGGCGGAGCGGGAGCGGGCCCTGCGCGAGCTCCTCGACCGCCACCGGCGCTCCGACGGCGGCTACGACGTGCTGGTGCCGGGCAGCGGGGGCAAGGACAGCGTCTACGCGGCCCACCTGCTCAAGTACAAGTACGGGATGAACCCGCTCACCGTGACGTGGGCGCCCCACATCTACACCGAGGTGGGCTGGCGCAACTTCCAGTCGTGGATCCACTCCGGCTTCGACAACTACCTTTGCACGCCCAACGGACGGGTCCACCGCACGCTGACGCGGCTGGCCTTCGAGAACCTGCTCCATCCCTTCCAGCCGTTCATCTTCGGGCAGAAGGGTTTCCCGCCCCGCTTCGCCGCGATGCACGACATCCCCCTCGTGGTCTACGGGGAGAACGAGGTGGAGTACGGCAATCCCATCGCGGAGGCGGCCACCCCGCAGCGCGACCCGCGCTACTACGCGGGCGGCGCGCGCCTCGACGACCTCTACCTGGGCGGGGTGCGGGTGCCCGAGCTCACCGCGCACGGCATCGGCCCCAAGGACCTCGAGCCCTACCTGCCGGTCGACCCCGGCGTCCTCGCGGAGAAGAAGATCGAGGTGCACTACCTCGGCTACTACGTGAAGTGGGTGCCGCAGGAGTGCTACTACTTCGCGGTCGAGCACGCGGGCTTCGAGGCCAACACCGAGCGCACCGAGGGCACCTACTCGAAGTACAACAGCATCGACGACCGCATGGACGGCCTCCACTACTACACGACCTACGTGAAGTTCGGCCTCGGGCGCGCCTCCTACGACGCGGCCCAGGAGATCCGCAACCGCCACCTCACGCGGGAAGAAGGTGTGGCCCTCGTGCGGCGCTTCGACGGCGAGTTCCCCCGGAAGTGGTTCCAGGAGAACATCGACTACATGGGGATCACCGAGGCGCGCTTCTGGGAGATCGTGGACCGGTTCCGCTCCCCGCACCTCTGGAAGCGCGAAGGCGACCGGTGGGCGCTGCGGCACCAGGTCTCCTGATCCTGGTCCCGGCCCGCGGCGGCTCCAAGGGGCTGCCCGGGAAGAACACGCGCCCGCTGGGCGGCCTGCCGCTCCTGGCCTGGACCGCGCGGGCGATCGCCGCGTCCGGCGTGGCGGCCCGCGCGGTGCTCAGCACCGACGACCCCGGCATCGCGGAGATCGGGCGGGCGCACGGCCTCGAGGCCCCGTTCCTGCGCCCGGCCGCCCTCGCCACCGACACCACCGGCTCGTTCGAGGTGGTGGAGCACGCGGTGGCCTGGCTCGCCCGCGAGGCCGGCTACCGCCCGGCCGCGGTGATGCTGCTCCAGCCCACCTGCCCGTTCCGGCGGCCGGAGCGGCTCGGCCAGGCGATGGCGCTGCTGGGCAAGCCCGATACCGAGGGCGTGATCGGGGTTTGCCGCATCGACCGCAGCCTCTCGGTGATGTACCACGAGGATGCAGGCGGCGCGCTCGAGCCCCTGGCCCCGTGGGACGACCGCATCCGTCGGCAGGACGTGCGGCCGCTCCTCACCCCGAGCGGCACGATCTACCTGGTCACCGCGGACGCTCTCGCCCGGCACCGGCGGCTCTTCCCGCCCCGCCTGCGGCCGCTCCCCACCGACGCCGTCGAGGCCATCGACATCGACACCGCGGAGGACTGGGCGCTCGCCGAGGCGGTCGTGGCCGCCGGCCTGGCCAAGCCGTGACGCCGGCTCGCGTCCTGGTCTCGGCCCGCGACCCGGGCGGGGCGGCCCAGATGCGCGCCCTCTGTCCGGCCCTGCGCGCGGACGCCCGGCTGGCCGTCACGGTCGCGGCGAGCGGCCCCGCCTTCGACGTGCTCGACGCGGCCGGCGAGCGGCCCATCCGCTTCGCGCTCCCCGACGGCTCCGTCCACGTGCCGCCGGGCGGTGATCCCGCCGCGCTCCTCGACGCCGCGGGGCGTCTGATCGCGAGCGCGGCGCCGGACGTGCTGCTGGTCGGCATCTCCTCGCTCGGGGTGGGCCTCGACGAGGGCCTCCTCGCGTGCGCCGCCGGCCGGCCCACCTTCGCGCTCCAGGACTATCCCGGCGACGCCAACGCCATCGCCGGCGCCTACGCGGGCACCTACCTCGTGCGGGACGCGCTCGCGGCCCGGATCACCCGCGAGCGCTTCGGGGCGGCCACGATCATGGTGGGATCGCTCCGTCACGCCGCCTACGCGCGCCTCGACGTGGAGAGGCTCCGGGCCGGCACGCGGGCCCGCATCGGCGCGACGACCGACCGTCTCGTGGTCGGCTTCTTCGGCCAGCCCCCCGAGATCCCGGGACACGAGGCCGCGGTGGCGCATCTCACCGACGCGCTCGCCCGCTGGCCGGCCCGGCCGCTCGTGCTGCTGCGCGAGCATCCGAAGTTCCCCGCGCTCCGCGAGCGTCACGCGCTCGCGTTGCGCCGAGCCGGGGTCGCGATCTACGAGGCGGCCGGTGGCGACGTCGAGCCCTGGCTCGCGGCCTGCGACGTCGTGACCACCGGGTTCTCGCACTGCTCGATGGACTACGCGTTCCTCGACGCGCGGAGCGCCCGGCCGCTCGGCTCGGTGCTCTTCCTGCTCACCACGCCCGAGATCCGGACCTTCCTCCAGACCTACACCGGCCTCGAGCGGCCCGACGGGGTGGAAGCCGGCCTCGGCCTGGTGGCCGAGCGGCCCGACGAGGTGGGGGGGCTGCTCGCCCGGGCGAGCACGCACGCGGAGCGGCTGCGGTTCCACGAGGCGAGCCGCCATCTCCCGCGCGAAGCGCGGATCGACGTGATCGCGGACACGCTCGTCGAGGCCGCCGGGCGGCGCGCGACGCGCGCGGGAGCGGCCGGGTGACCGCGCCGTCGGTGCTGGGCGTGATCGTCGCGCGCGGCGGATCGAAGGGCCTGCCCCGGAAGAACCTCCGCCCGCTCGGCGGCAAGCCGCTCATCGTCCACACCATCGAGGCGGCGCTCGGGTGCGCGGCGCTCACCCGGACCGTGCTGTCCACCGAGGACGCCGAGATCCTGGCGGTGGGTCGGCAGGCCGGCTGCCCCGCGCCGTTCGTGCGGCCGGCGGAGCTGGCCGGCGACCGCAGCTCGACGGTGGACGTGACGCTCCACGCGGTCGACTGGCTGGCCCGGCACGAGGGGTTCGCCGCCGACGTCGTCGTCCAGCTCCCCGCCACCGCGCCGCTCCGGCGCGCCGAGCACATCGACGGCGCGCTGGCGGTGCTGCGGGACGATCCGAAGGCGGAGGCGGTCGTCGCGGTGACCGAGCCGGACTACCCGCCCTACTGGATGCTCACCGTGAAGGACGGGCGGCTGCGCTGGCTCTTCCCCGAGCGGGCCACGGTGGACCATCGCCAGGACCTGCCCGACGCCTACCGGCCGAACGGCTCCATCTACGCCATCCGCGTGACGGCGCTGCGGGCGCAGCGGACCTTCTACCCGACGGTCACCGCGCCCTACGTGATGCCGCGGGAGGCGTCGGTGAACATCGACGCGGCCCTCGACTTCGCCCTCGCCGAGCTCCTGCTGGCTAGGCCGGGCGGCTGAGGCCGCCGTCCCGCTCGATCACCTCCAGCACCCGCGCGCTGCTGCGGGTGTCGTCGAAGCCGAGGTAGCGCTCCACGTAGGCCCGGTGGGCCTCGGCATCCATGACCCAGCCGTCGAGCGTCCACTGGGCGAGCACCGCCGGGACCTCCTCGAGCCCGGCCGACCGGACGACGCCGGGCCAGTTCTGCATGCTGCCGGGTCGCGCGCCCCACGTCTCCTCGTAGGCGGGGAGATCCGGCTCGTAGGGCGGCGGGATCTTGACGCTCAGCGACGGCACGCCGCAGAACGCGGCTTCCATCACCGCGCCGCTCTGGAGGTGGATGCAGAGATCGGCCAAGGCCATGAGCTGGATCGAGGTGTAGGGATAGACCTCGTCGTCACGCTCCACGAACAGGTCCGCCATCTGCCGGATGAAGCGGGGATCGCGGTTCTTCTCGCGTGACTTGACGACGAGGGTCGCGCGCTGGTGACGGCAGAATGCGCGGACCGCGTCCGCGAGGGCCCGGTACGGATTGCCGCGCAGGGCCGCCCGCGCCAGGTCGGTCCGCCCGCCCGCGAGCGCCCTCGCCGCGCGCACCAGCGCGGGCGCGCCGCCCCAGAGGTGCCGGCGCTGCCCCTCGCCCGCCTCCATCTTGAGCGACATGAACAGCACCACGGGCCGGTCGGTGGGCAAGCCCCACTTCCGCCGCAGGGCCGCGCGATCGCCCACCAGCGCGAGCTGATCCAGCATGGTGGAGCCGGACACCGCGCTACGTCGCTCCAGGTCGAGCTCACCCCGGAGCGTGCCGAAGTCGGCGGCCCAGTCGCGGAACCGCGGCTGCCGCCAGTGGAGCTCCCGCTGGAATCCGCTCTGGTAGAAGGTGACGTCGATCAGGCGGTAGCCGGCGGGATCGCTGGTGACCGTCTCGAACACGTAGTCCACCGAGTAGAGGCGCACGCCGTCGCGCCCGATCAGGGCGGCTTCGGCGAGCCGCCCCATGCTCGCGAGCACCCAGTGGAGCGAGGGCCCCACCAGCGCCTGCACGCCGTGGGCCTGCAGCACCGGCCGGAGCGGAGAGCCCCACGGGTAGCTCGCCACGGTCGCGGCCGGCCACGCCGCGAAGTCGGCCGCGGTCGTCGCCTCACCCGGCTTCTTCTGGGCCGGATCGTCGAGGAGCACCACCCGGTGGCCCCGGTCGAGCGCGGCCTGGATGAGCGCGCCCGTGACCTTCAGGTAGCCCTTGCGGGAGGCGAGGAACCCGAGCGTCATCGCTCGGGCGAGGGCCCGTCGACGAACCGCTTCTGCACGAGGCGCCGGCCCAGCGCGACCTCGGCGAGGACGCGGACGATGCGGGGGGCCGCGTGGCCGTCGCCGTAGGGGTTGCGCAGGCCGGCCAGGCCGCGGCGAAAGGCGGGATCGAGCGCGCGCCGCAGGCCGGCCAGGATCTCCTCCCGACCGTGGCCCACGTCGACGACGTTGGCGGCCCGCAGGCGCCCGTGCTGCCGGCGGCCGATGTTGACGACCGGTAGCGCGAAGGACGGCGCCTCGATGAGGCCGCTCGAGGAGTTGCCCACCATCACGTCGGCCTCGCGCAGCAGCGAGCAGTAGGCGTCCTCGCCGAGCGAGGCCACGAAGCGCGTGCCCGGTCGGGTCGCGGCGAGGGCCTCGAGCCGCCGCGTGATGGTCAGGTAGGCGGTGTCCGCGCCCGGCGAGGTGATGATCACGTCGCCGTCGGTCCGCGCGAGCGCCGCCGCCAGCTCCTCCACGTGCGCGCCGGTGTCCTCCGCCTCGAGGGTCACCGGGTGGAGCGTGACCAGGAGGGTCGGCGTACGCAGCGGCAGCCCGACCCGCGCGGCCAGGTCGGCCCGCGAGAGCGCCGCGAGGCGCGGGAGACGATCCAGGCCCGGCGCGCCCACGCAGTGCACGCGCCAGGGCTCCTCGCCCATCTGGAGGATCCGGCGCGCGAAGGGCTCGGCGGCGGGAAAGTGCAGATGCGAGAGCTTGGTGATCGCGTGGCGGATCTGCTCGTCGATCGCCCCCTCGGTCACCTCGCCCCCGTGCACGTGGGCCACCGGGATCGTGAGCGGCAGGGCGGCCACCGCGGCACTCAGCATCTCGAGCCGATCGCCGAGCACCACCACCAGATCGGGCCGGTGCCGGGCGAAGGCGCGGGCGAAGCCGGCCAGGCCCGCGCCCGCCGCCGCGGCCAGGTCCGCCGCCGCGTCCGACTCCACCGGCATCGCGATCCGCTCCGCGATGGGGAAGCCGTCGGTCTCGATCGCGCGCACCGTCTCTCCGAGGCCGCTCGACAGGTGGGCGCCCCCCACGAAGAGCCGCAGCTCGAGCCCCGGGGTGGCGCGGATCTCCTCCAGCACCGGCCGCAGGTGCCCGTAGTCGGAGCGGGCCACCGTCACCACCCCGATCGCGCGCGCGCTCGCCATCGGCTACCGCTGCCCGACGCAGAGGAGCGACACCCCGAACGGCATCCAGCGCGTGAGCCCGCTCCGCTCCTCGAGCACGATCTCGCGCGCGAGCACCCGGTTGAGCCAGGCGGGCACCGCGTAGAAGTTGTCGCGCGGCTCCGCGAGCGAGGCCAGCATCCGCTCGAGCTTCGCCAGCAGCAGCAGCGGGGGGAAGAACGCGCACTTGAAGAAGCGGCAGCTCTCCACCGACAGCCCGGCGGCCCGGACCCGGCCCACGAAGTCTCCGCGGCGATAGCGGCGGAAGTGGCCGTACATCACGTCGTGATGGCGCCACAGCGCGGGGAACGCGGGCACCGCGAACACGAACGCGCCGCCCGGCCGCGTCACCCGCGCGATCTCGCGCAGCGCGGCCGCGTCGTCCTGGATGTGCTCGAGCACGTCCAGGGCCACCACGCAGTCGAAGGAGCCGGACGCGAACGGGAGCGCGGTCGAGTCGCTCGAGAGCAGGAGCGGCAGGCCCTTGCGCCGCGCGAAGGCCAGCGCGTCGAGGGAGAAGTCGGACCCGTAGGCGAGGCCGTGGGCCTGCAGGCGCTTGAGCATGTTGCCGGGCCCACAGCCGACGTCGAAGATGCGGAGGGGCCGGTCGAGACTACGCCGCAGCCGGCCGAGGCGCGGGGCGAGCTCGCGCTCGATGATCTCGTTCTGGGACGCCAGCCAGAAGTACTTCTCGCCGAGCTCGAAGTAGCGGGCCTGCTTGTCCGGCTCGTCCTTCACGGGCTCCTCGGGCCACCCGCCGCTCTCTCCCCGAGCTGGGTCTTGCCGACGACCCGGGCCACCAGGTACGGGGGCCGGCCCCGGCTCTCCTCGTAGATGCGCCCGACGTACTCGCCCAGGATGCCCACGCAGATGAGCTGGACGCCACCCAGGAACAGCACCGCCACCATCAGCGAGGTCCAGCCCACCAGCGGGATGCCGTGGGTGAGCTTCAGGACCACCAGGCCCACCGCGAGCGCGAACGCGAGCGTGGAGACCACGACCCCGCAGAGCGAGGCGAGCTGGAGCGGGCGGTACGAGAACGAGAAGAAGCCGTCGAGGGCCAGGTGCACCAGCCGCCGGTAGGTGTACTTGGCCTCGCCGGCGAAGCGCGCGCCCCGCAGGTGCGGGACGCCGATCTGGCGGAAGCCGGCCCAGCTGCGCATCCCTCGCACGAAGCGGGTCCGCTCCGGCATCGCGTTGAGCACGTCCACCACGTGCCGGCTCATCAGCGAGAAGTCCCCGCTGTCGAGCGGCATCTCGATCTGGCTGATCCGCGCGAGCAGGCGATAGAACGCGCGATACGCGAGCCGCTTCGGCCAGGACTCGGCGCGGCGCTCGCGGACCGCGTAGACCACGTCGTAGCCGGCCTGCCAGTGCTCGAGGAAGATCGGCAGCATCTCGGGAGAATCCTGGAGGTCGCCGTCCATCACCACCACCGCGTCGCCGCTCGCCGCGCGCAGGCCGGCCGAGATCGCGGCCTGGTGGCCGAAGTTGCGGGCGAGGTGCACCGCCTTGATGCGATCGTCCTCGGCGTGCAGCGCGTGGAGGATCTCGGGGGTCCGGTCGGTGCTGCCGTCGTCGACGAAGACGACCTCGAACGAGATCCCGGCCGGTCCGAGCACGTGCCGCAGCCGGCGCACCAGCTCCGGCACGTTCTGCTCCTCGTTGAGGACCGGGATCACGATCGACAACATCATCGCGCGCTCATCGTATCACGGGGCAATGGAGGGCCCACCACGCCGAGCCGCCCGCTCCCGCTGCCCACGAACCACGCCCGGCCGCGCCGGTCGACGGTGAGCGCGCGCACGCCGCTCCCGCGCGTGGGCACCGCCCACACCGCGAAGCGGACACGGCCCCGGTCGAAGCACGTCACGGTGTTGGCGGTGAACTCGCTCGTCCACACGCCGCCCGCCTCGTCGACGGCCAGCGCCCAGGGATGCGAGCGCGTCCCGGACGGCATCGGCCACGACTGCGTGGCGCCGGTGGCCGGCGTCACCTCCAGCAGCTCGTGGCGGCCGAACAGGGCGACCCACACGTGTCCGTCGGGCGCGACCGCGACGCCGCGGGGCCGGCTTCCCGCCGGCAGCGGCAGCCGCCCCACCGTCCCGTCGCGTCCGACGTGGACGAGGGTGTCCGCGGCCATCTCGGTCACCCACGCCGCGCCCGCCCGATCCACCGCGATGCCCTCCGGGCGGCCGAGCCCCGGGCCGAGGGCCACCTCGGTCACCACCGAGCCGCGTCGAAGGGGTTCAGCATCAGCCGGGAGCCAGGCCATCGTCGAGTGCGGGCCGACCGTGAACCACGCGATCTCGCCTTCCGGCGCGAGCGCGATCGCGGAGACGGTCGGGATCGCCCCGGCCGCGCGCAGGAGCGACGGCGGCGGGAACTCGGCCGTCCGCGCCGCGCCCGGAGCCAGGCGCCCGACCAGGCCCACGCCGCTGCCCGCGAACCAGATGCGCCCCTGCGCGTCCGCGGCGAGGCCGACCGGGTGCGAGTGCAGCGGCAGGGCCACCACCGTGGTGCGGAGTGCGACCGGGTCCACCCGCACGAGCTGATCCGCGTAGGTGGACGCGACCCAGATCGCGCCGTCGGCGGCCGCGGCGATCCCGGTGGGAAACGTGAAGGGCGGCCCGGCCAGCTCGGCGATGGCCTGCGGGCCGCCGCCGGTCGCGCAGGGCTCGCCCGCCGAGGCCGGCCGCGGCGCGAGGGCCAGGGCCACCAGCATCACGAGCGCGAGCCGCTCACGCACCGGTCGCGCTCCGCCTCCGCCTGAACCACCACGGCGCGAGCCCGATCACCGCGACGCCCACTCCGCCCACCGCGAGCCCCGGGAAGAAGCCCGGCGAGGCGAAGCGCCAGCGCACGACGTGGCGCCCCGCGGGCACGATCACGCCCTGGAAGGCCTCGTTGATCGGGTAGATGCGGACCGGGCGATCGTCCACGGTGACGGCCCATCCGAGCGACCGGCTCTCGTCGAGCACGATCAACGCGTCGGCCGGCGCCTCGGTCCGCACCGTCACGTCGCCGGGGCGCCAGTCCAGGTCGAGGCGGACCTGCCCGGGGGCGCTGAAGCGCGCGGACGCCGGGCACCCGTAGCAGAAGGGGCCGAGCGCGGGCAGCGAGTAGACGAGAGCCGCCACCCCCGCCGGGCTGGCCGGGTTCGGGACGACGCGCACCGCATCCACCGCGTGGACCATCGGGCGCGCGTCGCGGATGCGGTACAGCCGGAACCCGTGCTCCTCGCCCGCGTATTGGAGGCGCGGGTGCACCGGGTCCCCCGCTCCGTCCCAGAGAACCCACCCGATCCCGAGCTCGGCGTAGACGTCGACCACCGACTCCCATTCCTCGAGCGACGTCGGGCCGCGCGGCAGCAGCAGCAGGCCGGGCACGCGGTA
Organism: Methylomirabilia bacterium; assembly: GCA_041497895.1. Lineage (GTDB taxonomy): Bacteria > Methylomirabilota > Methylomirabilia > Rokubacteriales > CSP1-6 > CAMLFJ01. The sequence continues at coordinate 20,916 of JBGQHJ010000055.1, forward strand.
GGCCATGCGATTGAACGGCTGGCTCGGAAGCTGCCCGGTGAAGTGAGCGGCGGGGATCTGGAGGAAGTCGGCGTGATTCGAGTTGAGGATGGGCTCGTGCTCGTCGGCCATCGCCTCCGGGTCGGTGAGCACCGCCACGTGCGTCGGCGGCTCGGCCCGGATCGTGGCCGCGAGCCGGGTGGGCAGCGGCCGCGTCCACCGCGGTACCACGTAGGCCGCGCGCGGATCGAACTGGGTCTGCCAGGCGCAGGCCCCGAGCGCGATCACGAGCAGCGCGGCCAGGGCGAGACGGCGGCGGCGGCGGGCCTCGCCGCTCACGAGCTCGGCGATCAGCAGGATGCCGAGCCACATGAAGGGCTCGAACACGCGCTGGGGAATGCGGAACGGAAAAAGCGCCTTCCCGGTGAGCCACATCGGAAAGGCGAGATACGGGACCGCGTGGAAGAGGGCGAACACGAGGTAGGCGCCGAACACCGGCCAGAGCCGCGTGCCGGCCAGCCGCCCGACGAAAGCGGCGGCCACGATGGCGATCCAGCCGAGCCACGGCACGAACGCGGAGGTGCGGAAGTCGCTCCAGCGCAGCCCGTAGTTCCACCAGAGATAGGCCCGCCGCATGTGCCAGTCCGCGTACTCCGCGATGTGGCGGCGGCCGGACTCGAGGTAGTGCGCGTACCCGGGCAGGAGCGCCGGCGCGAGCAGGAGGCCCGCGGCCACGTAGCGCAGGAGCAGCGCGGGCAGCCGCGCGCGCAGGCGGCCCCACTCCACCCGCAGCGTGAAGAGCACCACCAGCACCTCGTAGTAGGCCCCGTACTGGGGATGGAAGGACAGCACGCGCAGCGCCAGCACCGCCGCCCAGGCCCCGTCCCACGCGGTGAAGCCCGGGCGGCGCGCGGCCACGAGCGTCAGCCAGAGCTGGACCGGCAGCCACGCGGCCGAGAGCAGCATGGTGGTGTCGCCGAACTGGGCCAGCGAGCCCTCCGCGAGCATCGCGCCGGCGGAGGTCAGCACCACCACCCAGAACGGCCAGCCGAGCGCCGAGCAGAGCAGGACGAGGCCGGCGACCTTGACGAGCACGTGGACGACGTGGTTCCAGTGCCACGCAGCCATCGTGGGCAGGACGGACACGAGGGCGAGCTGGGGCGGATAGAGCGGGCGCATACCCAGATCTTGCAATCGGGGCATGCCCATCGAGCGATACGGATCCCAGAACCAGCCGCCCCACGTGAAGGCGCGCATCACCTGGCGGTCGTACTCCATGGGCCCGAGGTGCGCCGCGAAGCTCGACCCGCGATAGCGGTCGCGCCGGTCGAGGAAGAAATCCCGGTAGACCGGCGAGAGGGCCACGAGCAGCGCGAGCACGAGCGCGCCCGCCGCGACGTGCCGCAGGACGCCGCGCCCGCTCATCGCGCGGCCAGGCGGCCCGGCGCGGTCGCCTGCGGCCCGCCCCCGCCCGGGCGCGGCGCGGCGAGCAGGCCCTCGATGATCGCACGCAGGCACGCCACCCGGGCGTGGTCGCCGTCGTAGAACTGCTCGGGGCCGCACGGGATGCTCTCCGGATCCGAGGCGTCGCGGAAGCGCGCCCCGGACCGCGCGGCGAGCGCGGCCACCGCGGCGGCGCTGTCGGCCAGCGCGGCCGCCGCGCGCGGCTCGGCGCGGATCAGGGCCCACGCGGCGGGATGGTAGGGCGGCAAATAGACGATCAGCTCGACGCCCCGGGCGCGCATGTCGCGCCAGAGCAGCTCGAGACGGGCCAGGCGCTCGCGATCCACCCGGAACTCGGCGAGCCCTCGCGCCCCCGCCTGGACGAAGCGCACCGCCTCCTGGCGCACCTGCTCGGGGCCCTGGTCGGCGTAGGCGCGATCGTAGATGAGGCTGCCGTCGGCCCGCACCGCGCGGCGGTCGCCCACCCGGTCCTCCGCCACCACGTCGCGGCGCAGGGACTCGAGCACCTCCCGCCCCCGCCGGCTCCGGCCGCGCAGCGCGCGCTCGAGGTCGGCCACCGAGGCGCGGAGCACGGTGTAGGAGAAGAGCTCCTTGAAGCGCGCCCACTCGTAGGTCAGCGTCTGGACTGGAGCCCCGCCCCAGCCGGAGGCGCCGCCCGCTCCGTCGAGGAACGCCCGCACCAGGTCGGCCAGGGCGAGCCAGCGCACCTGCTCCTGGGACTGGGCGAGCGCCCAGTGGTCGATCGAGAAGATCGCGATGTCCGGCACCCGGTCGCCCTGCTTGAGGAGCTGCCAGAACGCGATGTGATCCTCCACCGAGGCCGCGCTCACCGCCGCGTTGTAGAACTGCCCGGGGCCGAGGCCGAGGGCGGCGCCCGCGAGCGGCATCACCCGGCTCGAGCCGAAGGCCACCACCGCCGGCCGTGGGATCACCCGGAGCCGGACGCGCTGGAGCCGGCGGTCGTCGAGCTCGCGCGAGACGATCATCGCCTGGCCGGGCCGGAGGCCTGAGGCCAGCGCCTGGAGGCGGCGGTCGTGGCGGCGCCCGTCCCAGGCGGCCAGGCCGTTGATCGCCACCACCAGCACCAGCAGGCTGCTCATCGTGATCGTGAAGGCGCGCATGGCTCAGAACTGGAAGTAGAGGAACTTGGAGCCGTAGTTCATCAGGAGCACCGCGACCGCGGTGGCGGTGGCGAGACCGACCTGCGGCACGCGGCCCAGGCGGCCGAGCGGCAGCTCGAGGCTGTTGGGGCAGAGCCGCACCAGGCCCAGGCAGAGGATCACGAGCGCGCCGAGCGAGAGGGTGTCCCGCGTCCACGCGAGGCTGAGCCCGTGCAGGCCGGCGAGCCCCGCGAACCACTGGGCCGCGTGGCCGAAGCCGTCCGCGCGGAAGAAGACCCAGCCGAGGGTGACGAGCAGGAAGGTGAGGTTGCGCTGCCAGAACGGAGAGAGGCGCCGCTCCCACGCCGGGCAGGCGTGGTGGCCGACCAGCAACAGGCCGTGCCAGGTGCCCCACGCCGCGAACGTCCAGTTGGCGCCGTGCCAGAGGCCGCCCAGGACCATGGTGGCCATCAGGTTGAAGCGCCGGCGCGCGGGCGAGCAGCGATTGCCCCCGAGCGAGATGTAGAGGTAGTCGCGCAGCCAGAGCGACAGCGTCATGTGCCAGCGGCGCCAGAAGTCGCTCGGCGAGACCGCCTTGTAGGGGCTGTTGAAATTCTGGGGCAGCTCGATCCCGAACAGCCGGCCGAGACCGATCGCCATGTCGGAGTAGCCGCTGAAGTCGAAGTAGATCTGGAACGCGTAGCCGAGCAGGCCGAGCCACGCGCGCGAGGCGTCGAGGCCGGCGGGCACCGCCAGCATGGGATCGATCAGGTTGCCGAGGCGGTCCGCGATCAGCACCTTCTTGCAGAGCCCCACGCTGAAGAGGAGGACGCCCTCCCGCCAGCGCGGGTCGATGCCGGTCCGGGCGATGCGCGCGAGCTGCGGGATGAGCTGGTGGTGACGGGTGAGCGGGCCCGCCACCAGGTGCGGGAAGAAGCTGACGAAGCCGGCGAAGCGCACGAAGTTGCGCTCGGCGGGGGCCTGGCCGCGCCAGACGTCGATGATGTAGGACAGCGTCTGGAAGGTGTAGAAGCTGATGCCGGCCGGGAGCACCACCTCGAACCAGCGGAAGGCCCCGGCAGAGCCCTCGAGGCCGATCGCCACCAGCCCCTGCTCCACGGTGCGCACCATGAGGCCCGAGTACTTGAAGTAGGCGAGCATGCCCAGGTTGCCCGCGAGCGAGACCGCGAGGAGCCAGCCGCGCGCCCGCGACCGCCGCTCGCCGGCGATCCGGATCGCCACCCAGTAGTCCACCGCGGTGGTGAGCAGCATGGGCACGATGAACCACCAGTGGCCCGCGAAGGCGTAGAAGACCACGCTGGTGAGCGCGATCCAGCGGAGCAGGGGCTGGCCGCGCAGGCGGAGCGCGACGACGAGGGTGAGCGGGAGGAAGAGAAGGAGGAACTCCAGCGAGCTGAACAGCACGGCCCTCATTGGACACGGGGGCCCGCGGAGCCGTCAAGGAAAACCCGGCTCCGGACATAGCACGGGCCCCGGTCTCCCGGGGCCCGGCGCGTCCGGAGCGGAGTCGGTGCCGACCTAGGCGGCCAGCTTCACCTTCTCGCCCACCAGGCGGGCCAGCCGGAGCAGCATGAGCATCCGGATCACCACCCACGAGGGATCGAACTCGAAACGACCCATGCTGAACTTGGGGCTCGAGGGATAGGCGTGGTGGTTGTTGTGCAGGCTCTCACCGCCGGTCAGCCAGGCGAGCACGCGCAGGTTGGTGGCGGAGTTGTTGCCGAAGTTCCGCCGCCCCCACCAGTGGCCGAGGCCGTTGATCGACGGAGCCAGCACGAAGACGTAGAGAATGAAGTGGGTCAGGGCCAGCAGCAGCCCCCAGCCCGGCCCCAGGACCAGCATGGCGGACGCGATGCCGACCACCCCACCGAGCGTGCCCTTGTTGAAGAGCACGCGGTCCCAGATGTCGTCCCGGATGTCCTTGGCCCAGCGCGCGAGCGTCTCCGGGTTGCGGGCCTCCCGCACGTAGTAGTAGACGTTCCAGAGCTGGATCTTCCAGAAGCCGTGTACCAGCGGGCTGTGCGGATCCTTCTCGGTGTCGGTGAAGGCGTGGTGCTTGCGGTGCACGGCGACCCACTCCCGCCGGTTCTGGCCGGTGGTGAACCAGAGGATGAACCGGAACGCCCAGTCGGCGATCGGGTGCAGCCGGAGCGCGCGGTGCGCGAGGCCACGATGCAGGTACACCGACGTAGCGATGACGGCGGCCTGCGTCACCAGGAGCGTGCCGATCACGTACAGAAGCGGTCGAAGCACCGATGGGTCTCCTCGTTGTTTTGGTTGTCGCTTCGGGGGAACGTCGCGGCCACCGGCTGCCGTGACTGACAAACCAAGGCTAGCACACTCGCCCGGCAACCGGGTGGACAAACACGTAGCGCAAACGCCCTAGGACAAACGCCCCGATCCTATGATGAGGCAGTCTTGGGATCGAGGACGTCCCGGAGGCCGTCGCCCAGCAGATTGAGCCCCAGCACGGTCAGCGCGATCGCTCCACCCGGGAAGATCGCGTACCACGGATTGAGGCCGAGGAAGGCCTGGGCCTCCTTGAGCATGAGCCCCCAGGACGGGTTGGGCGGCTGGGTGCCGAGGCCGAGATAGGAGAGCCCGGCCTCGGCGAGGATCGCCACCGGAAAGCTGATCGTGGCCTGCACGATCAGCGGAGGCAGCGTGTTGGGCAGGATGTGCCGCCCGATCAGGGCGCGGTCGCCGGCCCCGAGGGCGCGCGCGGCCACCACGAAGTCCCGGTCCCGGAACTCGAGAAAGCTCGCCCGGGTCAACCGGGCGAAGACCGGCAGGAAGGCGATGCCGATCGCGACCATCGAGATCGTCAGAGTAGGCTTGAACACCGCGGTGAGCAGGAGCGCGGAGAGGATGGCGGGGAAACCCTGGATCGCGTCCACCAGTCGCATGAAGACCTCGTCGAGCCAGCCCCCGAAGTAGCCGGACAGGACGCCGAAGGCCACTCCGATCAGCATGCCGATCCCGACCGCGATCACGCCGACCAGGATCGAGGTGATGGCGCCCTGCATGACGCGGGAGAGCAGGTCCCGGCCGAACTGATCGGTGCCGAGGGGATGGGCGGCGGACGGGCCCTGGAGGCGTCCGGCGATGGACATCTCGAGCGGGTCGCGCGGCGTGTAGACCACGCTCACCGCCGCGGTGGCGAGGAGGGCCAGCGTGATCGCGAGGCCGATCATGAAGGTTACGTGACGCAGGGCGCGCGGCGGCCGGCGGGGCCCCTCACCTCTGGGCCCCTCATCTCTGGGCCCCTCACCCTGCCCTCTCCCCGGAGGGGAGAGGGAGCTCGTGGGGTCAGCCATAGCGGATGCGCGGGTCGAGGATGCCGTAGAGGATGTCCACCGCCGCGTTCACGGTGACGATCATCGAGGCCACGAAGAGCACGACGCCCTGCACCACCGGCAGGTCGCGCGCGCTGATGGCGGCGAGGGTGAGCCGGCCCAGGCCCGGGAGGTAGAAGACCGATTCCAGGATGATGCTGCCGGCGAGGAGCTGGCCGAGCTGGATGCCGGCGACGGTCACGATGGGGATGAGCGCGTTGCGGAGCGCGTGGCGGAAGAGCACCACCCGCTCGGCCACGCCCTTGGCGCGCGCGGTCTTCACGTACTCCTCGCGGAGCACCTCGAGCACCGCCGAGCGGGTGGTACGCGCCAGGACCGCGAACTGGAAGAGGCCGAGGGCCACCGCGGGCAGCAGCAGCGAGCGCAGGCCGCGCCAGATCCCCTCGCCCCAGCCGTCGAACCCACCGGCCTGCACCCACCCGAGCCGCACCGAGAAGAGCAGGATCAGCAGCAGCCCGGCCCAGAATCCCGGCACCGCGACGCCGAGCTGGGAGAGGGTCATGGCCAGGTAGTCGCCCCAGCGGCGATGCCGGGTGGCCGCGAAGACCCCGAGGGGGATCGCGGCCGCGACCATCAGCCCCGCCGCCAGCAGCGTGAGCGGCAGGGTCACGCTCAGGCGCGAGAGGATGAGGGTGCCCACCGGCAGGTCGTACTGGATCGACCGCCCGAGGTCGCCCCGGAGGGCCTGGCCGACCCACCGCGCGTACTGCACCGGGATCGGCCGGTCGAGCCCGAGGGCCTGCCGGACCCGCGCCACCGAGTCGGGACTGGCCTCGAGGCCCAGGATGATGAGGGCGGGATCGCCGGGCAGCACCCGGACCACCACGAACACGAGCAGCGAGACGAAGAAGAGGGTGACGGCGAGGGCGCCGACGCGGCGGAAAACGTACCGCTGCAACTACTTCTGCCAGGCCACCTCGGAGAGGTCCAGGACCGGCGCCGGCTGGTCCTTCCACAGGCCGATCACTCCCTTCTTGGCGATCACGAGCCTGGGGTGCATGTAAAGCCACACCGCGGGCGCCTCGTCGGCCAGCATCTCCTGCATCTTGACGTAGAGCGCGCGCCGGCCCTTGTCGTCCACCGTCACCTGCGAGTCCTGGTAGAGCTTCTGGAACTCGGGGCTGTCCCAGCGGAAGTAGTACTTGGGGTTGGCGAAGTTGCCGATGTCCCAGGCCTCCGCGTGCCCGATGATCGACATGTCGTAGTCCGGGGTCTGGCAGGGGGCCAGGCAGAACACCTGGGAGAGCCACTGGCCCCACTCGATCTGCTGGATGGTGGCGCGGATCCCGACCTTGGCGAGCTGGCTCGCCACGACCTCGGCGGAGCGCACCGTGTAGTAGTACTGCGGGGCGACCTTGAAGACCGCGTCGAAGCCGTTCGGATACCCGGCCTCGGCCAGGAGCTGCTTGGCCTTCGCGGGGTCGTAGCCCACCCGCTTGGAGACGTCCACGAAGTAGGGGTTGGTCGGATCCACGTTCGAGCCGAGGACCTTCCCGTAGCCGAACATCGCCC
>JBGQHJ010000056.1:0-28255 GCA_041497895.1 Methylomirabilia bacterium
ACAACTACTTCTGGAAGGCGCGACCCCTCCGGGGCGCGTAGTCGAGAGGAGGCTTCACCATGGCCAGCAACGGGATCCGGGACCGCGTGGCGATCGTCGGCATGGGCTGCACCGCCTTCGGTGAGCGGTGGGACAAGAGCGCGAGCGACCTCCTCGTGGACTCGTCGCAGGACGCGCTCAACTCGGCCAACGTGCCGATCGACGCGGTGGACGCCTTCTGGCTCGGCACGCTCTTCTCCGGGCAGAGCGGGCTCACGCTGTCGCGCCCGCTCAAGCTCAACTACAAGCCGGTGAGCCGGCTCGAGAACTACTGCGCCACCGGCTCCGAGGCCTTCCGCAACGCCTGCTACGCGGTGGCCTGCGGCGCCTACGACATCGCGATGGCCATCGGGGTCGAGAAGCTGAAGGACTCGGGCATCTCGGGCCTGCCGAGCATCGGCGCGCCCGAGGACGGCACGCGCGCGGGCCTCACCGCGCCCGCCACCTTCAGCCTGCTCGCGCCCGCCTACTGCAAGAAGTACGGGGTGGACGAGGCCACCTTCAAGGAGGCGATGACCCGCATCGCCTGGAAGAACCACAAGAACGGCGCGCTCAACCCCCGCGCGCAGTTCCGCAAGGAAGTCGCGAAGGACGTCATCGCGTGCTCGCCACAGGTGGCGGGGGCGCTCGGCATCTTCGACTGCTCGGGCGTGTCCGACGGCTCGGCCGCCGCGATCGTGGTGCGGGCCGAGGACGCCTACAAGTACACCGACAAGCCGCTCTTCGTGAAGGCGCTCTCGTTCATCGCGGGGCCGGCCACCGGGCCGATCGATCCCGACTACGACTACACGACCTTCCCCGAGGTGGTGGCCTCCGCGGCCGACGCCTACGCCCAGGCCGGGATCAAGGATCCGCGCGCCGAGCTGGCGATGGCCGAGGTGCACGACTGCTTCACGCCCACCGAGCTGGTGCTGATGGAGGACCTCGGCTTCGCGCAGCGGGGCACCGCGTGGAAGGAGGTGCTCGACGGCACCTTCGACCTCGAGGGCGAGCTGGCGGTGAACCCGGACGGCGGGCTCAAGTCCTTCGGCCACCCGATCGGCGCCTCCGGGCTGCGCATGCTCTTCGAGGCGTGGCTGCAGCTCCGCGGCGAGGCGGGCAAGCGCCAGATCGCCAGCATCGCGCGCGGCCGCAAGCTCGCGCTCACGCACAACCTGGGCGGGGCGCCGGGCGAGTGCGTGTCGTTCGTGTCGGTGGTGGGCTCCGAGCGGAGCTGAGCCCCGGCCCGACCCGATCGGGCTGTCCGGGCTGTCGTGAGCACGGACCGGTACGACCCATTCGTCAGAGGTCGATACCCCGTCGGCGTGCGGACGATCCACGCCCGTGATGCGGCGCGGGACCGCTCATTCCCCTGTGAGATCTGGTATCCCGCGGCCGCGCGACATGCCCCGCGGACTCAGATGGAAGTGCGAGATGTCGCCGCGCATCCTGGCACGTACCCGCTGATCGTTTACTCGCATCCCAGTGGCGCGCACCGGCGGGCGGCCTCGTTTCTCGGTGCGCACCTGAGCAGCCACGGATATGTGGTCGTCGCGCTGGATCACCGGGAGGATGAGACCCCCGAGCGGAAGATCGCGGATCGGGTGCCGGATGTTCGCTTTCTTCTCGATCATCTACTCGAGGGCCCGGCGTGGACTTCGGAGGCGAACCTCGATCCCGCTCGGATCGGCATCGTGGGCCACAGCTTCGGCGGGTGGACGGCGCTCGCGGTCCCCGACGTGGAGGCGCGCATCCACGCCGTGGTGGCGCTCGCGCCGGGCGGAGCGTCCCGGCGAAAGCCGGGCATCCTGCCGTTGACGCTCACGTTCACGTGGGGACGTGACGTTCCGACGCTGTATCTGGTCGCGGAAGACGATACGTACTTGCCCCTGGCCGGCATGTACGAGCTCTACGATCGGACTCCGGCGACCCGACAGATGGTCATCTTGCGGCGGGCCGACCACTACCACTTCATGGACGACGTCGAGGGATTGCACGAGGCCGCGCGGGCCACGCCCTTCACGGGCGAGCTGGCGTGGATCCCGAAGGACATGCGGCCGATCGCCGAGCTCTGCTCGGGGGACCAGGCGAGGGTATTCGTCCGGGGCCTCACGCTGTGTCACCTGGACGCGATGCTGAGGCGACAGGATGAGGCCCGGCGCCTCTGGGCGGGTGATCTCGAGGCGGAGCTGGCCGGACGCGGCGTCGCCGCGCTATGCGCCGGGAGAGTCTCGCGGGGGTGAAGCTCCCGGAGGTGCTTCGGCGCCGCCCGGCTCGCCGGCCGACTTGCGGATGTCGATCATCTCGGGCAGGCCGCGGCCGGCGTGCTCGAAGAGCTGGACGCGGGTGAGCCGGTTCATGTCGATGACGATCTCCCGGATGCGCTCGGCGGCGGCGAGCATCTGGCCGACGCGCTCCCGGGTCTCCGGCTTCAGGCTCAGATCGTCCCGGAGCATGGCCAGGCGCCCCAGGATCAGCGTGAGCGGGTTGTTGATCTCGTGGGCGGCCGCGTTGGCGAGCCGGGCGATGCTGCGCAGCTCGTCGGCGGCTTTCTGCTCGGTGATGTCGATGAGGGTCGCCTCGAAGTCGGAGCGGGGAGAGCCCGCGCCGCGGATCACGCTCGCGAGGATCCAGATCTGCCGCCCGTCGCGACGGCGGAACTGGAGCTCGACGTTGACCGCGGTGCCCTCCGCCTTGACCCGCTCGAGGAGCTGCTCGCGCTCCTTCGGCTGGGCGTAGAAGTCGCCGATGTTCGCGGCCAGCACCTCGGCCGGGCGCTCGAAGCCGAGGATGTGGGCGAACGCGTCGTTGCAGTCCACGATGCGCCCGTCCTCGAGGGTCAGCGACATCCCGGCGGGGTTGCGCGCGAACATGGTGCGGTAGCGCTGCTCCGACTCGAGCAGCGCGCCCGATCGGGTCTGCAGGAGCTCCATGGCCTCGCCGAGGGCGCCGCTCACCCCCTTGAGCTCGGCGAGCCGGAACTCCGGCAGCTCCGGCACCGTCTCGCCCCGGCCGAAGGCGTTGAACGCGAGCATCAGCCGGCGCAGGCGGCCGGTGAACCGGCGGCCCGCCACGTGGGCGAGGCCGAGCGAGAGCACGAGGGCGCCGACGGTGCCGCCCAGCAGGAGCCAGAGCGACCGCCGGAGCGGGCCCTCGAGCTGCTCGCTCGGAACCGCGATCCCCACCGTGAACTGGGAGCGCGGGGCCCGGCTGAAGGCGGTGTAGGCGGTCGAGCCCTCGAGCGTGGGACCGGTGAACACCATCTCCTCGTGCGCGCGGGCGCTCGCGACGAAACCGGCGGTCGCGGGCTTGCCCACCTGTTGCTCCTGCCCCTGGGTCGTGGCCACCACGATGCCATTGCGATCGAGGATGGTCCCGACGGTCCCGCGCGCGATGTGAGCCGCGGCCAGCACCGACGCGAAGCTTTCCGGCGTCAGGACCGCGACCAGGACGTGACGGATCTTGCCGTCACGGAGTAAGGGCAGCGTGACCGCGATCACCCGGCGCCCGGCGGTCGGCCCCATGACGAGATCCGAGACCTGCGGCTGGCCGGTCCGGAGCGTTCGCTGGAAGGTCTCGAGGTTGGCCACGCTCGGCAGCGGGCTCCCGAGCGGATGCAGGAGATTCAGCAGCTGTCGGCCCGAGGGCTCCACGAGGGCCACCGTCAGCCACCGCCGATAGGCCTCCCGCGCCAGCCGCGCCTGCTCGTAGAACCGCCGCAGGTCGGCGGAGTCGAGATCGCTCGAGGTCGCGAGCCCCTTCAGCCCCGCCAGGGAGGTGTCGACCTCGCGATCCACCGCGAGCGTCAGGGAGCGGGCGTGGTACAGCAGCGCCTGCTCCATGGCGCGACGCTCGTCCTGGTGAGCCCACCAGATCGCGATGCCGGCGACGCCCAGCATCGGGACCAGGGTCAGGCCCACCACCGCGAGGAGAAACGTGCGAAGCTTCATGGCTGCCGCCGAGGATAGGGAAAGCGGGGCGCTTCGGCAAGCCGTCTCGTGGCCGCCGCCCCCCTCTGCTATGCTCCCGAGCGGAGGGAAGCATGCCAGCCACGTCCAGCTACGACGCCATCGTCATCGGCGCCGGGATCTCCGGCATGTACCAGCTCCACCGGCTGCGTGGGCTGGGGCTGAGCGCGCGGGTGTTCGAGGCCGGCGACGGGGTCGGGGGCACCTGGTACTGGAACCGCTACCCCGGGGCCCGCTTCGACTCCGAGTCGTGGACCTACGGCTACTCCTTCTCCGAGGAGATCCTGCGCGAGTGGGAGTGGAGCGAGCACTTCGCGGCGCAGCCGGAGACGCTGCGCTACTGCAACTTCGTCGCCGACAAGCTCGACCTCCGCCGCGACATCGAGTTCAGCTGCCGGATCCGGTCGGCGGTCTACGACGAGGCGGCCAACCAGTGGGAGATCGAGGCCGAGGACGGCCGGCGGGCGCGCGCGCGCTTCCTGGTCACCGCGATCGGGCCCCTGTCGGCCCGACCATGCCGACCATCCCGGGCGTGGAGAGCTTCCGCGGCGAGGCCTACCACACCGGGAAGTGGCCGCACGAGCCGGTGAGCTTCGCGGGCAAGCGGGTCGGGGTGATCGGCACCGGCGCGACCGCGGTGCAGGCGATCACCGAGATCGCCAAGACGGTCGGGCACCTCACCGTGTTCCAGCGCACCCCGAACTGGTGCGCGCCGCTGCACAACAGCAAGATCGACGCGGCCACCCAGGCCCGCATCAAGGCGACCTATCCGGAGATCTTCGCGCGCTGCCGCGAGTCCTTCGGCTGCTTCATCCACGATGCCGACCCCCGCAAGGCGATGGAGGTGAGCCCGGAGGAGCGCGAGGCCTTCTACGAGAAGCTCTATCGCGAGCCCGGGTTCGGGATCTGGATGGGCAACTTCCGGGACGTGCTGGTCGACCAGGAGGCCAACGCCACCATCACCGAGTTCATGCGCCGGAAGATCCGCGCGCGGGTGCGGGACCCGAAGGTGGCCGAGAAGCTGATCCCCACCAACCACGGCTTCGGCACCCGCCGGGTGCCGCTCGAGAGCGGCTACTACGAGGTCTACAACCAGCCGAACGTGCGCCTCGTCGACATCCGGGAGACGCCGATCGAGCGGATCACGCCCGCCGGGATCAAGACCGGCGCCGCCGAGCACGAGCTCGACATGATCATCTACGCCACCGGCTTCGACGCCATCACCGGGGCGTTCGACCGCATCGACATCCGCGGGGTGGGCGGCCGGCGGCTGCGGGAGAAGTGGGCGGAGGGGCCGCGCACCTATCTGGGCCTGCAGATCGTGGGCTTCCCCAACCTGTTCACGCTGGTCGGGCCGCACAACGCGGCCAGCTTCTGCAACATCCCGCGCTGCATCGAGCAGAACGTGGACTGGGTGACCGCGCTGCTCGTCCACATGCGCGAGAAGGGCCACTGCCGGGTCGAGGCCACCACCGAGGCGGAAGGGGAGTGGACCCAGCACGTGCTCGACACCGGGCGGCGCATGCTGTTCACCCAGGTCGACTCCTGGATGATGGGCATCAACTCCAACGTGGCGGGCAAGCAGAAGCGCACGTTCATCGTCTACGCGGGCGGCGCCCCGCGGTATCGCGAGAAGTGCGACGAGGTCGCCGCCGCCGGCTACGTGGGGTTCGCGTTCCGGTAGCCGGCGGCGGGCCCGCCGCCGTCAGCGGGTCGCCCTCGGCACGCTCTTCGCCGCGAGCTCGCCGATCTTCTGGCCCATCGCGGCGCCCACCTCCGTCGAGTTGCGGTAGTGCACGCCATCGTAGATGCGCGCCTGCGCGACCTCCTTCGTGAAGTCGCCGACGCTCGCCCACGTTCGGACGGCGCCCCCGGCGGTGGAGCTGGCGGAGCTGAGCGTGGGCGTGGGCCCGGAGCCGATCTCGGACTCGAGCACCGCCCCCAGGGCCCCCGCCACGATGCAGTGAGCGCACGGATATTCGGGGTGCATCGGCGTGTCGATGAACGGTGTCCAGCCCGGATCCCGCTCGGTTGCGTTGTTGCCGTCGAGGTCGCCGTTGCGGATGGCGGTGACCGGGCGCCAGAGATTGTAGGTGTACTTGGCGTCGAAGACGGCGATCAGCGCGTCGTCCATGGCCATCGCCGCCACCGCGAGCAGGCGCGCATTGTCGGTGACGTCGCGGCCGGGCGTGCCGGCGACCGAGCGGGCGACCGGCCAGTAGACGGCCGGGGCCGTCGCTTCCCAGAACCTCGCGATCGCGGTCTGCTCCGGCGTGCGCTGGGTGCTGTTCCTCGACCCGACTGCCTTGATCTCGTTGTAGTCGCGCGCCCAGATGTCGCTGGTGAGACTCGGCGGGGGACCCGGGCGGAAGTGATCGCCACGGGGCATCACCCAGGGGCGGCGCTTGCCCCAGTGGGGCACCGCCGGCCCCACCGTCGGCACGTAGACCCCCGCCGCGGTATTGGGGCGATAGACGTCGGGGGCGACCATCCCGTCATCGGCGCAAAGCGCCACGATCGCGGCCGCCGCCTGCTCGCCGACCGCGATGCCCGCGGTCTTCGCGGGGCCGTCGGGGACCGATCCCAGCAGGGCCCGGTAGTCGGCGTCGATGACCGCCTGCTGGGCCGGCATGAGCTTCGAGAGCGCGCCGCGCGTCGCCGCCGCGACCGCCGCCTCCACCGAGGCCCCGGGCGCCGGGTTGAGCTTCGCGCGCTGCGGAGGGTAGCGGCCGGTGACTGCGTTGACCGCCTCGAAGACCGAGACCTGGACGATGGCCATCATCCTCACCGTGATGGGCGGCGCCGGGATGCGTGACACGACGTCGGCGGCCCGGACGTTCGCATCGGTGACGACGTCCGCGTGGGCGCCTGGGGCGCCGACGAGGATCATCACGGCCAGGAGCCCGATACCTGCGCCGACGAGCCCGCGTATGGTCTTCATGTCGTCTGCTCCTTTCGAGCGTCTCCGGTGGAGTCAGGCCCGTTCACGTCCAGACCGAGGGCCACGCGCCCGGCGTAGACGAGCTGGGCGCTCCCGCGGACGGGGTGGTAGCGCGCCCCCTGCACATCGCGGAACAGCCGCTCGAGGCCCAGGTCCCGGTAGAAGCCGGCGCCCGCCGCCACCTCCATCGCGACCTCGACGGTCCGGATCGCCGCCCGGCCGGCCACCGCCCGGCCGATCAGCACCTCGTTCGTCGTCTCGCTCCCCACCCGACCGCACGCCGCCGCGTCGATCATCTGGCGCAGCGCCATCCTCGCGGTGGCCAGCTCGTTCTCCATGCGGCCCGCCAGCTCCAGGATGCCGGCGTCGTGGCGGCGGCCGGCCACGTGACGGATCGCGAGGGCCCGGGCGCCTTCCGCGATGCCGACGTAGACGGCATAGATCAAGGGCAGGGCGAGCATCGCGACCACGTGCCACGCGGGCCCCCAGCGTCCCGCCGGGCGGCGGAGGCCGATCGCGGCGTCCGGTACGAAGACGCCGTCCAGGACGATGTCGTGTGAGCCGGTGCCGCGCATGCCGAGGGTGTGCCAGGTGTTCTGGATCTCGAGGCCGGGAGCGTCGAAGGGGATCGCGACGTGCAGCACCGTCGGGCCGGACTCGGGATCCTCGAGGAGCGCCATCGTCATGAACAGGTCCCCGGCCGGCGCGCCGCTCGCGAATACCTTGCGACCGGTGATCCGGTAGCCCCCGTCCACCTTCTCGGCGCGACCGGACCCGGCCAGCCAGTCGGAGCCACCGCTGGTCACGAGGATCGTCTCCTCGGCCGCGACCCGGCGAAGAAGCCCCTCCACCGGGGCGCCTTCGTGGCGCCAGCGCCAGGCCGCGATCGCGACCTGGTGGGTGTGCATCGCCAGCGCGAGCGCGGTCGAGCCACAGTGCTGCCCGAGCACGCGCACCAGCGCGCACAGCTCGGTGTGCGAGGCGCCACCGCCCCCGAGTTCGGCGGGCACACCGGCCGAGAACACCCGGCGCTCGCGGAGGTCGTGGTAGTTGTCGGCGACGAACGAATCCGCCGCGTCGTGCGAGGATGCGCGCGTCGCGAAGCGCGGTCCCAGTTCTTGCGCGAGCGCGGCCCAGTCCGAGAGCATCCGGTCATTGGTCGGCATGGCCTGCGTACTCATCGTCCACCTCCGTCAGCGGGAGGACCCCGTCTCTGACGCTCACACGATGGCAGGCCGCCACGACGCCGCCAAGCCCTAAAAATGGACTTGCCCGCCCGGTGAGGGGCGCCTAGAGTCGGACCGGCATGAAGGGCTATGGCCAGTTCTGCCCGATCGCGATGGCGTGCGAGACCTTCGCCGAGCGCTGGACGCCGCTGATCCTGAGAGAGCTGCTGGCCGGAGCACGCCGGTTCAACGAGATCCGACAGGGTATGCCCCTGATCTCACGGACGTTGCTCGGTCAGCGGCTGCGTGAGCTGGAAGCCGCGGGCGTCGTCCAGAGCCAGCCCCTCGCCCGTGGCCGGGGACGGGAGTACCGGCCGACGCCCGCGGCCGAGGAGCTGCGTGAGGTCCTCGAGCGGCTCGGGCAGTGGGGTCAGCGGTGGGCGACCGCCCAGTTCGACCCCGACAACCTCGACCTGATGTTGCTGATGTGGAACGTGCGACGGCGCATCGCCTTCCACCGGCTTCCCAACCGACGGATAGTCGTCCGCTTCGACTTTCGCGCGTTCCCGTTGCGGTGCCGGTCCTTCCGGACATCCTGGCTGGTCCTCGAGCACGGCGGATCGGACGTCTGCTTGAAGGATCCCGGGTTCGAGATCGATCTCGTCGTCGCAGCCGACGCGGGGGCCATGGCCCGGGTGTGGACGGGAGCCATCACGTTCGCGCAGGCAGTACGGGTGGGCGGCTTGCGGGTGGAGGGTCGCCGCGACCTGGTCCGCGCGTTTCCGAGCTGGCTCCTCCTGAGCCACTTCGCCCACGTGAAGCGGCCCGCCCACACCGTCTAGGGCAATGGCTCGGATCGCGACGAGGTTGCGCGCGCGCCCGCGAGTGTGGACGCTGGCCATCCTCGTGTGCGCGGTTGCCTGCGCGTCCCCCGCGCCGCCGACGCGGGAGGTGCCGGCCGCTCGCGAGGAGCCCGGGCCCCGCTTCGCGGCCGGCGGCCCCGAGGCGGACGAGCTGGGCGCGGCGGCGGGCTACCCGACCGGCGACCGCACCACGTTCTACGACGTGGGGTCCGCGGTCGGCTCGCACAGCCGCATGGACGAGATCTTCCCGAGCCGTCTCGTCCACAAGGCGCCGCAGCCCTCGCGCCTCGCGCGGGTCGCCGAGCCGCGCATCCCGGCGCTGGACGACTACCTGGCGCGGTCCCTGACGACCGGGCTGCTGATCGCGCGGGGCGATACCATCCTCGTCGAGCGGTACCAGTACGGCCGCTCGGACCGGCACCGATTCACGTCGTGGTCGATGGCCAAGACCGTGACCGCGATGCTGGTCGGCATCGCGATCGCCGAGGGCCACATCCGCTCGGTCGACGACCAGGCGGCGGCCTACGTGCCCGAGCTGGCCGGCACGGAATACGGGCGCACGTCGCTCCGCCACCTGCTGCAGATGTCGTCGGGGGTGCGCTTCCGGGAGGACTACAGCGGCAACGACGACAGCATCACGCTGGTGATGAACACGTATCTCCTGCGCGGGCTCGGCGGCCCCAGCGCGGTGACGTCGTTCAACGAGCGCGCGGCCCCGGCCGGGACCAGGTTCTACTACTCATCGGCCGAGAGCCAGGTGTTGGGGCTGGTGCTGCGGGGGGCCACCGGCCGCCCGCCCGCCGAGTATCTCCAGTCGAGGATCTGGCAGCCGATCGGCGCCGAGGCCGACGCGACGTGGCTCGTCGACAACTCGGGGCAGGAGGCCACGTTCTGCTGTCTCAACGCGGTGCTGCGCGACTACGCGCGCCTCGGGCTGCTGATGGCCCACGACGGCAACTGGCGCGGCCGGCAGCTCATCCCGGCGGCGTGGGTCATGGACATGACGAGCATGCGCCCGGGTCAGCCGCGCCCGGCGTCCTTCGGCTACGGGTACCAGACGTGGATCCTTCCCGGCGAGCGCCAAATGTTCATGTTCTGGGGGGTGCGCGGGCAGCGGATCTACGTCGACCCGCGGAGCAAGCTCGTCATGGTGAACACCTCCGTCCACAAGAAGTCCGTCGATGGCGCCGCGCTGCGGGACATGCACGCGCTCTGGCTGGCGCTGGTGCGTCAGCTCGGCGGCTGAGCCTGCGCCGCGCGGTACGCGCGCCAGCCGCCCCACCGGGTGATCTCCGGCTGGCCCTCGCAGAGCGCCGGCTCGGCGAGGACGCCGAGCGTCTCCTCGCCGTCGGCCAGCCGCACCTTGCCGACGCAGAGCCCGGGCGGCTCCTGCAGCAGGATCCGGGCGAGGCCGGCGGGGGGCACGTCCCACACCTCCACCGCGACGGCGGCCCCGCCCTCGCGGACGCGGATCATCGCCGGATGGCGGTCGCCGATCGACCACAGGCGGTACTCCGGCACGGTGGTCGTCTCGCGAACGAAGCGCGCGCCGGCGGCGAGCAGGTTGCCGTTGAGCTCGAGGCCGCGCATCAGGGTGCCATTGACGGCCAGGGGAATGTTCACCGCGCCGCCCCCGACGTGGGGCGGGCCGCCGCGAGCGCGCGCACCGCGGCCTCGAAGCAGGCCCAGGGCGGGTTGACGAGCCCCGCCCCGATCTGGCCGATGCCGGGCCGGCGGTGGGCGATGCCGGTGTTGATCTGGGGGAGGATTCCCGTCTGGACGACCAGGCGCGCATCGATGCCGGTGGGCGTGCCGCGGAAGTCGAGGGCGGGGATCCGGTAGGCCGCGCTCTCGGCGAGGGTGATCTCGTACATGAGCTGAGTGTAGCGGAGCGCGTCGGCCGGCGCGCCGCCCACGAACTGCACGATGGCGGGGGCGGCGGCCATGGCGAAGCCCCCGAGCCCCGCGGTCTCGGTGATCGCGCTGTCGCCGATGTCCGGATTGGCGTCGTCCGGGCCGAAGCCGGAGAAGTAGAGGCCCACCGGAGTCCCCGCGGGCCCGGTGAGCCAGCGGTCGCCGAGTCCGCTCACGCGGATGCCGAAGTCGGTGCCGTTACGCGCCATGGCGGTGACGAGGCTCGAGCCCGGCACGCCGTGCGCGGCGTCGCCCGCGGTCTTGGCCGCCGCCATGGCCACGTTGAGGAAGAAGTGCTCGTTGCCTCCCGCGAAGGCCAGGATGCGTCGCCGCTCGGCTCCGGGCAGGGCGCCGCCGGCGATGGCGGGGGCGAGGGCCTTGACGAGGAGGGCGGAGGCCGCGCGGTTGCGGTTGTGGCACTCGTCGCCCATCTGGACGGCCTGGGCGATGAGGGCGCGCACGTCGATCCCGCCCGTCTCGCGGATCGCGGCGGCGAGGGCGGGCCCCAGCGTGTCCCGGAACCAGTGCAGGCGATCGAGCACCTCGGGAGAGAAGGCGCCGTAGCGGAGCACCTTGCCGAGCCCCTCGTTGAGGGTGGAGCAGGCCCGGTGGCCGTGGGCGCGATCCTCGACGACGAGGACGGGCATGGAGGCCGTCGTGACGCCGGCCATCGGCCCGACCGCGCCGTGGTGATGGCAGGGCGCGAAATCGACGCCGCCGGAGGCCGCGAGGCGCTCCGCCTCCTCCGGCGTCCCCGCGCGGCCCTCGTAGAGGAGCGCGCCGATCACCGCTCCCCGCAGGGGACCGCTCATTCGCGCCCACTCGATGGGGGGGCCGGCGTGCAGGACGAGATCGCGCCGCATGCCGGGCAGCGCCTCGATGGCGGGCCGCACGTCGACCAGCACCGGCTGGGCGGCGAGCAGGCGCTCGACCGCCCCGCGGTTGGCGGCGTCCACGTCGTCCCGCCAGAGCGCCTCGAGCTCCGCGCCGAGCCGGGGCGGCTCCCACGCCACGCGCGCGACGCGGGCACCCTGGGCGGCCACCGCGTCGGCGAAGAGGGCGGGGCCGACGGCGGCGACCACCGGCTCGGCATCGAGGAGGTCGCGTGCCGGCGCCATCAGTCGCCGCGGGCGAGGGCGAGCGCGGTCCGTGCCGCGAGGCGGTTGCTGGCGCAGACGATCACGTCGAGCCCGCGCAGCGCGTCCACCTGGGCGGCGAGCCCCTGGGGATCGTCCTCCGTGCCGACGACGTGGGCCACGACGGCGAGGTGACGGCCGTGCCGCGCGGCACGGGCCCGCGCCTCGCGGATGGCCGCGCCCGCCGCGGACGCCGGGTCGGGATGCGCGCACGAGCCGAGGACGAGGTCGAGCAGGAGCACGCCCACGCCGGCGTCGTCGCCCGTGCGGGTCAGCGCCGCGGACCGGAGCGCGGGGTCGATCATCGGGTGCGGGCGGCCCCGCGTGTACTCCTCGGCCCCGAAGTCCACGAAGGAATGGGCCGCCGCGCCCACCACGCGCCGGGCCTCGTCGCAGAGCGTGCCGCCGGTGAAGAGCCCGAGCACCGGGCCCCACGGTCGGCCTCGCGGCTCGAGCTTCGGCGGATCGAGCGCCGGGGGCGCCAGGCCGAGCGCCTCGACCGCGGCGACGGCGGCCTCCTCGAGGCTCTCCACCATGCGCACGCCGGCGGGCGCCTCACCGCGCCAGCCGAGCAGGCAGGCGATGACGGGCTTGCCGGCCGCGCCGGCGGCGGCCAGCACCTCGCGGGCCACCCCGTCGGCGGCGGGCTTGGAGACCAGGACCAGCACGCGCGTGGCCGCGTCGCCGGCCAGGAGCTCGATGGCCTGCAGCGTCGTGATGCCGCCGACCTCGGCGTGGAGGTCCCGGCCGCCGGTCCCGATGGCGTGCGAGACGCCGCCGCCGAGCCGATGGATCAGGCTCGTCACCTCCTGGAGCCCGGTGCCGGAGGCGCCGACGAGGCCGACGCCGCCGCGGCGCACGCGATTGGCGAAGCCGAGGCCGACGCCGTTGATGATGCTCGTGCCACACTCGGGCCCCATCACGAGGAGGCCCCGCGCCCGGGCGCGCAGCTTGAGCGCGCGCTCCGCGCCGACGGGCACGCCGTCGCTGAACAGGAACACGTGGAGGCCCGCCGAGAGCGCCTGCTGGGCCTCGGCCACCGCGTGCTCGCCCGGCACGCCGATCACCGCGAGGTTGGCGCCCGCGGTCCGGCGGGCCGCGCTCACGAGCGAGCGCGGCGGCGCCTCCGCGTGGGCGGGAGCGCCGGCGGCCGGGCGCGCGAGGAGGGCCTCGGCCCGAGCGAGCGCGGCGCGCCCGCTCGCGACGTCGTCGGCGCGCACCGCGAGCACGATGTCCTCGGCGGCGGCGCCCTCGGCTTCCGACGGGAGGAGATCCGCCTCGGCGAGGGTGGCGAGGTTCGCGGGCGTCGCCATGAGCAGGGCCGCGGTGGCGATGCCCGGCAGGCGGCGCAGCTCCTCGGCGATCTGCATCAGGGCGATGGAGTCCGCGTAGGCGCCCCGGCGCAGCAGTCCCATCACGTGCACGGCAGCTCGGCTCCTCTCGACGGCGGCAAGGTGGCGGCCCGAGTATAAGGGAGCCGCGCCGCTCCGGATCAACCGAGCCGGGCGGTGGGCTCATCCGCCCCTGCGCTCAAGAGTTGGGCAGGCGAGCCGCTTGTGCTCAAGAACCAGGCAGGCTAACGTGGCCCGGCTCGTGGGCGGACCCCCCCGGATCCATTTCGGAACGCGCGCTTGGCGCGCGGGCGGGCCTTGGTGCGGGGCTTGCGTAGGACGCCACGGGTCGCTTCCTCGGCAACGCACTCTCTCTCCCAAGGAGCACGGACATGCTCGACATGACAGGACAAGGGAGCCGCCGCGAGGCCCTGAAGACGCTCGGGATCGCCGGCGCCGTCGGGGCCCTGGGGCTCTTGCGGCCGCGCCCCGCGCGCGCCGCGGACAAGCTCGTCATCGGGGTCATCTACGTGGGCCCGCGCGACGACTACGGCTACAACCAGGCCCAGGCGCAGGCCGCCGCCGCGATCAAGAAGCTGCCGGGCGTGACGGTGGTCGAGCAGGAGAAGGTGCCGGAGACCACGGACGTGCAGAAGACCATGGCCTCCATGATCGAGCAGGACGGCGCGACGCTGCTGTTCCCCACCTCGTTCGGCTACTTCGATCCGCACATCCTCCGCATGGCGGAGCGATACCCCAAGGTTCGCTTCGCCCACTGCGGCGGGCTCTGGACCGAGGGCAAGCACCCGAAGAACGTCGGGAGCTACTTCGGCTACATCGACGAGTGCCAGTACCTGAACGGGGTCGCGGCCGGGCACACGAGCAAGACGAAGAAGCTCGGGTTCATCGCGGCCAAGCCGATCCCGCAGGTGCTGCGGAACATCAACGCCTTCACGCTGGGCGCGCGGAGCGTGGACCCGAAGATCACCACCCAGCTGATCATCACCGGTGACTGGTCGCTGCCGGTCAAGGAAGCGGAGGCCGCCCAGAGCCTCATCGACCAGGGCGTGGACGTCCTCACGTGCCACGTCGACAGCCCCAAGGTGATCGTGGAGACGGCCGAGCGCCGCGGCGTCTTCGTCTGCGGCTACCACGCCAACCAGGCGACGCTGGCTCCCAAGGGTTACCTGACCGGGGCGGAGTGGAACTGGCTCACGCCCTACACCACGCACGTGAAGGGCGCCCAGGCGGGCACGCCGATGGTCAACTTCCTGCGCGGCGGCCTCAAGGAGGGCTTCGTGAAGACCTCCGCCTATGGCCGCGCGGTCTCCGAGGCGGCGCGGAAGAACGCGGACGGCGTGAAGGCCCGCATGATGAAGGGGGACTTCGTCATCTTCAAGGGGCCGCTCAAGGACAATACCGGCAAGACCGCGATCGACGCCGGCGTCGCCCAGCCGCAGACCGACGTGGTGCTCGAGCAGATGAACTATCTCGTCGAGGGAGTGATCGGCAAGGTGTGAACCGGCACGCGCTTCGGGCGGCGGCGGAAGCCGTCGCCCTCCCGGTCGGCGCCCTCGTGGGGGCCATGGTGCTGTTCGGCCTCTTCGTCGCGGCGCTGAACCAGAACCCGTTCGAGGTGTACGCGCTGATCTACCGGGGGGCCTTCGCCTCCGCGTTCTCCTGGCAGAACACGCTCGCCCGGGCCGCGCCCCTCGTCCTCACCGCGCTCTGCGTGGCCCTGCCCGCCCAGGCCGGGCTCATGGTGATCGGGGGGGAGGGCGCGCTCGTGCTCGGGGGCCTGGCCGCGGCGGTCATCGGCCATCTCCTCGCCGGCGTGGCGCCCCTCGGCGTGGAGGTCGCGATGGCGGTGGGCGCCATGGCGATCGGCGCGGCCTGGATCGGCCTCGCCGGGGCCCTGCGCCACTACCGCGGCGTCAACGAGACGATCTCGAGCCTGCTCCTGACCTACATCGCCATCGCGGTGTTCAACCACCTGGTCGAGGGGCCGCTCCGCGATCCCGCCAGCCTCAACAAGCCGTCCACCCTGCCCATCGGCGAGGCGAACATGCTCGGGCACCTGCCCGGGCTCGACGTCCACTGGGGGCTCGGCTTCGGGGTGATCTTCTGCTTCGCGATGTACCTGCTGGTGGATCGGACCACGGTGGGTTTCGCCCTGCGCGTCGTGGGCGGCAACGGGCGCGCGGCCCGGCTGGCGGGGCTGCCGGTGGGCGGCCTCGTGCTCGCCGCCTGCGGGCTCGGCGGCGCGGCGGCGGGCCTGGCCGGGATGGTCGAGGTGGCCGCCGTGCACGGCACCGCGAACGCCTCGCTCATCGCCGGCTACGGCTACGGGGGCATCCTCATCGCGTTCATCGCCCGCCAGCAGCCGCTGGCGATCGTGCCGGTGGCGGTGCTCGTCGGCGGCATCTCGGCGAGCGGGGGCATGCTCCAGCGCCGGCTCGACCTGCCCGACGCCACCGTCCTCGTGCTCCAGGGGGTGGCCTTCATGGTCATCCTCGCGAGCGAGGCGCTCTACGGCCGCCTGAAGATCTTCCGGCCGGCGGCCTGAGCGATGACCGGGATCGGCTGGTGGGGCGTGCCGCTCGCGGTGCTCGCGGGCGCGATCCGCCTGAGCACGCCGTTCCTGTTCGTGAGCCTCGGCGAGTGCATCACCGAGAAGAGCGGGCGCATCAACCTCGGGCTCGAGGGCATCCTCGTGATGGGGGCGATGGTCGGTTACGCGGTGTCGTACCGAACCGGGGACCCGTGGGTCGGGGTGTGCGCCGCGGGCGGCGCCGGCTGCGCGCTCGGGCTCATGCACGGGCTCGTGTGCAGCCTGCCCCGGGTGAACGACATCGCGGTGGGGATCGGGCTCATGCTGCTCGGCACCGGCCTCGCCTTCTTCCTCGGCAAGCCGTACGTGCAGCCGGAGGCGTCGATGCTGCCGTCGCTCCCCCTGGGCGCGTGGAGCGCGTCCCCCCAGGTGCGGACCGCGCTCGGCGTGAACCCGCTCTTCGTCGCCGGGCTCGCGCTGGCCCTCGGGCTCGGGTGGGCCTTCCGCAACACGCGCTGGGGCCTCGTGACCCGCATGGTCGGCGACAGCTCGGACGCTGCGCGCGCCATGGGCTACCGGGTGCCCGCGGTGCGGACGCTCGCCACCGCCCTCGGCGGCTTCCTCGCCGGCGTGGGCGGCTCGTCCCTGTCGTTGTACTATCCCGGCAGCTGGACGGAGGGCCTGTCGAGCGGGCAGGGATTGATGGCGGTGGCGCTGGTCATCTTCGCGCGCTGGGATCCCCTCCGCTGCTTCTACGCCGCGCTCCTGTTCGGCGGCGCGAGCGCGCTGGGCCCGGCGCTCCAGTCGATCGGGATCAGCGGCGGCTACTATCTGTTCAACGCCGCCCCGTACGTGGTGACGCTCGGGATCATGATCGCGACGTGCTCGCCGCGGCGGACCCTCGCGGGCGCCCCCGGCGAGCTGAGCATCAACCGCTAGCGCGCCCCGGGCGCAGCAGGGCGCAGCGAGGTGACGACGATGGCGCAGCGTTTCGTGGTGGCCGACCCGTATCCGTGGCCGTACGACGGCGACCTCCGTCCGGCCAACACCGCCCTCCTGGTCATCGACATGCAGACCGACTTCTGCGGCGTCGGCGGCTACGTCGACGTGATGGGGTACGATCTCGCGCTCACGCGCGCGCCCATCAAGCCGATCCAGGCCGTGCTCGAGGCGGCGCGCGCGGCGGGCTTCCACGTGATCCACACCCGCGAGGGGCATCGGCCGGACCTGTCCGACCTGCCCGCCAACAAGCGCTGGCGGTCCCGCCGCATCGGCGCCGGCATCGGCGACCCCGGTCCCTGCGGCCGCATCCTCGTCCGCGGGGAGCCCGGGTGGGAGATCATTCCCGAGCTGGCGCCCGCCCCGGGGGAGGCGGTGATCGACAAGCCGGGCAAGGGCTCGTTCTGCGCCACCGACCTCGAGCTGATCCTCCGCACGCGCGGCATCACGAACCTCGTGCTCACCGGCATCACCACCGACGTGTGCGTGCACACGACCATGCGCGAGGCCAACGACCGCGGCTTCGAGTGCCTGCTCCTCGAGGACTGCACGGGGGCCACCGACGCGGGCAATCACCGCGCCGCGGTCAAGATGGTCACGATGCAGGGCGGCGTGTTCGGCGCGGTGGCCCGCTCCGAGGCCTTGCTCGCCGCCCTCGAGGAGCGCGCGTGACCGCACCCGCCCTCGAGCTCGAGGTGGTCGGCCTCACCAAGCGCTTCGGGACCTTCACCGCCCTCGACGACGTCTCGTTCCGCGTGGCCGCGGGATCGTTCCACACCCTCCTCGGCGAGAACGGCGCGGGCAAGAGCACCCTCGTGAAGTGCGTGGTGGGCTACCAGCGGCCCGACGCGGGCGCGGTCCTCGTCGGGCGCCGGGAGCGGGAGATCCGCTCCCCCGCCGACGCCCACGCCCTCGGCATCGGCATGGTCTACCAGCACTTCACGCTGGTGCCGAGCATGACGGTGGCGGAGAACCTGGTGATGGCGCGCGACGACGTGCCCCTGCGCGTCCAGTGGCGACGCGAGCGCGAGCGGCTCGCCGCCTTCATGACCACCGTCCCCTTCGCCCTCGATCTCGACCGCCCGGTGTGGCAGCTCGCCGCCGGCGAGAAGCAGAAGGTCGAGATCCTCAAGCTGCTCTACCTCCGCCGGCGCCTCGTCATCCTCGACGAGCCGACGTCCGTCCTCACGCCCGCCGAGGCCGACGAGGTGCTCGGCATGCTGCAGGCCATGGCCCGGGCCGGCCTGGTGACCGTGCTCATGATCACCCACAAGTTCCGCGAGGTCATGGCGTTCGCCGACGCGGTGTCGGTGCTGCGCCGGGGCCGGCTCGCCGGCCAAGGCCGGGTGGCCGAGCTGGTGCCCGCGCGCCTGGCCGAGATGATGGTGGGCGCCCGGGAGATCCCCGGGGCCCACGCCCAGCGCATGAACGGGTGGGACCCGGGCCGGGCGGCGCGCCTGGTCATCGACGGGCTCGTGGTCGAGGACGACGCCGGGCTCGTCGCGGTGGACCACGTCTCCCTCGCGGTGCGCCCGGGCGAGATCGTGGGCATCGCCGGCGTCTCCGGCAATGGCCAGCGCGAGCTCGTCGAGGCCCTCATCGGCCAGCGCGAGCCCGCCGCCGGTGCGGTCGGCGTGGACGGCCGGCCCTACCGCGCCACGCGGGGAGCCATCCGCTTCCACGGCGCGTTCAGCCTGCCCGAGGAGCCTTTTCGCAACGCCTGCGTGCCCGGGATGACGGTGGCCGAGAACATGGCCCTGCGCAACTTCGACCGGCCGCCGCTCGCCGTCGGCCCGTGGCTCCGGTGGGGCGCCCTGCGCGCCCAGGCCGCGCGGTGGATCGCCGAGTTCAAGGTGAAGGCGGCGGGGCCCGACGCGCCCATGGCCACGCTCTCCGGCGGCAACGTGCAGCGCGCGGTGCTGGCGCGCGAGCTGTCCGAGTCGGTGTCGGTGCTGATCGTGGCCAACCCGGTGTTCGGGCTCGACTTCGCCGCGGTGGCCGAGATCCACGACCGCATCCTCGCGGCGCGGAACGCGGGGGCGGCGGTGCTCCTGGTCAGCGAGGACCTCGACGAGATCCTCGCCCTGTCCGATCGGGTGGTGGTGATGTCGGGCGGGCGCATCGTGCACGAGACGCCCATCGGCGCCGCCGACATCGCGGTGATCGGGCCCGCCATGGCGGGCCACCACCCCGCGGCGGCCGGCTGAGGGCGCGTCGTGCCCGAGATCGCCGCCCGCCCGTACGCGTACGCGTTCGAGGTGCCGAGCACCGCGCTCGTGGTCATCGACATGCAGCGCGACTTCGTCGAGCGCGGCGGGTTCGGCGAGGCCCTCGGCAACGACGTGAGCCGGCTCGGCGCCATCGTGCCCACCGTGGCCGAGCTCATCGGCTGGTGCCGGGCGCGGGGCATCCGCGTCCTGCACACGCGGGAGGGGCACCGGCCCGATCTCGCCGACTGCCCGCCCGCCAAGCTGCGCCGTGGCGCGCCCGCCCTCCGGATCGGGGCCGTGGGGCCGATGGGCCGGATCCTGGTCGCCGGCGAGCCGGGCAACGACATCGTCCCCGCGTGCGCCCCCCGCGCCGGCGAGACCGTGATCGTCAAGCCCGGCAAGGGCGCCTTCTGGGCCACGCCGCTCGACGGCCTCCTGCGGGGCCAGGGCATCACGCACCTCCTCCTCGCCGGCGTCACCACCGAGGTGTGCGTGCAGACCACGATGCGGGAGGCCAACGACCGGGGCTACGAGTGCCTGCTGGTGGAGGACGCCACCGAGAGCTACTTCGCCGCCTTCAAGGCGGCCACGCTCGAGATGGTGCGCGCGCAGGGCGGCATCGTGGGCTGGACCGCGCCCTTCGCCTCGGTGCGCGCCGCGCTTCCCGACCCTCCCGGAGCGTGCTAGACTCCCGCGCATTCCACCGCCCGAGAGGGGAGAATCGGCCATGAGCCTTCGCGTGGGTGTGTCCGTCTCGATGATCGCCATCGTGGTCCTGTGCTGCGCCATGATCGGGCTCGCCGCCGACCCCCCGATCCCGATCGGCGTCTCGGTGGCCCAGACCGGCCCGGTCGCCCTCGCGGGCCAGGAGCAGGTGCTCGGCGCCCAGATCGCCGAGGAGTACTTCAACAAGCACGGCGGGGTGAACGGCCGCCCGATCAAGCTGGTCTTCCAGGACGGGGGCAGCGACGAGCCCACCGCCATCAACGCCTTCCAGAACCTGATCAACGTGGCCAAGGTCGTGGGGATCATGGGCCCGAGCCTGTCCCAGCAGGCGTTCGCGGCCGATCCCTTCGCGGTCCGGGCCAAGGTGCCGGTCATCGGGCCGTCGAACACCGCCAAGGGCATCGCCCAGATCGGCGAGTTCGTCTCCCGGGTGTCGGCGCCGGTGGCCATCGTCGCCCCCAACGCGGTCAAGGCGGCGATGGAGATCAACCGAGATCTGAAGAAGGTCGCGGTGCTGTACGCCCAGAACGACGCTTTCAACAAGTCGGAGACCGAGACGTTCCAGCAGGCGGTGAAGGATCTGAAGCTGGACCTGGCCACGGTGCAGACCTTCCAGACCACCGACACCGACTTCACCGCGCAGATCACCAACGTGCTGAACGTGAAGCCGGACCTGGTGATCATCTCCGGCCTGCAGGTGGACGGGGCCAATCTGGTGAAGCAGCTGCGCGACCTGGGCTACAAGGGCCTGATCGTGGGCGGCAACGGGGTGAACACCGCCGCGATCTTCCCGATCTGCAAGGCCAAGTGCGACGGCATCCTGATCGCGCAGGCCTACAGCCCGGCGTACAAGAGCAAGATCAACGACGAGTTCAAGTCGGTGTACAAGGACAAGCAGAAGAAGGATCCGCCGCAGTTCAGCGCCCAGGCCTTCACCGGCATCCAGGTGTTCGTGGAGGCGCTGCGCGCGCTCGACAAGAAGTCGCCGATCGCCAAGATGGACCTGGCCGCGCTCCGCGTCGAGCTGAACAAGCAGCTCATCTCCGGCACCTACGACACCCCGCTGGGGGAGATCTCGTTCACGACCGGTCCCGGCATGGGCGGCGAGATCGTCCAGAAGCAGTCGTACGTGGCGCAGATCAAGATGGACCCCGACGGCACCAAGGGCACGTTCGTCTTCGTCAAGTAGTGAACCGGACGTTCCTGCTCCAGCAGGTGCTGAACGGCCTCGCCATCGGCAGCGTGTACGCCATCTTCGCCCTCGGCTACACGCTGATCTTCTCCGTGCTCCGCATCATCAACTTCACCCACGGGGCCATCTTCACCATCGGGGCCTACGCGACCTACGCGCTGACCGGGTCGCAGTTCGGCATCAACGGGCTGCTCGCCGGCGCCACCCTGCCGTTCGCGCTGCCGTTCGTCCTGGCCCTGCTCGGGGGCTCGGTGGTCGCGGCCGTGTCCGGGGTGATCGTCGAGCGCCTCGCGTTCCGGCCGCTGCGCGCGCGCGGCGCCGATCCGCTGCTCACCCTGGTCTCGAGCCTCGGGGTGGCCGTCGCCCTCGTCAACATCACCCAGTATCTGTTCGGGGCCGAGCCCTACTCCTATCCCGATCCCCTCCAGGGGCTGCCGACCGCGATGAACTTCGGCACCGCGGCCGCGCCGGTCCTCGTGCGCACCGTCCAGGTGGTCATCTTCGGCGTGTCGATGGTGATGCTGGTGCTGCTCACGTACCTCATGAACGCGACCCGCACCGGCAAGGCGCTGCGGGCGATGGCCGAGGACATGACCACGTCGAGCCTGCTCGGCATCGATACCGACCGCCTGGTCTTGTTGACGTTCGTGATCAGCGGCTTCCTCGGGGGCGTGACCGGGACCCTGATCGGGCTCAGCGTCGGGGTGGCCGGCCCGTACTTCGGGATCGCCTTCGGGCTCAAGGGCCTGGCCGTGATCGTGCTCGGGGGCCTGGGCGACGTCCCGGGTGCGGTGGTCGGGGGCCTCGTCATCGGGCTCGCGGAGGCGTTCGTGCCCGCGCAGTACATCGCCTATCGCGAGGCGGTGCCGTTCGCGCTGCTGTTCGTCGTGCTGCTGGTCCGGCCCCAGGGGCTGCTCGGCCGCGCCCAGGCGCAGAAAGTCTAGGCCCGCGTGGCCAGCTTCCTCGCGACCTACGACTTCCTGCTGGTCTCGATGGTCCTCGCGGCGGTCCTGGCCCTGACCCTCTACCTGCCGCTGATGGCGGGACAGCTCTCGGTGGCGAGCCCGGGCTTCTACGCCCTCGGCGGCTACATCGCGGCGATCATGTCGACCAAGATCTTCCCGCCCGGCCCCGGCCTCTATCCGGTCTCGCTGGTGCTGCTCGAGATGGCGGTCGCGGCGGTGGTCTCGGGCGCCCTCGGCCTCGTGGTGGGGGTGCCCGCGCTCCGGCTGCGCGGCATCTTCCTGGCGCTGGCCACCATCGCGTTCGTGCAGATCCTGGGGGTGGTGGCGCTCAATCTGCAGATCACCGGGGGCGCGATCGGTATCTTCGGGATCCCGCAGCCGTTCGCGGACCCGATCCAGTACATGTGGCTGGCGGTGCCGCTGCTCCTGGTGTCGATGCTGTTCGTCGCGCGGCTCGAGCGCACCCGGACCGGGCGCGCGCTGATCGCGCTGCGCGAGGACGAGCTGGCCGCCGCCGCCATGGGGGTGAACCCGACCTATCACAAGGTGCTCGCGTTCACGACGAGCGCGGTGCTGGCCGGCGCGGTCGGGGCGGACAGCGCGCACTTCATCAACACGTGGAACTCGCGGCAGGGGACGTTCGACACCAGCGTCAACCTGATGGCCTTCGTGCTGGTGGGCGGGTCGCGCACCTTCGTGGGCCCGGTGGTGGGCGGGCTCGTGCTCACCGCGCTGCCCGAGGCGCTGCGCGGGATCGCCGGCGTGGGCGTGCTGCCCGGATGGCTTGCCGAGTTCCTTCGCGACGGGCGGCTGATCATCTTCGGGGTCCTCATCGCGGTCGGCACCGTGTTCTTCCCCCAGGGGCTCATCACCCCCGGCCTCCTCCGGCGTCTCGCCCGGCGACGGGCGCGCGCCAGATGAGCGTCGCGCCCGCGGCGGCTCCCGGCGCCCCGGCCGCGCCCGGCGCGGACCTGCTCGTGGTGGACCGGGTCACCTGCCAGTTCGGCGGGGTCACCGCGGTCAACGCGGTCTCGTTCGCGGTGGCGCGGGGCGAGCTGTTCGGCCTGATCGGGCCCAACGGGGCCGGCAAGACCACGCTCTTCAACCTCATCACCGGGCTCACCGCCCCGGGCGGCGGGCACCTGCGCTACCGGGGCGAGGACATCACCGGGCTGCCGCCCCACCGGGTGGCCGAGCGCGGGATCGCCCGCACCTTCCAGAACGTGCGGCTCTTCGGCGAGCTGTCCGCGCTCGACAACGTGATGATCGCGCGCCACGTGCGCACCCGGAGCGGGCTCGTGAGCGGCGTGCTCGGCCTGGGCTCGGCACGGCGGGAGGAGCGCGAGACGCGCGAGCGGGCGACCGCCCTCCTCGCCCTGGTCGGGCTCGCCGACCGGCCCGAGGAGCGCGCCCGCAACTTCGCCTACGGCGACCAGCGGAGGCTCGAGATCGCCCGCGCGCTGGCCCTCGAGCCGGAGCTGCTCCTGCTCGACGAGCCGGCGGCGGGCATGAACGCGGGCGAGAAGCGCGCGCTGAGCGATCTCATCCGCAGCGTCCGGGCCCGCCTGAGCCTGACCGTGCTGCTGATCGAGCACTACGTGCCGCTGGTCATGAACCTCTGCGATCGCATCGCGGTGCTCAACTTCGGCCAGCTCATCGCCCTGGGCCCGCCCGCCCTAGTGCAGAAGCACCCCGCGGTGGTCGAGGCCTACCTGGGCGACAGTCCGTGAGCCCCGCGGTGCCCGGCGCCCCCCTGCTGGCGGTCGAGAACCTCACGATCCGCTACGGGCGCGTCCAGGCGCTCGAGCAGGTGAGCCTCGAGGTCCACCCCGGGGAGGTCGTGACCCTGATCGGCGCGAACGGGGCGGGCAAGAGCACCACGCTGCGCTCGATCTCGCGGATCATCCCCATCCATCGCGGGCGCATCGCCTTCGACGCCCGCGACATCAGCGGGGCGCGGCCGAGCGACGTGGTCCGGATGGGCATCGCGCAGGTGCCCGAGGGCCGTCGCATGCTCGCCCGCCAGAGCGTGGTCGACAACCTCCTGCTCGGCGCCTACACCCGCTCGGACGGAGGCGAGATCCAGGCCGACCTCGAGCGCCAGTTCGCGCGCTTCCCGCGCCTGGCCGAGCGGCGGCACCAGATGGCGGGCACGCTCAGCGGCGGCGAGCAGCAGATGCTGGCGATCGCCCGCGCCCTCATGAGCCGGCCCCGGCTGCTGCTGCTGGACGAGCCGTCGCTCGGGCTGGCCCCGCTGATCGTGCGCGCGATCTTCCAGATCATCCGCGACCTGCACGAGGCCGGCGTCACCATCCTGCTCGTCGAGCAGAACGCGAGCCTGGCGCTGCAGATCGCGGACCGGGCGTACGTGCTGGAGGCGGGTCGCCTGACGATCTCCGGCCCCGCCGCCGCGCTCTTGAGCGACGAGCGGGTGCAGCGGGCCTATCTCGGGTAGGATAGGCGGCCGGACACGATCCGGCGACGGGAGGCCGATATGGAAGCTCCGGTCAGGTACGCGAGGAGCGGCGACGTTCACATCGCCTACCGCGTGTTCGGCGACGGGTCGCGCGACATCGTGTTGATCCCCGGTACCCTCTCGCACGTCGAGCTCCTGTGGGAGGTGCCGGGCAACGAGCACCTGCTCAAGCGGCTCACCGCCTTCGCGCGGGTGATCGTGTTCGACAAGCGCGGACAGGGACTCTCCGACCGGGTCGCGGAGCAGACGCTCGAGGAGCGGACCGGCGACGTGCGCGCGGTGATGGACGCGGCGGGCTCGGAGCGCGCGACCATCTACGGCTGGTCGGAGGGCGGCCCGATGTGCTTGATGTTCGCCGCCACGTATCCGGAGCGAACGTCGGCCCTCGTGCTGTACGGGACCTTCGCCTCGATGAGGAGCGAGCCCTGGGGGGTGACGCGCGACACGTTCGATCAGTTCCTCGGCCAGCTGGACAGCCACTGGGGCGAGGGCGTCCTGGTCCTGCTCAACGCCCCGAGTCGGCGCAACGACCAGGCCTTTCTCCAGCGGTTTGCCCGGATCGAGCGGGCCGCCGCGAGTCCCGGGGCCATCCTCGCGCTGATCCGGGCCGATTACGAGATCGACGTCCGTCATCTCCTGCCCGCCATCCGGGTGCCGACCCTGATCCTCCATCGCGCGGGCGACGAGCTCGTTCCGGTGCGAGCGGGCCGCTACCTGGCCGAGCACATCCCCGGGGCCAGGTACGCGGAGATTCCCGGCACCGATCATCTGGTGCTCGATCAGGAGACGCAGGACATCATCGCGGACCAGATCGAGGAGTTCATGACCGGCGAGCGACGCCGGCTGGAGCCGGATCGGGTGCTGGCCACCGTGATGTTCACCGACATCGTCGGATCCACCCAGCGGGCCGCCGAGGTCGGGGACGGGCGGTGGCGCGAGCTGCGCGGCAACTGGCACACCGTGATGCGCAAGGAGCTGGCCGCGTTTCGGGGTCGCGAGGTGGACACCGCGGGTGACGGGCTGCTCGCCACGTTCGACGGCCCGGCCCGGGCGATCCGGTGCGCGTGCTCGGTGCGGGAGCGGGTGCGCGCGCTCGGGCTCCAGGTTCGCACCGGGCTGCACACCGGCGAGTGCGAGCTGGCGGGGGACGGCGTGGTCGGCATCGCGGTGCATATCGGCGCCCGCGTCGCGGCGCTGGCCGGTCCGGACGAGGTGCTCGTGTCCAGCACGGTGAGAGATCTGGTCGCGGGCTCCGGCCTGCAATTCGTCGATCGCGGCCCGCACAGCCTCAAGGGCGTTCCCGACGAGTGGCGCCTGTTCCTCGTCCAGTAGAGGGGAGCGCGCGCCCGGGTCAGGGCGTGGCGTTCAGGAGCGCCGCGAGAGCCCCTTGCCGATCATGACCGGCGCCGGCTCGTAGGCGTCGTGTCGCTCGAGCCACTCCATCGAGTAGGAGAGCCCCGCCTCGTCCCGCCCCTTCGGTACCAGGTCCAGCACCTGGTAGGCGCCGTTCATCATGTCGATGCCTCGCGAGTAGGCCGAATAGGTGTGGTAGATCGCCCTGGCGTCGTCGCGGTAGAAGACGCTGACGCCGGGGCCCTCGGGGGCCGGGAAGGGTCCGGTGGCGTAGTTGTAGTAGGCCTGCCCGCTCTCGCGCTCCTCCGGCGTGAACGTCACGTGGAAGTCCCGGTTGAAGTCGTTGGCGAACGAGGAGAGCCACTTGACCCGCCAGCCCATGCGCTTGCGGTAGGCCTGGATGGTGGCGTAGGGCGCGCGGGAGATGGCCACGAAGCTCACGTCCCGGTGGGCGAGGTGCACGATGACGCCGTCGAGGTTGTCGATCCAGAACGAGCAGCTCTTGCAGCCTTCTTCCCAGCTCGGGTCGAACATGAAGTGGTAGACGACGAGCTGGGTCCGACCCTCGAAGAGATCGATGAGCGACTCCTTCCCCTTCGCTCCGTCGAAGACGTAGTGCTTGTCCACCTTCTCCCACGGCAGCTCGCGCCGCTCCTGGGCGAGCTGGTCGCGCAGGCGCGTGAGCTCCTTCTCGCGGGCCAGGTGCCGGCGGCGGGCCTCGATCCACTCCTCGTGCGAGACGACTCGGTGTGTAGTCATCGGGAGACTCCTATGAGCGACGCGCGCGGGCATGGCGGAGCGTCGGCTCCCAGCCGGCCCACCCGTCGGGGAAGAGGTCCAGGAAATGCCAGGCCGGGCAGAAGTCGTCGCCCGGGCTGAAGCCGGTGTCGGAGACGCGGACGATGCCGTCGCGGGTGCGACGGAACGCGGAGACGCCGGGCAGGCAGCGGCCGTCGCGCGTGACGTAGCCCATGTCGGCGGCGAAGGTCGTGCCCTGGTGGCTCACCATGGGGAAGCGCCACCCGCGCGAGCGCGCGAAGCGGCGCTGCACCGCGGGCGGGTCCGGGCTCGTGACCACGAGGGCGGCGCGCGTGGCCAGGTGCGGGTAAAGGCCGTTGAAGCCGTCGGCCCAGAGCGTGCAGTTGGGGCAGTGCGTGCCCATGTTGTGGATGACGATCAGGTCCCGCCTGCCGCCGAAGAGCTGCGAGAGGCGGACGGGGCCCCGGGTGGACGCGAAGGTGTAGTCGTCCACCGACTGGGGCTCGACACGGTGCTGGACGTCGCGCATGCGCCGGCGCAGCGAGGCGATGCGCTTGCGATAGGTCGCGAGCCGTCGGGATCCCTCGCGGTATCTCATCGCGGGCTCCGTGTCGCCCTCGGCTTCCGGCCGGCGGGCCGCGGCCGCCCGCGCCCGCGCTCGAGCGTCTTGACCCAGCCCGCCAGGGCGTCGAACTGCGCCTGCCAGTACCGGCTGTACTCGTTGATCCACGCCGCGGCCGCGAACATCGGGCCCACCTCCAGGCGGCAGCGCGCGATGCGCCCGGTGCGCTCCTGCTCCACGAGGCCCGCCTGGACCAGGACCTGGACGTGCCGCGACACCGCCTGCAGCGAGATGTCGAAGGGGGCGGCGACCTCGGAGACGAGCTGATGCCCCTGGCCGAGCCGCTTCAGGATGGCGCGGCGGACCGGATCGGACAGCGCGAAGAACACGCGGTCGAGCAGCTCCTCGTGGGGGTTCTCGACCTCGTCGGCGAACGGCAGAGGCCTCCGGGTGGTCTCCATGCCGCGCAGATTATCAACGTATCAGTTGATAGTCAACTGGTAGATTGACCGAGGGCATCCGGTCGAGCCGGCGCTCGTCACCGGGGGAAAGGAGAAGTCACATGGGACGCAGCACGGTCGCGGTGCTCGGCGGATTGATCTCGGTGTTCGTGCTCTCGCTCGGCACCGACCAGGTGCTGCACACGCTCCAGGTCTTTCCGCCCTGGGGCCAGCCGATGTACGACACCGGCTTGCTGCTGCTGGCCCTGGCCTACCGGATCGTCTACGGCGTGGTCGGCGGCTACGTCGCGGCGTGGCTCGCGCCGCGCAGCCCGATGCGTCACGCGCTGGCACTAGGCGTCGTGGGGCTCGGACTGAGCACGGCCGGCGCCATCGGCATGCGTGACCTGGGGCCGAGCTGGTACCCGATCGCCGCTCGGTAGGGTCTGGCTCGCCGCGCGATCACCGGAGGCAGCGCGACCTCGACCGCGCGGGCCATCACCGACAGATCCATGCTCGGCTCCTCGAGGCCGTGCGCGGCCACCATCGAGGGCAGGAAGGGCAGGTGGATGAAGCCGGCCGGGATGGTCAGGCCTCGCCGGGCGAGCGCGTGCAGCGTGGTGTAGGAGATGTCGTTGCAGAGGTAGGTGCCGGCGGTGTTCGAGATCGCGGCGGGTATGCCCTC
>JBGQHJ010000057.1:0-28158 GCA_041497895.1 Methylomirabilia bacterium
GGAAGGTAGGTGGCCGGGCGGTTTCGCTTCCTCACCGCCGGCGAATCCCATGGTGAGGCGCTGACCGCCGTCATCGATGGGGTCCCGGCGGGGCTGGCCCTGACCGAGTCCGACATCAACGGTGACCTCGCCCGCCGCCAGCGCGGCTACGGGCGAGGCGGCCGTATGAAGATCGAGCAGGACCAGGTTCACATCTCCGCCGGCGTCCGTTGGGGGCTCACCCTCGGCAGCCCGATCACCCTCACCGTCCGCAATCGCGACTGGGAAAACTGGCAGCAGACGATGTCGGTGGGGGTGCCGCCTCCCGGGGCCGCCGCCAAAGCAGTGACCCGCCCGCGTCCGGGCCATGCCGATCTGGCCGGCGCCATGAAGTACGGACACCACGACATCCGGAACGTGCTCGAGCGGTCCAGCGCTCGTGAGACCACCGCCCGGGTCGCGGTGGCGGCAGTCGGTAAGCGGCTGCTGGGCGAATTCGGCATCACGATCCTGAGCCACGTGACCGAGATCGGCGGCGTACACATCGGCCCGCTCCAGATTCCGTGGGAGGAGATCCGGCGGCGCGCGGAGGCCAGCGAGGTTCGCTGCGCCGACCCAGACGCCCAGGCCGCGATGATCGAAGCCATCGACCGGGCCAAGGCGGCCGGGGACACACTCGGTGGCGTCTTCGAGGTCGTGGCGCTGGGCTGCCCGGTAGGCCTCGGCTCTTACGTGCAGTGGGACCGGAAGCTGGACGGTCTCCTCGCAAGGGCATTCTGCTCGATCCACGCGATCAAGGGCGCGGAGATCGGAATGGGCTTCGAGGCGGCCCGGCGGCCCGGCTCCCAGGTCCACGACGAGATCCTCTTCGACAAGGACGGCGGCTTCCACCGCGGCTCCAACAGCGCCGGCGGGCTCGAAGGGGGGGTCACCAACGGTCAGCCGGTGGTCGTGCGGGCCGCCATGAAGCCGATCTCGACTCTTCGCAAGCCCCTCCGGTCGGTGGACCTCGACACACGTGAGTCGGTCGAGGCGGTGGTGGAGCGGAGCGATGTCTGCGCGGTCCCCGCCGCTGGCGTGGTCGGGGAAGCCATGATGGCGATCGTGCTCGCCGAAGCCTTCCTCGAGAAGTTCGGTGGCGACAGCGTGGAGGAGATCCGGCGCAACCACCAGGGGTACCTGGAGTACCTCAAAGGCTGGTAGTCTGGGCCCCAGAGGCCCAGTCATGATCGAGATCTCCGTCAATCTCGGCCCCCGCTCGTACCCCATCCTGGTCGGGGCCGGGGCCCTCTCGACTGTCGGCGCGCAGCTGGCCAAACGCGGCGTCGGGCGCCGTGTGGTCCTCGTCAGCGATCCCACCATCACTCGGCTCCACGGCGATCCGGTCCTCCGGAGCCTCACCGAGGCCGGCTTCGACGTCGCCCAGGCTGCGGTGCCCGAGGGCGAGCACGCCAAGCGCCTGGCCGTGGCCAGCGGCCTCTGGGATCGTCTCCTCGACCTCGGCTGCGATCGTACGTCCACGGTGGTGGCGCTGGGCGGCGGGGCGGTCGGAGACCTCGCCGGTTTCGCCGCCGCGACCTACATGCGGGGCATGAACTTCGTCCAGGTGCCCACGACGCTCCTGGCGCAGGTCGACGCCTCCATCGGGGGCAAGACCGCGATCGACCATCCCCGGGGCAAGAACCTGATCGGCGCGTTCCACCAGCCTCGGATGGTGATCGTCGATCCCGGCACGCTCACGACCCTCTCCGAGCGCGAGTTCCGGTCCGGGCTGGCCGAGGTCATCAAGCACGGCATCGTGCTGGACGCCGCCTACTTCCGCGACGTTGAGTCCTGCGTCCCCTCCCTCCTCGCTCGCGACCTGGCCACGCTGGAGAACATCGTGGCGGGATCCTGCCGGCTCAAGGCCCGGGTCGTGGAGCGTGACGAGCAGGAAGCCGAGCTGCGGTGGGTGCTGAACTACGGTCACACCGTCGGTCACGCCCTCGAGGCCGCCACCGGCTTCCAGCGCTGGGCTCACGGTGAGGCCGTCTCCCTCGGGATCGTGGCGGAGGCCCGCCTGGCCGAGCGCCTGGGTATCGGTAGCGCGTCGACGACGGAGCGTCAGCGGGACCTGCTGGGCGCCGTCGGCCTGCCGGTGAAGGGGCTCGCGGTCGATCCGGCCGCGGTCGTGGAGGCGCTTTCTCGCGACAAGAAGCGGCGGGACGGGCGAGTGTCGTTCGTCCTGGCCCCGGCAATCGGCTCGTTCCAGATCGTGCAAGACGTGCCGCTGGACGCGGTCCGGCAGGTCCTGCAGGAGCTCATCTAGCTCTAGCGTCCCAGCAGTCGCAGGGTGCGCTCGAGATTCTGCCGAGCCTCCCGGAACTCGGGGCTCGCTCCCACCGCCGCCTCGAAGTGCACGACCGCTTCCTCCGGTTTGCCGGTCTGCACGAGCGCCAGGGCGAAGTTGTTCTGGGCCTGGGCCGAACCCGGATCGAGGCGCACTGCCTCCGCGAACTCGGCCAGCGCGTCCCCCACCCGCCCAGTTCGCGCAAGGGCCACGCCGAAATCGTTGTGGGCGCCGGCCGACCGGGGCTCGATCTCCAGCGCCGCCCGGAAGTGGGCGAAGGCCTCATCGGTTCGCCCTTGCCCCTCGAGAGTCGCGGCCAGCCCCAGGTGGGCTGGAGCCGACCGGGGCCTCAACTCGATGGCTCGCCGGAAATGCCGCTCCGCCGCGCTGCCCTGCCCTTGCCGCGCCCGGATCAGCGCGAGGTTCAGGTGGGCTTCGGGGAAGTCGGGCTTGAGGCGAAGCGCTCGCTCGGACTGCAGCGCCGCCTCATCGAGCCGCCCCTGGGCGCGCAGGGACGAGCCCAAGTTGGACGCCGCGGAGGGAGACGCGGGATCGAGTCGCGCCGCGCGACGCCACAGGCTCTCGTCGTCTCTCCAGATCCGGACCTGATCCCGGGTGACGAGCGCCAGCCCCACGAGCGCCACCAGAACGACCACGCCCAGGCCGACGGATAGCGCGCGCCGCCGCGGTCGCGTGGTCCGGAGCCCGCCCGATACGGCGACCACGGCACCGCCCACGAGCATCGCGAAACCCAGGCCGGACAAGTAGCTGTAACGATCCGGTGCCAGGTCCGCCCCCAGGCGGAGTGCCACGCTCGTCGGGGCGAGCATGATGGCCGAGAACATCCATGCGGCCAGGCCGGCCGGCCAGCGACGTCTCAGGACGAACAGGATCACGGTCACCAGCAGGCAGGCCAGAACGGCCAGACCGAAGCGCGGCTCCGACAAGCCGACCCGCACCGGCATCTCGTAGAGGGGCGAGAGCGCCACCGGCCAGATGAACCGGACCGGGTAGACGCAGAAGCTGTGGGCCGCGACTGCTACCCGTGCAACGACGCCGTACTCCTCGGACCGGGTCAGCACCGCGCCGTTGCGTACCGCCAGCCCCACCACGATCGCGCCCGCCAGCGAGACCACGAAGAGCGGAATCTTCTCCCGTACCAGCGCCCGCGCGCCGGTTCGCGCGAGGCGACGCAGCGGGTACACGTCGAGGAGGAGCAGAGCCACCGGCAGCGGCAGCGCCGCGCCCTTGGAGAGGATCGCCGCGGCCAGGGCGAGGCCGGTCATCGCCATAAAGCGGGGCCGCGCCGGATCCGCGCCGTCGACCGCCTTCAGATATGCCCAGGTCGCGACCAGAACGAACCCGCCGCACAGCACGTCGGCCCGTCCGGTGATCCACGCGACGGGCTCTACGCGGAGTGGATGGAGGCTGAAGGCCAACGCCGTGATGG
Source organism: Methylomirabilia bacterium (assembly GCA_041497895.1). Taxonomy (GTDB): domain Bacteria; phylum Methylomirabilota; class Methylomirabilia; order Rokubacteriales; family CSP1-6; genus CAMLFJ01. The sequence goes on from JBGQHJ010000057.1 coordinate 3,759, forward strand.
CCGCCGCCACGCAGAGGTCGGGCCGCGTCCGAGCGTCCTGCACCCCCCCGTTCCCCGCAGCGGCCAGCAGGCGGCGCGCGACCGCGTAGAAGACCAGGACGTTGCCCGCGTGCAGCAGCACGTTCACCAGGTGGTAGCCCCACGGATCCATCCCGCCGAGGGCATAGTTGAGGCTCCAGCTGAGGCGCGTGAGGGGAATGTAGTGCCCGAAGCGGATGCTGGTGAGTGCCGCCCGCACCTGATCCGGCCCGGATCCCCGGAAGGCCGGGTTCTCCTGGAAGTTCACGTTGTCGTCCCAGTTGAGGAACGACCCGGATACCGCCGGAAGGAAGCAGGCGAAGGTCAGGACGACCACTGCGATCGGGACCACCGCCCGAGCCTCGCGAAGAGTCGGAGTCACTGCTCCAAATCTCCCATGACGACCCACCAGGGCCAAGCGGAAAGGGGCCGCAGGCTATCGGAATGATTGACTCTGCGAGGCCTGCCGCGTATAACGAATGGTGGATGGCTAACCCGGTCTCTCCGGTCGGTGGGACCCTGACGCCTGAAGATCCAGCCACCCTCAGCGCCATTCGCCGCTATGAGGAGCGACTGGCCAGGGATCCGACGTCGCTGGCCTTCGCGCCGCTGGCCGATGCGTACCGCAAGACCGGTCGAATCCGCGACGCCATCCGGCTCTGCCGGGAAGGGCTGGAGCGGTTCCCGCACTACGTCACGGCACGGCTGATCCTGGCGAAGGCCCTCCTCGACGATGGGGATCCGGACGGCGCCTTGAGCGAGGTGCGGGCCATCCTGGAGGCGAGCCCGCACGAGGCGCAGGCCCACCGCCTGGCCGGCGACCTCTGCCGCCGGGCCGGGGCGCTGGCCGACGCGGTCGGTCATCTGGAGCAGGCGGTGCGGCTCGATCCGGGCGATCGTGAATCGCGCACCCTGCTCGACGTGCTCGGCGCGGGGGGATCGGTCTCCGACAGCTCGGCGCTCAAGCAGCTCCTGGCCGGCGATACGTTCGTCACGATGAGCTTCGGCCGCCTCTGCCTCGAGCAGGGGTTGATCGACGAGGCGGCGCAGATCTTCCTACGCCTGCTCGCACGCGACCTGCGCCACGCCGGGGCCCGGGAGGGTCTCGAGGAGGCGCTTCGACTCAAGACACAACGACGGAAGGGGTCATGAACTCATGGTGGTGTCCACGGCGGAGTTCAAGAAGGGCCTGAAGATCCGGTTCGACGGCGAGCCGTACAGCATCGTCGACTTCCAGCACGTCAAGCCCGGCAAGGGCGGGGCGTTCGTTCGGACCAAGCTCAAGCACATGAAGCTCGGGCGCGTGATCGACAACACCTTCCGCGCCGGCGAGAAGGTGGAGCTGGTCGACTTCGAAGACAAGCGGATGCAGTACCTCTACCACGACGATCGCTTCCACTTCATGGATCTCGACACGTACGACCAGATCTCTCTCTCGGCCGAGGAGGTCGGCGACGCGCGCGATTTCCTCAAGGAGAACATCGAGGTGGAGATCCTGTTCATCAACGACAGCCCGGTCACCGTCGAGCTGCCCAACTTCATCGAGCTGCAGATCGCCAAGACCGACCCCGGCATCCGCGGCGACACCGCCTCGGGGGGTTCGAAGCCCGCGACCCTGGAGACGGGGGCGGTGGTCCAGGTGCCGCTCTTCCTCAACGAAGGCGACGTGGTGAAGGTGGACACGCGCAGCGGGGAGTACCTCGGCCGCGTGGCGACGGCGAGCTAGTGGCCGCGCGACGACCGGCTCGCGGCTCGGAGGGACCGGGGCGCGTCACCCTCGATCAGGTGGTCGAGCTGGCGGTGCGCCACAACCTCGCGGAGATCGAGGTGGAGGCGGCGGGCACCCGCATCCGGGTCGTGCGCGAGCACGCGCCCGCGGCGGGTGGAACCCGCGGGGACGCGGGCCCCGCCACCCCGCTCCCGCAGCCCGTCACGGAGCGGGCCGAGTCCACCGCCCATCTCGTCGCGGTGGAGGCCCCGATGGTCGGCACCTTCTATCGCGCGCCCAAGCCCGACGCCCCGCCCTTCGTGGCCGAGGGCGACGTGGTGAAGGAGGGGCAGGTGCTCTGCATCGTCGAGGCGATGAAGCTGATGAACGAGATCGAGGCCAAGGCGCCGGGCCGCATCGTCAAGGTCATGGTCGAGAACGGCCAGCCCGTGGAGTTCGGGCAGTCGCTCTTCCTGATGGATCCGCTCCACTGATCCTCGGCTGATGTTCCACAAGATCCTCATCGCCAACCGGGGCGAGATCGCGCTGCGCATCATCCGGGCCTGCCGCGAGATGGGAATCCGCACCGTGATCGCCCACTCGACGGCCGACGCGGCATCGCGGCCGGTGCGGCTCGCCGACGAGTCGGTCTGCATCGGCCCCCCTGAGGCGCGCGCGAGCTACCTCAACATCCCCAGCATCATCTCGGCCGCCGCCATCACCGACAGCGAGGCGATCCACCCGGGGTACGGACTGCTCTCGGAGAACCCCGCGTTCGCGGAGATCTGCCGGGCGTGCGGGATCACCTTCATCGGCCCGTCCCCGGAAGCGATCCGGCTCATGGGCGACAAGGCCCAGGCCCGCGAGATGGCCAAGCACGCGGGCGCACCGGTGGTGCCCGGAAGCGAGGGGCCGCTCGGCGGAGTGGACGAGGCCCAGGTACTCGCCGATTCGATCGGCTACCCGGTCATCGTGAAGGCGACGGCGGGGGGCGGCGGCCGCGGCATGCGGATCGTCCGCGAGCGCGAGGGCCTCGCCCGGGCCTACGCGACCTGCCAGGCGGAGGCGGGCGCCGCGTTCGGATCCTCCGAGCTCTACCTGGAGAAGTTCGTGGAGGAGGCGCGTCACGTCGAGGTCCAGGTGCTCGGGGACAAGAACGGGATGCGACTGCACCTGGGCGAGCGCGACTGCTCGGTGCAGCGGCGGCACCAGAAGCTCCTCGAGGAGTCTCCCGCGCCGGCGCTCGCGCCCGAGACGCGGGCCGGGCTCTACAAGGCGGCCCTCGCGGTCGCCAACTCGGTCAACTACGTGTCGGCGGGCACCGTGGAGTTCCTGGTGGATCGGAACGAACAGTTCTACTTCATCGAGATGAACACCCGGATCCAGGTGGAGCACCCGGTCACCGAGATGGTCACCGGCATCGACCTCGTGCGGGAGCAGATCCGCATTGCCTTCGGCGAAGCGCTCGGCTATCGGCAGAGCGCAGTGCGGTTCACCGGCCACGCCATCGAATGCCGGATCAACGCGGAGGACCCGGAGCACTTCGTGCCGTCTCCCGGCCGCGTCACCACGTGGATCGCCCCGGGCGGGCCCGGGGTGCGGGTGGACAGCCACCTGATGGCGGGCTACGTGGTGCCCCCGCACTACGATTCGCTCATCGCCAAGATCATCGTGCACGCCAACGACCGCGGCGAAGCGATCGCCCGCATGCACCGGGCGCTCTCCGAGACCGTGGTCGAGGGGGTGAAGACCACGATCCCCTACCACCTCAAGCTACTGGCCGACCCGGCGTTCGTGGCGGGCGAGTCCACGCTGGCCCGGCTCGAGCAGAACTTGTAGGGGCGCCGCGGTGCGGCTGCCCTCACCGCTCTACGCGATCCTCGACCGGTCGGTGGCCCGGGGCCGCGATCTGCCCGGGCTGCTGGACGCGGTCCTCGCCGGAGGCTGCCGTCTCGTGCAGCTGCGGGAGAAGACCATGCCCCTCGGCGACCTGCTGCCGCTGGCGCGGTCTCTGGCGCGCCGGTGTCACGAGGTCGGCGCCCTCCTCATCGTCAACGATCGCGCCGACCTCGCCCTCGCGGCGGGCGCTGACGGCCTGCACGTGGGCCAGGACGACCTTCCGGCTCGCCAGGCACGAGGCCTGCTGCCACCGGGCATGATCCTGGGCGTGTCCACCCACGATCCCGAGCAGGCCCGGCGCGCGGTCGCGGATGGGGCCGACTACGTTGCGGTGGGCAGCATCTTCCCGACCACGACCAAGGCCGGCTTCCAGCTCGTCGGCCCGGAGCTGATCCGGCGAGTCCGCCCGGAGGTCCCGGTCCCCCTGGTGGGCATCGGCGGCATCACCGCCGAGAACGCCCCCGCCGTTCTGGGCGCCGGCGCCGACGCGGTCGCGGTGATCTCGGCGCTCTGCGCGGCGTCGGATCCGGAGGCCGCGACCCGGGCCTTCCTCGCGCGGATCGTGCCGGGCGCCGCCCGGCCCGGCCGGTAGGAGAGCGTAATGCGCCGGCTCCTCCCGGTGCTGATCGGGCTCCTGAGCGTGCTGGCGTTCCTCCCCGCGCTGGGCGGCCAGTTCCTCGCCTGGGACGACGACGTCAACCTGGTCACGAACACCTGGTACCGCGGCCTCGGGTGGGCGGAGATCCGGTGGGCGTTCAGCAACGTCCGCATGGGGCACTACATCCCGCTCACCTGGCTGAGCTTCTCGGCCAACTACGCCACCGGGGGAATGAACCCGTGGGGCTATCACCTCGTGAACCTGCTCCTGCACGGCGCGAACGCGATCATCTTCTATCTCGTCGGGCGGCGCCTCCTCGCGGCGGCCTGCGACGGTGGATCCCAGGCCGGGCGCGGCGAGACCGCGATGACATGGGGCGCCGCGATCGCGGCCCTCGTCTTCGCCCTGCATCCGCTCCGCGTCGAGTCCGTGGCGTGGGTCACCGAGCGACGCGACGTGCTGAGCGGCTTCTTCTTCCTCACCGCGGTGCTCGCCTATCTCCGCGGCGTCGAGCCGGGAGATCGCCCCGCGCGACGCTGGCTCGCCGGCTCGATGCTGCTGTTCGCCGCGGGGCTCCTCTCCAAGGCCTCGATCATGGCGCTGCCCGCGGTGCTGGTCCTGCTCGACGTCTACCCGCTCAATCGCAACGCCTTCGCGTGGCGGCGGCTCGCGGTCGAGAAGGCCGGGTACTGGACGATCGGGGCGGCGGGAGCGGTCGGCGCGCTCGTCGCGCTCAAGGTGTCCGGGCTCCGGATCACGAGCTACGGCGTGTACGGGCCCGGCGCACGGTGCGCGATGGTGGCCTACAGCCTGTGGTTCTACCCCGCGGCCTGGGTGTGGCCGGTGCGGTTGGCGCCGATGTACGAGCTGCCGGCCACGGTGCATCCGCTCGCGTGGCGCTTCGTGGGGCCCGCGCTGGGCCTGCTCGCGGTCACGATCCTCCTCTGGCTCCTCCGCGCCCGGTGGCCCGCCGGGCTGGCCGCGTGGGCCTACTCCGCCCTGATGATCCTGCCGGTCAGCGGCGTGGTCCACTCCGGGTTCCAGCTCGCGCACGACCGCTACAGCTATCTCTCGGGGCTTGGCTTCGCCTTGCTCGGGGGCGGAGCGGTCAGCTGGCTGCTCCGGGCCGGCCACGCCCGGCGGGTGAGTCGCCCGGTCCTCGTCGCGGCGTGCGGGGTCGCCACGGCCGTGATCGCCTCCCTGGGGGTCGGGACGTGGCAGCAGTCCCGGATCTGGAGAGACTCGGAGAGCCTGTGGCGGTGGGGACTCGAGGCCGACGCGCGCTGTGCCGTGTGCGCCAACAACCTCGCGGTCGTGCTACTCAACCGCCCATCGCGCACGCCGGCCGAGACGGCGGAAGCGGAGATCCTGGCCCGCCGCGCGGTGGCCGTGAACCCGACCTACGACAGCGCCTACACGACGCTCGGCACGATCCTGGCCGCCCGGCAGGACGATCGCGGGGCCGAGGCCGCCTTCGTCGAGGCGATGCGGCTGGCTCCCGAGCGGCTCGGTGCCGCCGCCAACCTGGGCGCGATCTACGCCCGGAACCGCCGCTACACCGAGGCGATGCCACTGCTCCGCGCGGCGTGGGCCAAGCAGCCCGACACTCCCTGGCTGCGGACCAATCTGGGAGTCGTCCTGCGGGACCAGGGCATCCTGCTCGCGAAGAGCGGCCGCCTCGCCGAGGCGGTCGCCCTCTTCGAGGAGGCGGTCACCGTCACGCCCGACGATGCCGACCTGCACCGCAACCTGGGCCTGGCCCTCTGGCAGGAAGGCCGGCTCGACGCGGCCGGCCCACATCTCGAGCGCGCGGCCGCGCTCAAGCCGGGTGACGAGGATACCCGCGGGCTCCTCGCGCTCTTCCGGGCCCAGTCCAACCCTCCCTCGCCGGGTCGATCCATCACGCGATGATTCCGTTCGGCATTGTCGTCGCCACCGTGCTGTGCTTCCTGCCCGCGCTATCCGGGACCTTCCTCAACTGGGACGACAACGTGAATTTCCTGGACAACCCCGCCTACCAGGGGCTGGGGCGCGAGCAGGTGCGCTGGGCCTTCAGCAGCGTCCTGTTCGGTCACTACATCCCGCTCACGCGGCTGACGTGGAGCCTCAACTTCGTCCTGGGCGGCATGAACCCGTGGGGCTATCACCTGGTGAACGTGCTGGTGCACGCGGCGAACGCGGCCATCTTCTACGTCGTGGCCCGTCGGCTGCTGGCCGCCGCCACGACCGGAGGCGCCCAGGAGGCCCGGCGTCGGCCGGAGATCGAGGCCGGGGCAGCGGTGGCTGCAATCGTCTTCGGTGTCCATCCGCTCCGGGTGGAGCCGGTCAGCTGGATAACCGGCCGGGCCGACCTGCTCTGTACCGTGTTCGCACTCGTGGCGGTGTGGAGCTACCTTCGAAGCGTCGAGAAGGCCGGTCCGGCGCGGCCCGGCCACGTGCTCGGCTCCGCACTGGCTCTCGCCGCCGCCCTGCTGTCGAAGGGGATCGCGCTTCCGCTGCCGGCGGCCCTCTTCCTGCTCGATGTCTACCCACTCCGCCGTTTCGGCCGGCAGGGCTGGCGGACCCTGGTGCGGGAGAAGATCCCGGTCCTCCTGGTCGGCCTCGCGGGAGCGGGGGTCATCCTGTACGCCCTCCGATACGGAGCCCTGCTGACCCAGACCTCGACGTACGGCCTCGTCGCCCGGGGCTGCGCGGCCGGCTACAGCTTCACGATGTCCCTCGCAAGGTTCATCTGGCCCGCCTCGCTGTCGCCGCTCTACGAGATGCCGGCGCGCATCAGCCCGACCGACGCCCGGTTCGGCCTGGGCGTCGCGGCCGCGATCGCGATCACCGTGGGATTGATCGCACTCCGGAAGCGCTGGCCGGGCGGCCTCGCGGCATGGACATTCTCGTGCCTGATGCTCGCCCCCACGAGCCTCGCGGTGCGGCAGGGGGCGGATCTCGCACCGGATCGCTACAGCTACCTCGCCGGGCTGGGCTTCGCCGTCGTCGTGGGCGGCGCGGCGCTGGGCGGGCTACGACTCGCGCAGCGCGGCGCCCTCGCGCCGCCGGTTGCCTGGATGGCCGCGATGACCGGCCTCGCCGCGCTGCTGGGGCTGGGCGCCGCGTCCTTCAGCTTTGCCCAGGTCTGGGCGCAGTCCGAGAGCCTGTGGCGGTGGGCAGTCGAGCTCGATCCCACGTGCAGCGTCTGCCAGGGCAAGCTGGGCGAGAGCGTGCTCGAGGGGCCCGGAGGGACGGCGCGGGTCGGGGAGGCTGAAGCCTACTTTCGACGCGCCATCGCCCTCCGCCCGGATCTGCCCGACGCGTACTTCAACCTCGGCACCGCCCTCGTGATCCAGCGCCGCTACCCGGAGGCCGAGGGACCGCTCCGGAGCTACATGGAGCGGGTTCCCCAGGCCGCGGCGGGACCGGAGCGTCTGGGCCTCCTCTACCTGCTCGAGGGGCGCTACGAGGAGGCGATCCCGCTCCTCCGTAGCGCCTTCATCCGCAAGCCCGCCACCACCCTGCTGCGCGGCTACCTGATCCAGGCGCTCCAGGCGCGAGCCCGGGAGCTCGAGACGCAGGGGCGTGGCGGCGAGGCCGGCGGGCTCCTGGCCGAGGCCCGCGCCCTCGGCGGCATCCCGGCGGCAGGCCAGGCGCGGCCGGACGCGGTGGCGCCCCGGCCCGGGCCCGGACGGGCGGACGGTCCATGACCCGCGGGCGCCGCCTCGGGCTCCTGGTACCGCTGGCGATCTTCGCCATCACCGTGGCCGTGTTCCTCCCGGCGTTGCAGGGCCAGTTCCTCAACTGGGACGACAGCACGCTCTTCACGAAGAACCACGACTTCCGGGGGCTCGGCGGTCCACAGCTGCGCTGGATGTTCACCACCACGCTCGCCGGGCACTACATGCCGCTGACCTGGCTCACGCTCGGCCTCAACCATGCCCTCGGCGGGATGGATCCGTGGGGGTATCACCTCGCGGCGATGCTGCTCCACGCGACCAACGCGGCCCTGTTCTATCTGGTCGCTCGCCGGATCCTCGCGGCGGCGGTCGGCCCCGCCGAGACCGGCGGGACCCGGGTCGACGGGCATCCGGCCGAGGTGACCGCCGGCGCCGCGCTCGCCGCGCTCGTCTTCGCGATCCATCCCCAGCGGGTGGAATCGGTCGCGTGGGTCACCGAGCGGGGTACCCTCGTGAGCGGCGCGCTGTATCTCGTCGCGGTGCTCGGCTACCTGCGCGCGGCGGCGACCACCGGCGACATCCGGTGGCGCTGGTGGGGCGTCTGCTCGGTCGCCGCGTTCGCGGCGGCGCTCCTGGGCAAGGGCATGGCCATCAGCCTGCCCGCGACCCTGCTGATCCTCGACCTCTACCCCCTGCGACGCGCGCACGGCCGGTGGTGGGCGATGATCCGCGAGAAGGCGCCCTACATCGTGGTCGCGGCGCTGGGCGCGCTCCTTGTCCTGTTCGCGCGGAACCGGGGTGCCGAGTGGAGCGCCTTCTCACAGTTCGGCATCGACGCGCGGCTCGCCTTCGCCGCGTACAGCTTCTGGTTCTATCCAGCGAGCACGATCTGGCCGATCGGGCTCTCGCCGCTCCACGAGGTGCCGGTGAACCCGGGGCTGCTGCAGGGCCGCTTCCTGGCCCCCCTCCTGGGGCTCCTCGCGGTCACCGCGATCCTCGTCGTCCTGAGGCGGCGGGCGCCGGGGGCGCTCGCGGCGTGGGCTCATTCGGCGGTGGTGGTGCTGCCGGTGAGCGGGATCGCCCACTCCGGCAGCCAGCTCGTCTCCGACCGTTACAGCTACCTCGCCGGGCTCGGCTGGGCCCTCCTCGCGGGCTACGGCGTGATCTGGGCGGTGCGCCTTCGGCGCCAGGGTCGTCTGAGCGGATGGGTCTCGGCGGTCGGCGCCATCGGTGTCGTGCTCCTGGTGGCGGCACTGGCGCTCGGCACCTGGGGGCAGAGCGGGACCTGGCGGGACTCCGAGACGCTCTGGCGCTGGGCGACCGAGCAGGACCCCAAGTGCGCCATGTGCGAGGCGATCCTGGGCGAGGCGATCGTCTACGGCGCCCCAGGCGGCCGCGTGCGCCTCGACGAGGGCGAAGCCCACGTCCGCCGCGCGATCGCGCTGCGGCCGACGATGCCCCTGCCCCACTACACGCTCGGCACGATGCGCCTGGCCCGCGGCGAGTACGCCGACGCGGAGGCGAGCCTCCGGACCTACATCCAGCTCGCTCCCGGCCTGAGCCAGGGGCCGGCGCGGCTGGCCCTCATCTACCTCGTGCAGGGCCGCAGCGCGGACGCGCTACCGCTTCTCCGGCGGGCACAGGAGCTCGAGCATCGGCCTACCGGGGACCTGAAGCCGCTTGCTGCGACCCCCGGGAGCGCGGCCACCGACGACCCGGCCTTCGTCGAGGCGATCCGGCTCGTGGGCGACCGATGGGAGGACCTCGAGTACCTGGGGCAGGCGCTAGTCCAGCAGGGCAAGGCGGCCAGAGCGGTGGTACCGCTCGAGCGCGCCTCGGCCCTGACCCCGAGCGCGGCGGGCCCGCGAGTCTGGCTGGTGCAGGCTTACGAGGCGGCCGGCCGGCCCGACCGGGCCCGGGAGGAGCTGGCCGCGCTGCGCCGTCTCGATCCGGCGGCGGCCGGGCGGCTCTCCGTCCGTTGACCGCCCTGGAGAAACCGCTATAATGGCCGCGCTCGAACCTACCCGTTCGCTCTGGTCCAAGGAGGAGGAGCCGATGAGAATGCCGCGACTACGCCTGGTCATCGCTTTGATCGCCGCACTGGCGCTGGTGCTCCCGGTGGCCTCCGTCGCCGACGCCCAGTCGAAGGGCACCATCAAGATCGCCACCCAGAGCCCGCTCTCGGGCGGCCAGGCCGTACTCGGGGAAGGCATCAAGCTGGGGGCCCAGCTGGCGGTCGACAAGATGAAGGGCAACCTCGAGAAGATGGGCTACAAGGTCGACTTCGTGCCGTTCGACGACCAGGCCAAGCCCGACGTCGGCGTCGCCAACGCCAAGAACATCATCGCCGACAAGGACATCATGGTGGTCATCGGCCACCTGAACTCGGGCGTGGCGATCCCCTCCTCCGAGGTCTACAAGGAAGTCACCCTCGCGATGATCTCGCCGGCCAACACCAACCCGGTCGTGACCGATCGCAACTACCCGAACGTGAACCGGGTGTGCGGCCGCGACGACGTGCAGGGGGTGGTGGGCTCCGAGTTCGCGCATGGGACCCTCAAGGTCAAGAGCGCCTACATCGTGCACGACAAGACCCAGTACGGGCAGAGCATCGCCGAGTTCTTCAAGGCGGACGCCGAGAAGAAGGGCGTCAAGGTCGTGGGCTTCGAGGGCACCGAAGAGAAGTCCAACTTCGACCCGCTGTTGACCCCGATCAAGGCCAAGAACCCCGACATCATCTACTTCGGCGGCATCTACGATCAGGGGGCGCCGTTCTTCAAGCAGGCGCGCGAGAAGGGCATCAAGTCCAAGTTCATGGGACCCGACGGGATGGACTCGTCGGACCTGACCAAGATCGCGGGCAAGGCGGTGGTGGGCATGAACTACACCTCCGCGGCGGGCCCGGCCTCCGCGCTGCCCAAGGCGAAGGCGTTCGTGGACGCCTTCAAGAAGAAGTTCAGCAAGAACCCCGAGCCCTACGCGGCCGAGGCCTACGACGCGACCACCATCGCGATCAAGGCGATCGAGGACGTGGCCAAGACCGGCAAGATGAGCCGGGAGGCCGTCTCGGCGGCGGTCCGCAAGGTCAAGCTCTCCGGGATCACCGGCGACATCGCGTTCGACGCGAAGGGCGACCGGCTGAAGGCCCAGTACTTCGTGCTGACGGTGGCGAGCGACAACCCCGAGAAGTGGGGAGACAACAAGATCGTCAAGCAGCTCACGATCGCGCCCCCGGCGGCGGCCAAGTAGCAGCCACGCACGCGGTCATCGGCGGGAGGGGCGATCTCACGCCCCTCCCGCTCTCCCCCGCCTTCCCGTCGAGTGCCGATGGACTTTGACATCCTGATCGGCATCTTCCCGCAGGTCCTCCTGGACGGCATCATCCTGGGCTTCATGTACGCCCTCATCGCGCTCGGGTACACCATGGTGTACGGGGTACTCGAGTTCATCAACTTCGCCCACTCCGAGATCTTCATCATCGGAGCCTTCGTGGGGGTCGAGATCTTGCTGTCGTTCAAGGCGGCGGGCTGGCTCGACGTGCTGCCGTGGGCGCTGGTGCTCGTCATCATCCTGGTGGCGGGCATGCTGGTGAGCGGCGTCGTCGCGGTGGTGATCGAGCGCACCGCGTACCGGCCCCTGCGCCACGCGCCCCGCCTCATCCCGCTCATCTCCGCGATCGGGGTCTCATTCTTCCTCCAGGACGTGATCCGGCTCTTCGAGTCGCTCTGGCGCAACTCCTTCAATCTCGTATACCCCACCATGGAGGTCCTCAACCACCGCTTCGAACTGACCGACACCATCGACGTCTCGGTCAAGTCGCTCGTGGTCATGGTAGCCGCCCTCTTCATGCTCTGGGGCCTGCACACGCTGGTCAACCGGACCCGGGTGGGCAAGGCGATTCGAGCGGTGGCGGAGGACCAGGCCGCCGCGTCGCTCATGGGCATCAACGTCAACCGGATCATCTCGCTGACCTTCCTCATCGGCGGGGCGATGGGCGGGGGTGCGGGGGTGCTCTTCGGCGTGCAGTACAGCCTGATCAACCCCTACACCGGCTTCATCCCGGGGCTCAAGGCCTTCACCGCGGCGGTGCTCGGCGGCATCGGCAACGTCCCGGGGGCGATGCTGGGCGGGCTCGTGCTCGGGCTGCTCGAGGCCTTCGCCGCCTCCTACCTGTCGCTCCTGACCGGCGGCGCCTTCGGGGCCGAGTACAAGGACATCTTCGCGTTCTCGATCCTCATCCTGATCCTCATCTTCAGGCCGAAGGGCCTCCTGGGAGAGATCGTCCGCGAGCGGGCATGATCAAGGAGATCCTGGATCGCCCGGTGCCCGCGACCGTGCTGGTGGTCGCGCTGCTGCTGGTCACCACCTGGGGCGTCACCTACAGTCCCCGCTCGATCGTACTGTTCATGATGTTCCAGGGCTCGATCCTGCTGCTCTACTTCGCCCGGATGCCGACCGCGCTGAAGGCGACCCTCACGATCCTCACCCTGGGCGTGCTGATGCCGGTCCTCGGCACGATCAACGCGTACTACATGGAGATCGCGACCCAGGTCGGGATCTTCGTGGCGCTCGCGCTGGGGCTCAACATCGTGGTGGGGCTGGCCGGCCTGCTCGACCTGGGCTACGTCGCGTTCTTCGCGGTCGGAGCCTACTCGTGGGCGATCTTCGGCTCGCCCCAGGCCAACCTGATCTTCGGCGGCAGCCATTTCCCGCTCAGCGGATGGTGGTTCTTCGTGTTCCTCTTCGTGGGCGTGGCGGTGGCGGCCGGCGCGGGAATCCTGCTCGGGCTGCCGGTGCTCCGGCTGCACGGCGACTACCTGGCGCTGGTCACCCTCGGCTTCGGAGAGGTGATCCGCGTCCTCGCCAACAACCTCGACAAGCCGATCAACCTCACCAACGGCCCCAAGGGCATCACCCCGATCAACCGGCCGCCGATCTTCTTCGCCCCGCTGCTGCAGTGGCTCGGGATCGACCCGGACCCGAATGTGGTCTATCCCCTCTACCTGTACGGGCTCGTGCTCCTGATCGTGGGCGCGACGGTTCTCGCCAACCGGCGCCTGGAGGACTCGCACATCGGGCGGGCCTGGGAGGCGATCCGCGAGGACCAGACCGCGGCGCAGGCCATGGGGGTGCCCCTGGTGCGGATGAAGCTCCTCGCCTTCGCCTGCGGGGCCTCCTTCGCAGGCACGGTCGGGGTGCTCTTCTCGGCCAAGCAGATCTTCATCAACCCCGAGTCGTTCACCTTCATGGAGTCGATCGGCGTGCTCGCCATGATCATCCTGGGCGGCATGGGCTCGATCCCGGGCGCGATCCTGGGCGCCGCCGTCGTCACCATCCTCAACCTCCAGATCCTGAAGGGCCTCTCGCTCTGGCTCAACGAGCTGCGCAACGCGGGCACCGTGATCCTCGGCTACAACCTCACCAACCTGCCCACCCAGCTCGAGCCGGCCAAGTACGAGCGGATGATCTTCGGCCTCATCCTCGTCCTGATGATGATCTTCCGGCCCCAGGGCATCCTCCCGGCCAAGCGCCGGCACCGGGAGCTCGAGGAGGAGCGCTGATGGCGCTGCTCGAGGCCCGCGGTGTGAGCAAGCGGTTCGGCGGGCTGACCGCGCTCAACGCGGTGGACTTCACCCTCGAGGAGGGCCACATCGCCTCGATCATCGGGCCCAACGGAGCGGGCAAGACCACCTTCTTCAACGTGTTCACCGGCATCTACATCCCGGAGGAAGGCACCGTCCTCTTCCGCGACACCGCGGTGCTGGGCCGGCGCCCCGACCAGATCACCGAGCTCGGCATCTGCCGCACTTTCCAGAACATCCGCCTCTTCTCCCGCATGACCGCCATCGAGAACGTGCTGGTCGGCATGCACAGCCGCGTGCCCTTGACCTTCTGGGACGTGATCGCCCGGAACGCGCGCTGGCGCGAGCACGAGCGCCGGCAGTGGGAGCAGGGGGGCGAGCTGCTCGCGGTGGCCGGGCTCCGGGAGAAGGCGAACGAGCTCGCCCGCAACCTGCCCTACGGCGAGCAGCGCCGGCTCGAGCTGGCCCGGGCCCTCGCCTCCAACCCCGCCCTGCTGCTGCTCGACGAGCCGACCGCGGGCATGACCCAGGGCGAGGCCCGCAGCCTGATGGCCCTGCTGCGGCGCCTCGTCGAGGAGCGGAAGCTCACGCTCCTGCTCATCGAGCACAACATGCGGGTGGTGATGGAGGTCTCGGACCGGGTCACCGTCCTCGACTACGGCGAGAAGATCGCGGAGGGACGGCCCACCGAGGTGCAGAAGAACCCGCGGGTGATCGAGGCCTACCTCGGCCGGCGCCAGTGGACTCCGGGGGCGGGCACCGCCGGGAGCGCGCATGCTTGAGGTGACGGATCTCCATGTCTACTACGGCGAGATCCACGCGCTCAAGGGAATCTCCTTCCGGGTGGGCCAGGGAGAGATCGTCACGCTGCTCGGCAACAACGGGGCGGGCAAGACCACGACCCTGCGCACGCTCTCCGGTCTCCTCGCCCCGCGGCAGGGCGACGTGCGATTCGAGGGCTCCTCGCTCCTGGGCATCGCGCCCCACGACGTCGTGTTGAAGGGCATCACCCACGTGCCCGAGGGTCGCCGCATCTTCAACCGCCTGAGCGTGGTCGAGAATCTCGAGATGGGCGCTTACACCCGGGCCGACTCCGCCGCCATCGCCCGGGACATGGACCACGTCTTCACGATCTTCCCGCGTCTCAAGGAGCGCCGCAGCCAGGTGGCGGGGACGCTCTCCGGCGGAGAGCAGCAGATGCTCGCCATCGGGCGGGCCCTCATGGCCCGGCCGCGTCTGCTCCTCCTGGACGAGCCCTCCATGGGCCTGGCCCCGGTGCTCGTCGAGCAGATCTTCGAGACCGTGCTCGCCATCAACCGGCAGGGCGTCACCATCCTGCTCGTGGAGCAGAACGCGGCCATGGCCCTGTCCATCGCCGAGCGCGGCTACGTGCTGGAGACCGGGCGCCTGCCCCTCGAAGGCGGCGCGCGCGAGCTGGCCGAGAACCCCGAAGTGCGCCGAGCCTATTTGGGCGAGGCCTGATCCCGGAGGAGCGCGTGAAGACGCGAGGACTCACCTACGAGGAGCACACCGTCGGCGCGGTGTACCAGACCCTGGGTCGCACCGTCTCGGAGGCGGACATCTGTGCCTTCGTCAACCTGTGCGGGTTCAACGAGCCGCTGTTCATGGACATGGAATACGTGGCCAAGGAATCGGTCTTCAAGCGGCGCGCCGCGCCGGGCGCCATGACCTTCAGCCTCTCGGAGGGGCTCATCATGCAGACCGGTCTCATCCACGGCACCGGCATGTCCTATCTCGGCGGCGAGGTCCGCATCGTCTCGCCGGTGCTCGAAGGCGACACCCTCCGCGTGAGCGTCACCATCGCCGACAAGCGCGAGACCAAGAAGCCCGATCGCGGCATCGTCACCTACCGGCACGAGGTGACCAACCAGCGCGGCGAGATCGTGCTCGAGGCGACGGTGAAGCGGATGATCAAGCGCGCGGGCGCTTGATACGGACCCGGGGGTGGCGATGAGCGGAGTCGCCCGCATCGCGCAGGTCAGCCTGTCGTCCGGCGGAGTGCCGAAGCGCGCGGTACCGTCCGCCCGCGTCACCACTCTCGGGCTCGAGGGCGACGTCCAGCGCAACCGGGAGCTCCACGGCGGTCCCGAGCGCGCGCTCTGTCTCTTCTCGCTCGAGCGGATCCGCGCCCTGCAGGCCGAGGGCCATCCGATCACCCCCGGGAGCATCGGCGAGAACGTCACCCTGGAGGGAATCGACTGGCCCGCGGTGGCGCCCGGGATCTATCTGCGGCTGGGCTCGGACGTCGTCGTCCAGGTCACGCGCTACACGGCTCCCTGCGCGAACATCACCGGGTCCTTCCACGACCGCGACTATGCCCGGGTGTCGCAGAAGCGCCAGCCGGGCGAGAGCCGCGTCTACGCCCGCGTGCTGCGCGAAGGTGGCCTCGCGACCGGAGATCCGGCCCGGATCCTGACCGATGCCGAGGCCGCGGCCCTGATCGGTGACCGATGAGGACCGCCGACGTCGTCATCGTCGGCGGTGGGGTGACCGGCGTCTCGATCGCGTTCCATCTCGCCGGACTGGGCGTCCGGCGGGTGCTGGTCCTCGAGCGCAAGTTCCTGGGCGCGGGAGGCACCGGTCGATCGGTCGGCATCGTCCGGCAGCTCTACCCGACCCGCGAGACGAGCGAGATGGTCTTGCGGTCGCTCGCGGTCTTCGAGCGATTCGGGGACGCGGTCGGTGGGGAGGCGGGCTACGTCCGCACCGGAGCGCTCATCGGCGTCTCGCCCGCCATGCGACCGACGCTCGAGCAAACCCTCGAGCTCCAGCGGGGCATCGGGATCAAGGCCGAGATCCTCGATCCCCGGGACCTGGGCCGCGTCGAGCCCCGCATCGACCCGTCCGGCCTGGGAGCGGTGCTGTGGGAGCCCGGCTCCGGTTACGGCGATCCCGCCGCGGTCACCGCCGGCTTCGCGGGCGCGGCGCGACGGCGTGGCGCCGTGATCGAGCAAGGGGTCGACGTGGTCGCGATCCGCCGGGAGGCCGGCCGGGTCATCGGGGTGGACACCGCGAGCGGCGAGCAGATCGACGCGCCGGTGGTGATCAACGCGGCCGGCCTGTGGGCCCCACGTGTCGGACGGCTCGCCGGCGTCGAGCTGCCGATCGTGATCGGGCGGCATCCGGTGTTCGTCGTGTCCCGCCCGGCCCAGTTCGGCGCAGCCCATCCCGTGTACCTGGACCTGGCCGGCGGCAGCTACGTCAGGCCCGAGACCGGAGGTCTCACGATCACCGGGTCGCTTACCGACGACGAGGCGCAGCACCCGATGGACGCCGACCTGCTGGGCGCCGAGGCCGGCTTCGACGAGGCGGCGGAGGTGCTCACCCGCACCGCCCGGGCCATCCCCGCGCTGACGGAGGCCCGATTCAGCCGCGGCTACGCGGGCGCTTTCGACATCACCCCGGACTGGATGCCGATCCTCGACGAGTCGCCTGTGCACGGCTTCTGGATCGCCGCCGGCATGTCCGGCCACGGCTTCAAGCTCTCCCCCGCGGTCGGTGAGATGGTCGCGGCGCTCGTCACCGGCGCACGGCCCCCGGTCGGCGCGGCGCCGTTCCGGCTCGACCGCTTCGACGCCTCGGCTCCGACGGGCGCGACCTTCGTCTCGTCCTATTTGCGCCCGCCCGACCAGCCGGCGGCCGCCGGACCGCGCGAGGGATCGGGCGCGTGACCGATCTCGCTCCCCGGTCGCCGACGGCCGGCCGGATCGTCGCCGTCCTGTCCGGGGCCTTCCTCATCCTGGTGTTCTTCGGGCTCTCGATGACGGCCCCGGGACTGCGGATCACGTTCCGCGCGCCGCTCAGCGCGAGCTCCCCGGGAGAGGTCTACTTCTGGCTGGGTCACGCGTTCTTGCTATTCCCGGCCTCGTGCCTGATCGGCTGGGGCCTCGCAGACCGGATCGGGCCGGCCCTCGTGCGGCTCCGGGCCGAGGTCAATCGGCTGGGGCCCCGGGATCTGGGCCTGGGCGCGCTGGCCCTGTTCCTGTTGACGATGGCCCTGGCGAGGGTCGGGCGGTTCGTCGTCCTGTACGATTTCCCCTTCACCGACGACGAGTACGCGACCCAGTTCGGAGGCTATGTCTTCGCGACGGGGCGAGCGGCCGCGGAGCTGCTCCTGCCGAAGAACGCGATCCCGAGCCTCGGTCTCTTCTACCGTGACGGCATGGTCTCGCGGGCCGACTGGCCGGGCGCCCAGGCGGTATGGGCCATCGGCGAGGTGACCCGGCTCGGACCGTTCGTGTGGGCGGTGCTGGCCGCGATCCCGGTGGTCGCCCTCGCGGTCCTGATGCGACGCCGGCTCGACCCGGGCTGGGGGCTGGGGGCCGCCGTGATCTTCCTCTGCTCGCCGATGGCCCTGATGCTCTCGCTGACCTCCCACGCCCACCTGGGCTCCCGGGCGATGCTGGCGCTGGCCATCCTCGGGTACTGGCTCGCCGAGCAGCGCGGCACCCTCCGCCTCTGGGCGCTCACCGGACTCGCCTTCGGCCTCGCGTTCCTGTTTCGGCCGCTCGAGATCATATTCTTCTCGGTGCCGCTGCTCGGGTGGGCCGCGTTCCAGAGCATCCGGAAGACGCCCGGCTACTCACGGGCCCTGGCCGGGCTGGTGCTGGGCGGCCTCGTCCCGGTGCTCCTCATGTGCGCGCACGCCTACGCGGTGACCGGGAATCCATTCGTCCCGCCGCGGCTCGACGATCCGGCCGCGGTCGCCCAGGACTCGATCACCGGCGCCCTCTGGTACCGGTTCGGGGCCAACGTGGGCTACAACACCTTCATGCTCGCGATCTGGTTCCTGGGCCCGCTCGGCATCGTGCTATTCGCCGCCGGGGTGATGACGGATCGCTTCACACGGCTGCTCGGACTCGGCGCGGTGACCGGTCTCGGTCTGGCGCTGCTGCACACCAACATGGGCCTCCACACGGTGGGCCCGATCCACTACTCCGAGCTGGCACCGCCCTTCGCGATCATCGCGGTGCACGGGCTCGTCAACATCCTGCGCGCGGCCCGAGCCCACCACATCGAGCCGGTGCCGATCGCGAGCGCGGTCGTCGTCGCGCTGGGATTGGGCCTCGGCCTCTTCAGCCTGACCCACGCGGCGGCGATGCAGGAGCAGGCGGGTATCCAGGCCACCGTGTACGAGTGGATCGAGCGAACGCGCCCGACCCCCGACGCGCCGAAAGTCGTGGTGCTGGCTCCTCAGTTCGGCGCGACCTGGATCCGCCTGCCCGGCATGGCCCGGATCGGCACGTGGGTCTTCGAGTGGCGGCGGCCTCATCCCGATCTGCACGACGACCTGCTGATCCTGCACGATCTGCCCGGCCTGGACGGCACGCTGCGGCAGCGCTTCCCGGATCGGCGACTCTACCGGCTGCTGCTCTTCGGCGGGCCCCCGTTCGGGGCGCTCGTGCCCCTCGACGCGCCCCCGCAGACCCCGGCGATCCTCTACGCGCCTCCGGCCGGCGGCTGAGGCCCGGCCGGCCGGCGGGCCGATCCTAGGCGGCGCCCTCGCAGGAGATACAGACCAGGTTGGATCGCAGCAGGGGAAGCCCGGATCTCACCAGGCGGTTCCGGCGCGAGGACGGAAAGAGCGAGAGGAACGACGAGGCGTCCAGCAGGTTGAGGTTGTCGATGTCCGCGAAGTAGGAGTGGCCGAGCGCCCGCAGCGCCGCGCGATAGGCGCCGTCCGGCAGCCAGTGCAGGAGCGGCAGGAACGTGTGCAGCTCGACCGGGAAGCGCTTGTTCGGCGTGGTGAAGAGGACGCAGCGAGAGACGCGGCACACTTCCGCGACCAGCGCGACCTGCTGATCACGGGATCCCGCGTGCTCGACCACCGCGTTGCAGATCCCGTAGTCGAAGTAGCGGTCGGGGAGCGGGATCGAGCGCAGGTCGGCCTCGACATACCGGGAGCCCGGAAACGCCTCCGCGAACCACGCCGCCTCCTCGGCCCGACGGCCGATCACGGTCAGGCTCTCCCGGTACGGATACAGGGTCTCGAAGAAGTAGTGCACCGGGTGATCGCGATGACCCGAGACTCCGAAGTCGGCGACCCGGGCGTTGGGCCCGGGCGAGAACTCGCGCATGAATCGCTCGAAGATCCGCCGCCGCACCTGGAAGGCGAGGTCGTTCTTGATCCGGTCGAGGGCACCCAGCTCGGTCGAGTAGCGAAGCGCCACCGCGTTCCCCTATGCCTCCGGGCGGCGGGCGATGAAGGCCATCGTGGCGGTGCGACTCACCAGGGATTGCAGGATGGTGACGGGGAGGAAAGGAGCGATGAGCGCGGGGTACCAGCGCACCCGCCCGTTGGCCGGCACCCGCAGACCCGCCCGATCGGCCAGCCAGTTCTGGATGCCCGCGCTCCAGCCGACGGTGCGCAGGCGCGGGACGATCCGAGTCCCGACGAAGCCGGCCTGCTCGCAGGCCCGGGTGATCGTCTCGGGGCTGAACAGGGCGATATGTCGGGGAAAGTGGAGCGCCCCCCAGTGGCGGCCGAAGAGCCGGAAGTCCCAGCAATCGATGTTCGGGGTCTCGCCGAAGAGTACCCCTCCTGGGCGCAGGAGCTCCCAGGCTCGCTGCAGGGTCGCGATCGGGTCCCGGACGTGCTCGATGACGTGGCCCATGCGGATGAGGTCGAAGGATCCCGGAGGGAAATCGGTGTCGACGAGGTCGCCCTGCCGGACGTTGAAGCCACGCCGGGCCGCCTGGCGGGCCGCTTCCGCGTCGAGCTCGAGCCCGCACACCTCCCACTTCCCCGCCCCCGCGAGGGCGGTCAGGGCTCCGCCAGCCCCGCACCCGACGTCCAGCACCCGACCGCGGAGCCCGATCAGACGGGCCACCCGCCGCGCGTCGAGCCAGTAGGTGAGCCGGAAGAGCCAACCGACGACCGGATCGTCTCCGTAGACGGCGTAGGTCGCCGGATAGTACGTGGGAATCACGTCGAGGGCCGGCCGGGGCGTCTGGTAGTAGAGGTCGCACGTGGTGCAATGCGACAGGGTGAACCGTCCGGGCACGCCGTACTCGTAGTCCTCGGCTTCGAGCACGGGGACCGCGTGGCGATCGGATCGACAGAGATCGCAAACCGCTCCGGTGAGCTGGTCCGGCTGCACCCGCCGGGTCATACGCTCTCCCGAACCGCCGCGCCGGCCCGCCACTCGGCCCGCATCTTCTGGAAGAGGAAGCCGAAATAGCTCCGGTTGGTGGGCACCGGGATGCCGGCCGCCATGAGAAGGCGGTGTACGTGGGGCAGGTTGTAGTTCGGAATGCTCGGGAAGACGTGGTGCTCGTAGTGCAGGTACTGGCCGAAGGGGGCGATGATCCATCGCTCCAGGACGTTCAGCCGGCTGGTCCGCGTCATCCAGGCCTCCTGCGGCGAGGTGGGCTGATAGCCCGCCTCGAATCCGTGCTCGGCGATCGAGCGAACCCGGATCTGGAGCGGGTAGAGGGTCATGATCGGCAGGATGTGCAGCAGCAGGTAGGCCCATGGCCCGCCGGTCACCGTGTAGATCGAGAGGAGCACGATCTGGGTAGCCGCCACCGGGACCATCGCCGCGGCCATCCGCGCGAAGTAGCGCGGGGTGAGGCGGCGCCAGGGCGACACCGAGTAGGTGGTCCGATCCGACTGGGAGTACTGGAGCAGCCGCTTGATCGCGGAGACGAAGAGCAGGTCGCCCAGCAGGCCGCGAAGCACCGCCGACGACGACGCGCTCGGCTGGCTGAAGATGATGTCCGGATCTCGGTCGGTATTGAGATAGAGATGGTGGTCCATGTGGGCGGTCCGGTGGCCGGAGCGGGTATAGCCGAGCAGGTACGCGAAGAGATTCCCCAGGCTGCGGTTCAGGCGCGGATCTCGGAAGAGCGTGCCGTGGTCGCTCTCGTGGACGAGCTGCGCGGCGCAATTGAAGTTCCGGATCGCGCAGAGGGCCAGGAGCGCGAAGGTCCACCACCGGGGGTGGAGCCCGAACAGCACCGGCACCGCGACGAACGAGGCGAGGGTGCCGAGCACGTCCAGCGCGCTACGACCATCGCGCATCCGGTGGGCGGCCCGGAGCGCCTCGAGGCTGATCGCCCCCGACTGGAGCGCCTCGCGCGCGGAGCGTGGCGCCCCCACCGTCATCTCGTCGAGACCACCCGCCCTACGGCTCGATTCGGTCGCGTCCATGTGGTCGTGTCCTAGAGTGCCTTCATGCGAAGGATGTGGCGGGCGGCCAGTCCCACGCTGCCCCCGATCCAGCCCTTGGCGGTCAGGACGAATCGGTCCCCGCGCGTGGCGAGGAAGCCGTTGCGCACCATGATGTCCAACCGGTCCTGCATCAGCACCTCCACCCCGCACATCGCCTGCATCTGCGCCAGGGTGAGCCGTTGCTGGGGTGCCCGGGCCAGCTCGATCAGGAGGCGCACCGTGATCGACCGGTCCGCGTGGGAGTAGAAGAGGCCCGCGGTGAGGAAGAGCAGCACGTGGACCAGGAGCCCGTTGGCCAGGCCGAGTCGCCAGTCGGCGCCCACGAACCCGTCGCCCAGGATTCCCAGATCGGCGGGAAGGAGCCAGTAGAGGACGAGATAGAGGGGAACCGTCGGCGAGAACCACGTCAGCATGGAGCTGAACGCCTTCCGGGGCGCCGCGACATGGAACACCACCGCCTGTACCACCAGCCACAGGGCCATGAGCGTGCCGCTCAGCACGAGTCCCTTCAGCACGGCCTCACCCGTCAGACCCCGACCCGGGCGTTGATCAGGCGCTTGAGGAAGGATCCCAGGGCCGCGACCCGCCCACCCCGGGACAGGAGCCGGTACCCCCCCGCGTCCTCTCTCACGTAGCCGCCCCGAAGGAGCTTCGGGAGCCGGCGCTGGAAGATGAGGTTCACCGGCTCCCCGCTCCCGTGGATCGCGAGCGCCGCCGGCGCGGTCATCCCCTCGCGGCCGCGGAGCCTCAGGGCCACCATCACGCTCATGGACGGGCTCAGGCAGGCGAAGTACGCGAAGCACCAGTAGCCGTGGAACAACAGGACCAGCAGCAGCAGTCCGTTTCCGAAGTCGACGAGCGGCGCGGCCTCCCGGCCACCCACCGGGATGAAGCCCAGGTCGGCGGGCAGCAGCCAAAACGCCCCCGTGTAGAGGGCGACCGCCGCGGCGAACGCCCCCAGGAACACCTTGAACTCCTTGTTGCCCGAGTACACGCGCAGGGCTGCCACGCTGCCCACCACCAGGAGCGCCAGCGCCGCCGCCGCGAGGATCAGACCCTTCATCTACTGCATCCACTTCTGGAAATCGGTGACGAACTGCCGCACCGCTTCGTCGGTCTTCGGATGGCTCACCATCGCTCGGAAGAACTTGGGTGGCACCGTCACGATATCGGCCCCGCTCTGGAACGCCTCGCTGATGTCCGCGATGTGGCGGATGCTCCCCACGATGATCTCGCACGGAAGCTCGCGCTCCCGGAACGTGGCCCGGACGTCGCGCACCACCGCCGCCGCGTCGTAGCCGATGTCCCGGATGCGCCCGTAGAACAAGCTGACGAAGTTGGCCCCCGCCGCGGCCGCCATCATGGCCTGCCCGTACGACATGCAACACGTGCAATTCACCGGGACCCCGCGCAGCCGCAGCTCGCGGATGACGGCCAGCTCGTCCCAGCCCACCGGGATCTTGACGTTGAGTTTGGGGTAGTGGCCGAAGTAGCGGACGAAGTCCTCCGCCTGGGAGATCATCTCCTCCGGGCGGGTGGAGAAGACCTCGACGCTCAGCGGGATGTCGTAGCCGTACCGCAGCACGAGCTCGATGATCTTGTTGATGTGCTCGCGGAAGTCCGCCTTCTCTTCCTTGGCCAGGATCGAGGGGTTCGTGGTGATGCCCGCCGGAAAGCCGCGCTCGAGCGCCTCCTCGATCTCCAGCAGGTTCGCCGAGTCGACGAAGATCTTCATGGTCTTCCTCCAGGGTTCCGCACCGTCACTCCGTCACGGTCCAGTAGTAGTCACCGCGATAGCCCGCCTCCGCGAACAGCCCGCGCCAGCCGGCCGGTTCGAAGTACGTCCGCGCGGTGAGCTGCCAGCGCTCGAATTTCTCCCGCTGCGACTCGTTCAGCCACGAATCCACCTGCACGTAGCGGTGCCGGCGCGCGACCCGCTCGATCTCGGCGAGCGCGCGCACGCACGCGGGCCGCTCGAGGTTGTGGACGGTATTGATCGACACGACCAGATCCACGCTCTTGTCGGCGAAGGGAAGGCGATCCGCCGAGCCCAGGATCAGGCGCGGGCGGACGTCGTCCATCGCGTGGGCGATCGCGTAGCTCGAGACGTCGAGGCCCGCGACCCGGAGGCCGGGGACGACCCGGAGGAGGTCGTGGAGCAGGAATCCCTTGGCGCAGCCGACGTCGAGGACCCGCTGGCCCGCGGTGAGCCCGTAGTGGTCGCGGAACCGCTCCGCGACCGGGACCCATCGCCCGTCGTAGCGGTAGCCGCCGTAGCCCTGGCCGCGATCGCCGTCGAAGTACTCGCGGGCGAACCGGCTCGCGACCTCGCGCTGGGCCGGCACCGCGGCGGCCCGCGCGGCGATGTCGCGGCTCGTGCGGGGGTAGCGGTCGAGGAGGTCCACCTCACCCACGGCCCACGGCTCCGAAGGCGGCGAGGGTCGTCGCGAGTCCCTCCCGCAGCGGGGTGAACCGCAGCCCGGGCAGCGCCTGGGCGAGGCGGGCGATGTCGAAGTGTCGGTGGGTGATCGGACCCTTTCGCGGGGCGCTGACGACCTCGACCTCGTACGGCACCAGATCGCGGATCGTCTTCACCAGGTCGGCGAAGGAGCGGCTCTGGCCGGTCGCGATGTTGTAGATCCCCGCCGCGGCGGCCCGCAGCAGGCCCGCCGTCACCGCGGCGACGTCGTCGACGAAGACGTGGTCGCGCTCTTCCTCCCCCGCCCCGAAGATGCGAAC
>JBGQHJ010000058.1:0-27441 GCA_041497895.1 Methylomirabilia bacterium
CTCGAGCCAGAACTGCATGTGGAGGCAGACCTTCGCTCGTGGCGGGTTCTTAGCGTGGCACCGGGGACACTGCATGCCGGGCCTCCCAACGAGCGGGGCCGGGGACGGTCGGACAGGTGGCGCGAGCTTAGCTGTCAGGTTCTGGGGGGTCAAGGAGGAGTGCCCGAGTGAGCGGCCAAAGGGGCAAGCTGGCTTCTGGGGCCGGCCACGTTGGAGCGTGAGCCGACGCTTTGAGCGCCGTGACGAGGCTTGCTGTGGCGGGCGGCGTCGGCCGAGTCAGGCCGCCGCGCGATGGTGGCAGTCGGACCCCCCGCGGTGGTAGTTGGACCAAGGTCCAATAGGCGCACGACCGGCCGTCCCCTACAGTGCGGGCATGGCGCTCAGCAAGTGCGAGACGTGCCACAAGGATCTCACCGTGGGACTGGAGCGGTTCTGCGGCAACGAGTGCCGCGACCGGTTCATGGAAGGACTCAGGAAGGGCACCGCACGGCATCCCGGGCGCAGATCGGCCTGGAGACTTCGCCGGCGGGGGGGCTGAGCGGGAGGGTGACGTGTACTCTTCGCTGTTCCTGATCGCGTTCATCGTCCTGTTCGTCGCCTGGGCCCTCGGCGCCTTCGTGTTTCACGTCGCGGGAGGGCTGATCCACGTCCTGGTGGTGGTCGCGGGCATCCTGCTGATCGTCCACTTCCTGCGCGGCCGGCCGTAGCGGCTCGCTCGACGCCCCATGTGCTTCGCGTGCAAGAGCGACGCGCGTTGCGAGCACGCCCTGAACGACTGCGGCGCGGTGAAGGGGGAGTACTGCCTCGTCTGCCACCACAACACCACGCTATCGGTGCCGGCTCGCCGGTCGACGTCGCTCGGGCCCCGCAAGGATCGCCCGAGCCTGTCCGCGCTCCTGCGCGAGATCCGCCAGCGGCGCGGGCGCCCGGAATAGCCGCGCCGTCGGACCGGGTCACCCCGCGGCTGGCCCGGCGATCTCCTCGGCCTGCGCCCGCGTGACGCCCATCGCGGTCCCGGCGGTCACTATCGCCTCCCACGTCGCCGCGTCCAGCGGGACGCCCGCCCGCCCCCGCTCCTCGCGCGAGAGCCGCTCCGGATCGCCCGGCACCAGCACCGGCTTCGCGGCGTCGGCCGGCGGCGAGGCCTTCACGTAGCCCACGAAGGCGTCGACCTCGCGCCGCATCCACTCCACGCCCGCCAGCCGCGCCGGGTCGATCACGATGCTGAACATGTTGTTGACCACGCCGCCGCGGCGCGGGTTCTCGGGCTGGATGGTGCCGCCCCCGGACATGGCTCCGGCCAAGAGCTCGGTGAGGACGGCGAGCGCGTAGCCCTTGTGCGCGCCGAAGGGCAGGAGCGAGCCGCGCGGCTCCCGGTACATCACCTCGGGATCGGTGGTGGGCGTCCCCTGCGCGTCGATCAGGTTGCCCTCGGGCAGCCGCTTGCCCGCGAGCTTCGCCACCAGGACCTTGCCCATCGCCACCCCGCTGGTCGCCATGTCGAGCAGGAGCGGCGGCTGGGTGGCGGTGCCGGGCATGCCGATGCAGACCGGGTTGGTGGAGAAGCGCGAGTCCGTTCCCCGGAAGGGCGCCACCAGCCCGCCGTGATCGGCCACGTTGACGAAGTGGATGGAGACGAGCCCGGCCGCGCTGGCCATCTCGCCGTACGCGCCGACGCGTCCGATGTGATGCGAGTTCGCTAGGGTCATGACCGCGACCCCGGTCTCCCGGACGCGCGCCATCGCGGCGGCCATCGCCTCGCCCGCCATCCGCCGGCCGAACCCGCGCTGGCCGTCGAACATGAGGAACGGGCCGTCGTCCTTCACCACCTTCGCGGTGGTGTTGGGCACCACCAGCCCCTCCTTCAGGTGCCGCACGTAGTGCGGGATCAGGCTCACCCCGTGGCTGTCGTGGCCGGCGAGGTTGGCGTCGACGAGGTGGCCGGCCACGAGGTCGGCCTCCGCGGGCTCGCTGCCGCCGCGGGCGATGATGGTGGCGGTCAGCCGGCGAAGACGGTCGGGGGATACGCGCATCGGGGTCTCCTTGCGGGGGGTGGACACCAGCGGAGCCTACCCGCCGGGGGCGCGTGAATCAAGGCCGGGCGCCGCCCCACTCCCTCCGGAGCTGCTCCCGGGTGTACCCGGCCTGCTCGAGCTGCTTCATCACCAGCGACACGCTGGTGGCGCTCAACGCCTGGGGCCCGTGGCCGAGCACCACGACGTGGTGGCCCCGCAGCGTGAAGTGCTTGTGCCCGTCCGCGCGCTTCACGCGGGTGGCGCCCTCGCGCAGGAGCCAGCGCTCGAGCTCGCGACGCGTGATGATCACGCGCGGGTGCGACGGATCACGCGCTCGCCGAAGGCGGCGAGCCGGGCCTCGGGATCGGGCAGGAAGGCCGCCGAGGGCACGAGCACGCGCTGCGCGCCGCGCGCCCGGCACGCCTCCACCGCGCCGACCGGATCGTCGCCGAGCGCTCCCGGGCAGCCGGTGGTGACCTCGATGCGGTCCGGATCGCGGGCCGCCTCCGCGGCGGCCCGGCGCATCAGCGCGATGAGCGGCTCCACCGGCCCCGCCCAGCCGGTGGCGGGGAAGAAGCCGTCGCCCAGGCGTCCGGCCCGCCGCGCCGCCGCCTCGGAGTGGCCGCCCACCAGGATGGGCACGGCGCCGTGCACCGGCTTCGGGTTGCAGCTCATGCCCTCGAAGCCGACGAAGGTTCCCCGGAAGCTCACGTCATCGCCGGCCCACAGCGCGCGCATGGCCGCGACGTACTCGTCGGTGCGCGCGCCGCGGCGCTCGAACGGCACGCCGAGCGCGTCGAACTCCTCGCGGAGCCAGCCCACCCCGATCCCGAGCGAGACGCGCCCGCCCGAGAGATGGTCGAGCGTGGCCACCTGCTTGGCCAGCACCAGCGGGTTGCGCTGCGGCACGACCAGGACGCCGGTGATCAGCCGCAGCCGCGTGGTGGCCGCGGCCACGTGGGCCATCCAGATGAGCGGATCGGGCAGCGCGGTGCCGGGCCCGCCCGGGAGCCGGCCGTCGGGAGCGTACGGGTAGCGCGAGGCATACCGCGTGGGCCACACCACGTGCTCGACGGTGATGAGCGACTCGAAGCCGGCCGCCTCGGCGGCGCGGGCCACGTGGTGGGCGCCCGCCGGGTCGGGGAAGGTCAGGTTGGCGAAGTGCAGGCCGAACTTCATGCCGCGGCCCCGCTCAGGTAGTCGAAGGCGGAGAGGGTGTGGGTGCGCACCACGTGGAGGAACTCGTCGATCGCGACCGACTCGTTGGGCGCGCCCATGCCGGAGGGCGAGCAGCCGTACACGTAGGCGGGGGTGCCCGCCGCGCGCCAGAAGCGGCAGTCGGTGCCGCCCAGCGAGATGATGGCGGGCGGGCGAAAGCCGAGCAGCGCCTGGACATTATCTTGGAGATGGCCGACCATGGGATGCTCGGGATCCGACCACGTGGCGTTCACCCGCTGGCTCGCGCCCTCTTCCCAGCTCACCTCCGGGTAGCGGGCGACGATCCGCTCGACCACGCGGCGCACGTCGGCGCGGTCCACGCCCACCGGCAGGCGGACGTCCGCCTCGATGTCGCACGCGGCGGGCAGCATGTTGACCTTGACCCCGCCCTGCATGACCCCGACGTTGAGCGTGACCTTGTCCAGGATGTCGGCGGCGCCCGCGCCCAGCCCGCGCTCGGCGCCCGCGCGCACCCCGGGGCCGGCGAGGGCGCGGGCGACCTTCTCGGGCGCGGCGGGCACCAGCGCCTCGAGCGACTCGAGGTCGCGGACGAGCGCGGCCGCGATCCGGTTGGCGCTCTTGCTGACGTGCGGGTAGGCGCTGTGCCCGCCCGGGGTACGGATGGAGAGCTTCAGCCAGAACATCGCCTTCTCGCCGAAGCGGATGGTGTGCGGGCTGCTCGGCTCCCCGTTCAGCACGCAGTCGCCCCGGACCAGGTCCGCGTGGTGCTCGACCAGGTAGCCGCTGCCCCATCGCCCCCCGGTCTCCTCGTCGGAGACCAGGGTGAGGGTCAGGGTCCCGCGCAGCTCGTCCGCGAGCCCGCTCAGGTAGGCATAGGTGAAGATGGACGCGGTCGTGCCGCACTTCATGTCCACGGTGCCGAGCCCGTGGAGGCGCCCGTCCACGATCGCGCCGGAGAGCGGGTCGTGCGTCCAGCGCGCGCGGTCCCCCGCCGGGAACACGTCGATGTGGCCGTTGAGCACGAGGTGCCGGCCCGGCCGGGGGAATCGCGCCGCGGCCACCAGGTTGGGCATCGTGGCCTGCGGGGCGATGCGGCGATACGGCAGCCCGGCCCGGTCGAGGAAGTCGGCGATGAAGGTCGCTCCCGCGCGGGTGTCGCCCGGCGGGTTTGCGGTGTCGATGCGGGTGAAGGCCTGGAGGAAGCCGACGAGCCGGTCGCGGTCGGCCTCGATCCGCTCGAGCAGCGCGCGCCGCGCGTCGCTCATGGCATCGGGGGCAGGCTGAGCGGGGCGATGTCGATCGACCGGCGGCCGCGGGCGTCGCGCTCGGGCACGCTCGCCTCCATGCGACGCTGCGCGGCGGTGAGACGCTCGAGGGAGCCGGCCTGGTCGAGGGTGAGCACGCGACCGTCCGCCACCACCCGCTCGCCGTTCACGTAGACGTCGCGCACCGCGCGGTCGGCGGCGTGGAAGATCAGCGAGCGCAGGGGATCGCGCGCCGGCATCATCCACGGGCTCTTGCAGTCGACGAGGACCAGATCCGCCCGGGCCCCGGGGGCGAGCCGGCCGAGGTCCTCGCGCAGCAGGGCGTGCGCCCCGCCCACCGTGGCCGCGTGGAAGACGTCGGCCATCTCGGTGGCGCGGATGTCCTCCGCCGCGATGCGCGCGAGCACGGTGGCCCAGCGCATCTCCTCGATCAGGTTCTGGGGCACGGTGTCGGTGCCGATGCCCAGGTTCACGCCGGCCTGCCGGTACTTGCCGAAATGCTCGAGGGTGTGGCCGTAGCGCGCGAACGGGGTCGGGCAGTGCGCCACCGAGGTGCCGGTGTCGGCCATGATCGCGATGTCGGTCCGTGACCACCAGTGCAGCCACGAGTGCTCGTCGATGAACATGGCGTGGCCGAGGATGGTGCCGGGGCCCCCCAGGCCGATCCGGTGCGCCCACTGCACCGGCGTGATGCCGTGGCGGCGCACCATCTCGTGGAACTCCCCGGCGGCCTGGGCGCAGTGCACGGTGAAGGGCAGTCCGCGCTCGCGCGCGGCCGCGACGCTATCGCGCAGGAGATCCTCGGTGCAGGTGTCGATCTGAGCGGGGGAGATCATGCCGGAGAGCCGGCCGCTCGGATGCTTGGCCAGCTCGTCGCAGAGCCGGAGGGCCTCCTCGAATCCCCGGCGGCCCGCGGCCTCGTTCCACTCGTACTCGAGCAGGTGGGAGCGCCGCACCACCCACCGCGAGGACGCGTAGGCGGGGGCGAGCACCCCGCGGAGCCCGCTCCGGGCGATGAGGTCCACCCAGCCCGGGTAGTCGCCCGAGATGTCGACGAGCGTGGTGACGCCGGAGCGGAGCAGCTCGCAGTAGGCGGCCTCCGCGCAGGCGAGCTTGCCGGGGTCGTCCGGCCAGTAGGCGCCCGCGCGCTCGAAGAGGCCCGACATGTACATCTCGGACACGCCGTGCTCCTCGCGGATGCCGCGATAGCTCGCCTCGAGGCACGGGTGAGAGTGGACGTCGATCAGACCCGGCATCACCATGAGGCCGCGCCCGTCGATCGTCTCGTCGGGGCGGCCCGGGTAGTCGCGGCCGACGAACGTGATTCTGTCGCCGGTGAAGGCCACGTCGCCGTGCTCGAGATAGGCGTGGCGGGCGCTCGAGGCGTCCCACCCCACCACCCAGTCCGCGTTCTTGATGCACACCGTCTTGGTCATCGAGGGTCTCCGGTTCCTGGTCGTGGGCCTACTGGTCTCGCAGCCGGGGATTGAGCGCGTCGTTCAGGCCTTCGCCGATCAGGTTGAGGGCCAGCACCGTCAGCAAGATCGCCAGCCCGGGAATGGCGGTGAGGTACCACTCGGTGCGGAGCATCTCACGCCCGGCGCCGATCATCGAGCCCCAGCTCATCACGTTGGCGTCGCCCAGGCCCAGGAAGGCCAGCGCCGACTCGGTGAGGATGGCGGTGGCCACCATGATCGACGCGGTGACGATGATGGGAGCCAGCGCGTTGGGCAGGATCTGGCGGAAGATGATGCGCAGGTCGCCCATCCCCACCGCGCGGCAGCCCTGGACGAACTCGCGGTGGCGGAGCGCGATGAACTCGGCGCGCACCAGGCGCGCCACCGACGGCCACGAGACCAGCGCGATGGCCAGGATGATCGAGCGGATCGAGGGTCGGGCGATCACCACCACCACGATCACGAACACGAACGGGGGAATGGTCTGGAACGCCTCGGTCGCGCGCATGAGCAGGTCGTCCGGCAGGCCCCCATAGTACCCGGCGACGGCCCCGATGAGCACGCCCGCGCCGAGGGCCGCCGCGGTGGCGGTGCCGCCGATGGCGAGGGAGACCCGCGCCCCGTGGAAGATGCCGGCGAGGATGTCGCGGCCCAGCATGTCCGATCCGAGGAGGTACTCGCGGTTCTCTCCCGGCCACTGGAGCGGCCGCGTCACCATCGCGAAGGGATCCTCCCGGAAGACGTAGGGCGCGCTCAGCGCCATGGCCAGGACCATGAGGAGGATGGCCAGCCCGAGGGGCGCGGTCCAGCGCCGGAAGAAGCCCTGGGCGAAGCGGCGCAGGCCCGAGACCGCCATCAGCGCAGCTCGATGCGGGGATCCAGCACCGCGTAGAGCAGATCCACCGCCAGGTTGACCGCGATCACCAGCACCGAGCTCATGAGCAGGATGCCGAGCAGCAGGTTGTAGTCGCGCTGCTGCACCGCCTCGAAGGCGAGACGGCCGAGGCCGGGCCAGCCGAACACGCTCTCGACCAGCACCGAGCCGCCGAGGAGCGAGCCCACCTGCACCCCGACCACGGTGAGCAGGGGCAGGAGCGCGTTGCGGAGCGCGTGGCCGTACAGGACCCGCCGCTCGCTGATGCCCTTCGCGCGCGCGGTGCGCACGTAGTCCTGGCCGGTGACCTCGAGCATGGAGGCGCGCATGAGCCGGGTGTAGATCGCGGCGTAGAAGAGCGCGAGCGAGGCCGCGGGCAGGATCAGGTGGTGGGCCACGTCGAGCACCCGGCCGAGCCCGGAGAGGCCGGCCCCGATGGTCATCATGCCGCCGGTCGGCAGCCAGCCGAGCTTGACCGAGAACAGCACGATCAACATGAGCCCGATCCAGAAGGTCGGGGTCGCGTAGGAGAGCAGGACCAGGATCGCGATGGCCCCGTCGGCCGGCCGGTTGACGTGGCGGGCCGCGGTCACCCCGAAGACCACCCCGAGCGCCACCGCCAGCCCGAGGCTCGTGCCCATCAGGATCAGGGTCGCGGGGAGCCGGTCCAGCATCAGGGAGAGCACGGTGGTGTTGTGGCGGAAGGAGAAGCCGAGGTCGAGGTTGACCACGCCCCACACGTAGCTCGCGAGCTGGGTGACCAGCGGGCGGTCGAGGCCGAAGCGCTGGCGCAGCATGGCCACATACTCGGGGGTGGCCGCCCCCGCCTCGCCGGCCAGCACGTCCACCACGTCGCCGGGGGTGAGGTGCAGCACCAGGAAGTTGACCACGATGATGAGGAGGATCGTGGGCACGGCCTGGGCGAGGCGCCGCGCGAGAAACCGCGCGACGCCCGGTCGGGCCAGGGTCACCGCCACACCGCGCGCGGCGCCGGCCGCCTAGGGCTGGAAGTAGGTGTCGCGGAAGCTCCCGTACGGCCCGTCGGCCCCCATGGTGTGGTTCACGAGCTTGCTGTTGTAGAGGGTGACGAAGGAGAGCTCGAGCAGGTTGAGCGCGGGCAGGTCCTCCTGGATCTGGCGCTGGGTCCGGGCGAACAGCTCCTTGCGCTTGGCCTGGTCGTTCTCGGTCTGCGCGGCGGTGAAGGCCACGTCCACGTCCTTGTTCTCGTAGCCGGCCGCGTTGGCGAACGGGGTGCCTTTCTTGATGTTGGCGCTGATGTACAGCCGCTGCACCCCCAGCGTCGGATCCGGCAGCAGGTAGAGGTAGTTCTGGGTGAGGTCGAACTCCCAGTTGTAGACCTGCCGGATGAAGGTGGCGATGTCGATGTTGCGCAGCTCCACGTCGATGCCGATGCGGGCCAGGGCCTGCTTGATGTATTCCGCGGTGCGCGGGACCTCGGGCTGCACCGGCGGGAAGGTCAGCGAGACCTTGAAGCGCATGTTGCCGGCGCCGCGCTTGAGCCCGGCCTCGTCCAGGATCGCGTTCGCCTTCGCCACGTCGTACGGATACTGGGGCACGCCCTGGGTGGTGTAGAAGGGCGAGGACGAGACGATGGGGCCGGTGGCCGGCTTGGCGAAGCCGAACCAGATGTTGTCCGCGATGAACTTGCGGTCGATGGCGTGCATCATCGCGTGCCGGACCCGCTTGTCCTTCAGGTGCTCCTCGCGCAGGTTGATCTCCACCATGTACATCGGCGCGAAGTACTCGTAGCCGCGCGTCTCCGCCTTCACGGTGGGCAGGGCGGTCAGGCGCTTGACGTCCGAGAGCGGCACCGGGTTGAACACTCCGAGCTGCACCTCCCCCTTCTCGATGGCGGCGGCCCGCGCGGCCGCGTCCGGGATGATCCGGATCACGATCGCGTCGAGGTACGGCTTGCCCTTGTCCCAGTAGTTCGGGTTCTTCTCCAGGCGGATGAAGTCGCCCTTCTTCCACTCCTTGAAGACGAAGGGTCCGGTGCCGATCGGCGCGTTCAGGGCGGGGTGGGTGGTGAAGTCCTTCCCCTCGTAGACGTGCTTCGGCAGGACCTGGGACTCGTAGGAGCTGAACGCGGACAGCATCATCGGGGTCGGATCCGACAGGTGGATCACCACCGTGCTGGCGTCGGGGGTGTCGACCGCGGTGACCTTGCTGAAGGTGACGCGCCCGCGCGGGTGGAGCTTCTTCCAGATCTCCTCGAGCGAGAACTTCACGTCCGCGGCGGTGAACGGCTTGCCGTCGTGCCAGGTGACGCCGCGGCGGAGCTTGAAGGTGTAGGTCTTGCCGTCCGGCGCGACCGTCCACGACTCGGCCAGCGCCGGCCGCGGCTTGAAGTCGAAGTCGTAGTCGAGCAGCCCCTCGTGGATCTTGGTCGACACCGTTCCGATGAAGGTGGAGGTGTTGACGCCCGAGACCAGCGAGGCGGGCTCCGCCCCCTGCACGATGGTGAGGGTGCCGCCCGGACGCGGCTGGGCCCACGCCGGCAGGGCGAGGCCGGCGGGGAGGGTGAAGAGCATGGCGAGCACGGCGAGGCGGCGCAGGTTGAAACGATGCATGGTGGACTCCCTGTTATCGCAAGCGCGAGGTCGAATCGAGCGAGATGGCACTGGCGGGAAGGATAGTCGAGTTCGGCGCGCCCCGCTAGGCCAGGAAGGCGATGGGGGCGGCGCGGTAGACCGGGCGGCCGCCCTGCACCACCTCGCGGCACGGGTTGTCGGCGATCCGGTAGGCGAGCTCGCCCGGCCGGTCCACGTCCCAGATCGCGAAGTCGGCCAGCTTGCCGACCTCGAGCGTGCCGCGCGAGTCGAGCACGCCCAGGGCCTTGGCGCCGTGGCGGGTGAAGCCCGCCAGTGCCTCCTCGGTGGTCAGCCCGAAGAGACGGCACGCCATGTTCATCATCATGGTCGGCGAGCAGGTGTGCGAGCTGACCGGGTTGCAGTTGGTGGCCAGTGCCATCTTGACCCCGTGCCGGCGGAAGAGCGCCACCGGCGGGCGCTGGGTCTCGGCCATCGTCCAGTGCGCGCCGGGCAGCAGGGTCGCGACCGTGTCCGCCTCCGCCATCGCGCGGATGGTCGCCTCGCCGGCGAACTCGAGGTGGTCGGCCGACAATCCCTTGAACCGGGCGACGAGATCGGCGGCGCCGAAGTCGCGGTACTGCTCGGCGTGCAGCTTGACCGGCAGGCCGTGGGCGCGGGCGGCCTCGAACAGGCGGGTGATCTGGGCGTGAGAGAAGCCGGTGGGGTCGCAGAAGCCGTCCACCTGGTCCACCAGTCCTTGCGTCACCGCGGCGGGCAGTACGGTCTTGCACAGGTAGTCGATGTAGTCGTCGGGCCGACCCCGGTACTCGGGCGCGATCCCGTGGGCGCCCAGGAAGGTCGTCACGATGCGCACCGGCAGCGTCCGCGCCAGCTCGCGCCCGATGCGCAGGCAGCGCAGCTCGGTGTCGAGATCGAGGCCGGCGCCGGACTTGCTCTCGAGCGTGGTCATGCCCGCCGCGATCAGCTTGGCCACGCGCGCGGCGGACGCGGCGTAGATCTGCTCGTCGCTGGCCGCGCGGGTCTGGCGCACGAGGCCGCCGACCCCGCCGCCCGAGGCGATCATGTCCGCGCGGGTGCCGCCCTGGGTGAGGAGCTCGAAGTCGGCGAGGGCGTCACCGTAGTAGACCGCGTGGTTGTGGGGATCGACCAGGCCGGGCGTCAGCAGGCGGCCTTCGAGGTCGTGCACGGCGCGGGCGCTCGCGGCCGGCGGGGCGGGTAGCGCCGACTCCGCGCCGACCCACGCGACGCGGCCGCCCTCGGCCGCGACCGCGCCGGCTTCGATGAGCCCGAACGGCGCACCGGCCGTCATCGTCGCCACCTTCCCGTTTCGCCAGAGGGCATCCCACATCGCGTCGACCTCCCGTGGATCGGCCCTGGTGCTCCCGGCCGTCGTGAGCTTGGCGCAGTCTAGCAGACCGTCAGCGTCGAGTGGCCGGCGGCCCGCCGGGCGCGGCGGCGCTCCGCCGGTCGGCGCAGATCGCCCCGCCCTTGAGCACGAGCTCGATGCGCGCCGGATCCCGCAGCATCGTCACGTCGTCGAGCGGGTTGCCCCCGACCACCACCAGATCCGCCCGCCGCCCCTTCTCGACGGTGCCGACCTCGTGCTCGAGCCCGAGGCACCGGGCGGCCCACTGGGTGGCCGCCCGCAGGGCCTGCATCGGCGTGAGGCCCGCCTCCACCAGGTACTCGAGCTCGAGCGCGTTCCGGGGATGCCCGTGGCCGCCCGCGTCGGTGCCCGCCGCGATCGGCACGCCCAGCTCGACGGCCCGCCGCACGCTGGCCACGTGGTGCGGATGGAGGGCGATCGCGCGCTCGCGCACGTGCGGCGCCGGGCTCTCGCGGTGGTAGACGTACACGGTGAGGGTGGGCACGAAGAAGGTGCCTTGCACCGCCATCTGCCCGAGCAGCGTCGGATCCTCGTCGAGGTAGCAGCCGTGCTCGATGGAGTCGACGCCCGCCTCGAGCGCGGTGCGCAGCCCGGGCCCGCCGAGGGCGTGGCACATCACGCGCCGCCCCAGCGCGTGCGCCTCCGCCACCAGCGCCTCCATCTCCGGCAGCGTGAAGGCGGCGTCGAGCGGCCCGTGGCCCGCCCGCGAGCTGGCCCCGCCGGTGGTCGCGGTCTTGATCACGTCCGCGCCCGCGCGCACCATGGCGCGCACCACGTCGCGCACCGCGTCCGGTCCGTTGGCCACGCTGTCCGGCAGGAGTGGATCGTAGGCCGCGCAGCAGCCGGGCCCGGCCGCGCGGTGGCCCGAGGGGCTGACGCGGTCGCCGATGCCGCCGGTCGGCGAGATGATCTGCACCGCCAGCACCAGGCGCGGCCCCGGGATCAGCCCCTGCTCGACCGCGAGCTTGAACCCCGCGTCGAGGCCGCCCCCGTCGCGGACGGTCGTGTAGCCCATGGCGAGCGTCTCCGCGAGCACGCGCGCGGTCCGCAGGTGCGCGGTGCTGGCCGGCTCGTCGAGCCCCCAGCGCGTGGCGAGCCCGTAGCCATGGGAGGCGAGGTGATCGTGGGCGTCGATGAGCCCGGGGATGACGGTGCGGCCGCGGACGTCGATGACCTCGGCGTCGGAAGGCCAGGTGACGGCGGGCCGCGGGCCGGCCACGGCGATACGGTCGCCGTCGATGACGACGGCGGCGTCGGGGACGGGAGCCGCGTCGGTCCCGTCGATCAGGGTGGCGCCGGTGAGGACGCGGGTCATCGCCGGCGCATTATGCTGGGGCCGGCGATACGACGCAAGCGCCGGTCGGCGCGTCCGACCGGGCGCGACTAGCCGCGGCGCCCGCGGCGCCTGCGCGGGACCTTCTTGCCCTTCTTGCGGGCCTCCGAGAGCGCGATGGCGATGGCCTGCTTCCGGCTCTTCACCTTGCCGCCCTTGCCGCCTTTCCCGCTCCGCAACGTCCCCCGCTTCCGCCGGCGCATCGCGCGCTCCACGTCACGGCTCACGCCGGGGCTGTACTTCCGCCTGCTGGCCTTCTTCCTCGCCATGTCCGGGCTCCCTGTCGGCTCGAGATTGGGCGATCGGGAGCGGGCCGCGCGGGCGCCGGCCCCACCGCCCGGCTGCGGGTTATGCCGGGGCGATCCTGGTCGCCACCATCTCGCCTCGGCGGTTCTTGTAGCTGACCTTTACCCGGTCGCCCCGCTTCAGGGTGCCGAGCTGCGGCGTGGTGTCGGTGTCCGCCTTCGGGCTGAACGTGCCGCGGTCGGGGGTCCTCACCGTGAGCATCAAGGTTTCCTTGTTCACCGCCACCACCCGGCCGGTCACCTGGTGCGGCAGCGAGAACATGCTGGGCCTCTCCGCGGGCGCCGACATCGCGCCCTGGGCGGCCAGGCCGGGAGCGGCCGACAGCCGCGCCATCAGTGCGGCTCCCACGAGACTCCTCGTCTTGCTCATGGACTCTGTCCTCCCGGCTGACGCACGGCCGGGCGCGGGCGCGTGCCGTGTGGCCGAGACCTAGCGGATCCAGCGCGTGTCGCCGCTCCGGACGAAGTGGAGGCCGGGGCGGACTGGAGTGCCGACCTGGGCCGCCCAGTGCGACGCGTAGGCCAGGATCTGAGGCGCGTATCGGTCCACGAGCTGATCAACGCCGGGGGCGAGCTGGTCGGTCTTGTAGTCGACCAGGGTCCAGCCCTGGGCGGTCTTGAAGGCCAGGTCGATCACCCCGTGTAGCAGGCGCGGTGGCACCCCCGACGCTTCCACCCGGATCGCGAACGGCACCTCCACCGCGCGCTCATCGGCGGCCAGCGCCTCTCGCCAGAACTCGGCGGTCATCACGCGCGCCACCGTGTCGAGCGCCTCCGGGATCACCCGGCGCAGCTCCGGCTTGTCGAACGCGAACCAGGTGGCGAGGCGCTCCAGGTGCTCGCGGTCGCGCTGGGGGCCGCGCATGGCGTGCTCGAGCAGGAAGTGGATCAGGCTGCCCCAGGCCATGCCGGTGTCCGGCTCGCGCGTCTTGCCCTCCTGCAGCGGGTGGCCGTACGGGCCGGCCCGGTGGGCGGTGCCGGTCACGGACTCGACCTGCCAGGACGGTGCACGCAGCGCCTCCTCCCGCGCTTGCCGAGCGACTGCGGCCGCGGCCCGGGTCCCGGCGCTCAGGTCGGGCGGCGCGGCCACGGGCGGCACCGCGATCGGCGGGACCGCCAGGACCGCCGCCTTGGCGAGGTAGGGCTCGAGCATCTGCCACGGCCGGCCGCGTCCACCGGCGTTCGCGGGCCGGCTCACCACCAGTAGATCGCGCGCCCGCGTGGCCGCGACGTACAGGAGCCGGCGCTGCTCGGCCTCGACGTAGGCACGCTCCTCCTCCTGGTGCGCTTTCCATCCCGCGGGCCGTCCGAGGACGGCCCGGCCGAACTCGCCCTTCGGCCGCGAGAGCTCGAAGTAGCCCTGGGCACTGAGCCCGTCGCGGACGACCCGGACGTCGACGCGATCGATCCAGCCCCGCACCGGATCGGCGAGGAAGACTACCGGGGCCTCGAGACCCTTGGCCTTGTGTAGGTTCATCACGCGCACGACGTTGGTGCGGCCGGGCTCGAGCGGCACGGATTCCACCTCGGCCGAGCTCAGGTCATCGATGAGGGCCTCCGCCGCGTCGGCGAGCGTGCCGCCCTGCTCGGTGACCTGGCGGATGCGGTCCACCGCGTGCAGCAGGTCGCCCGCTTCCGCCCCGCCGGGACTGCCTGCGGTGGTGGTGGCCAGCAGGCCGACCGCCTCCAGGATTTGCTCGACCGCGGCCGGCGCGGGCAGGCGGCGGATCCACTCGTACATGCGCCGCATCGCGCGCAGCGCCTCGCCGACCGGGCCGGCCATCTCGGCCACGTCCGGCGCGGTGACGAGGAACCCCGCGCCGGTCTGCCGATGCCGGAACAGCTCGGCGTCGCTCAGGCCGAAGAGCGGTCCGCGCAGGACCCCCACCACCGCGGGCCCATCGTCGGGGTCGGCCAGCGCGCGCAGCAGGCCGGCCAGCCCGGTGACGGCGGACGACTGCGCGAAGGCCGCCCCACCGCTCACCTCGACGGGCAGGCGCAGGGCCTCGAGCTCCCGGGTGTAGGTCGGCAGGGCCTTCCGCGTCCGGGTCAGGATCAGGAAGTCGCCGGGCGCGCGTCGGCGCGCGTCCACCTGCGCCCGGATGAATCGCGCGATCACCGCGGCGTCGAACGCGGCCACCGCGTCGCCGCCCGAGACGGTCTCGGGAATCTCGAGAGCGCGCACGCCCAGCGCGGCCCCGCTCTCGTCGCGCGCGGCCTGGAGGCCGGCGAAGCCGGGCTGATGCGGCGTGGGCTCGACCGGGAACAGCGCGCCGAAGGCGCGGTTGATCCAGTCGCACAGGGCGGGCACGGAGCGGAAGCACGCGGTGAGCGTGGTGACCTGGCCGCCGGTCGCCTCGATCCGCTGGCGCACCCGCTGGTAGATGTCGATGTCCGCCCGGCGGAATCGATAGATCGACTGCTTGGGATCGCCCACCACGAACAACGCGCCCGGCCGGAGGGGCACGCGCGTCCACTCCCGCTCCGCGCTCGGCGCGCCCGCGAGCAGCAGGATCACCTCGGCCTGGATCGGATCCGTGTCCTGGAACTCGTCCACGAAGAGCCAGCGATACTTGTCCTGGAGCGCGGCGCGCACCTCCGCGTTGTCGCGCAGCAGGGTCGCGGCGTACTGGAGCAGGTCGTTGTAGTTCAGGGTGACCGCCCGCCGGCGGGCCGCGGCGGCGTGCTCCCGGCCCTCCAGCAGCAGGGTCAGGGCGAGGCGGTAGACGTACTGCAGCCACGCGTCCATGAACGGCAGGGCGTCGCGGTGGAGCTCGGCGAAGATCGTCTCCACCGGCTCCTTGTCCGCCCGGCCGCGCGGCCACCACTTCTGCACGATCCGGGGCTCGCCCTCCCATTCGGCGACCAGCTCGGCCACCACGCGCGGCTCGTCGAGGGCCGCCACCCGGAGACGCCGCGCGAACTCGCGCATGCGCTTCTGGACGCTGCAGGTGGTCTCGCGCGGCGCCCCGTCGGGCAGAAGGCCGGTCAGCGCCGCCCAGAAACGCTCGAGCGCCACGCGCGCCGGCGCCGGATCCGGTCGCGGCGCGTCGCCGGCCGGGAAGGTCACCTCGGGGTAGTTGCACACCCGGTCGAACGCCGGGTCCAGATCGACGGGTCGCGCCCCCGCGTCCAGCAGCTCCCGCAGCGCCGCCGAGCCCTGGCCGCGCTGGCGGTCGAGGTAGTCGCGCCAGGCCCATCGCCGCTGGTCCATCTCGGCGACCTCGTCGAGCTCGCGGAAGCCCGGCGCCACGTCGGCCTCGACGGGCCGCTCGCGCAGCAGATGGGCGCAGAAGGCGTGGATGGTGCCGGCGAAGAGCCGCTCGAGGTGCCGCAGGGCCTGCTGGGCGCGCTCCCGCCGGGCGGCCTCCCGCTCGACCAAGAGCGCGCTCTCCAGCGTGAGCTGAAAGCGAGCGCGCAGCTCCGCCGCCGCCTTCCGGGTGAAGGTGACCGCGGCCATCTGCTGGACCTGGTAGCGGCCCTCCAGCACGCCCATCGCCATCCGCTGGGCGAGGCACTCGGTCTTGCCGGAGCCGGCGCCCGCCTCGACCAGCAGGTTGACGTCGAGGCGCTCGCGGATCAGGTCCCGGGCCGCCTGGTCGGGCGCGGGCGGCCGTCTACTCATGCGCCCTCAGCCGCCGGTACGCTTCGAGCGGGTCGTTGGCGCCGTTGTCGATCTTCGCCTTCGCCCGCTCGGCGGCGCCGGGCCCGCACGCCCGGCCGAACTCGCAGAAGCGGCAGTCCTCGTCCTGGTTCGGCGAGTGGACGAAGGCGCCCGCGGCGAGCAGGTCGAAGAGATCGCGCAGCACCGCCGCGACCAGCGCCTGGGTGGAGGCCGGCCGCACCTGCCGCTCGCGCCGGCCCCGCGTGGTGGGGAAGTAGTACGAGCCGACCACGCGCGCCTGCCCGTCGCGCTCGCGCAGCAGCTCGGCGGCGGCGAGGGCGTAGAGCGCGTGCTGGAGCTGTCGCCCGCCTGCGAAGGTGGCGTCGAGCCCGCCGGGCAGGAACGCGCTCCCGGTCTTGTAGTCGACGACCTCGTAGGTGCCGTCGGCCAGCCGGTCGATGCGATCCATGCGGCCGCGCAGCGGGAAGCGAAGCCCGTCGCCCAGGTCGATGGTGATCGGCTCCCGCCTGCCGAGCGCCTCGCCCTCGGTCGCGCCGCCGAAGGCCACCTCGAAGCCGAGCGGCCGGCGCTCGCGACGGTCCTCGGCCTCGAACTTGAGGAAGAGGGTCAGGTCGATCTGCAGCTCGCGGGCCTCCCGGTCGAAGACGCCGTCCGACGGAGGCGGGACCAGCGCCCGGTGCTCGGCCAGGGCCTGCTCGCCCAGCGCGCGCAGCCGGGCCCCGTGCCGGGCCGGATCGGGGGTCTCATTCCGGTCCCGGATCTCGCGCATGATCGTCGCGTAGAGATCGTGCAGGATCGATCCGCGGGTCATCGGATCGAGCCACAAGTCGGGATTGGGCTCCGAATCGTCGATGGGATCGAGCCCGAGCCCGCGCTGGAGGAAATAGCGGAACGGACACTTGGCGAGATCCTCGAGGCTGGTGGGCGACACGACCGCGCCCGACACGCGTGGATCCAGACGCCGCCCGGCCTCCGGCACGAGCCCGTCGTGGGCGGTGAAAGCGTCGGAGGCCCGCGCGGCCTCGGCCGCGGCGCCCCGCGCCAGGTCGGGGAAGCCCTCCCGCACCGCCGGGAGCGCGGAGGCGTCGGCCCGTCGCAGGCTCGCGAGCCACCAGCCCGCGTCGCTCAGCGCCTGGCCCGGCTCGGCCGGCACCGCGGAGACGGGCTCGCCCAGCTCCTTCACCAGCCGGTCGTAGGTCCAGCTCTCCCCGGGCTTCAGCACGCGTACCGCCTGCAGCAGGAGCCAGGACGGGAACGTCTCGCGCGCCTGTCGCAGGTCGCGGCAGGAGTAGCTCAGGCAGACGCGGCCGCCCAGGCTGCCCAGGCGAGACACGATGCGGTAGAGCGCCTCGCCAACGCGGTCCTCCGAGGTGCGCAGCGCGGGGTCGACGCGCGTTCGCTCCGCGTCGAGCAGCACCGGATCCTCCACCAGCGCGGGGAACACGCCGCCCTCCTCGAGGGCGATCACGAACGTGCGTGGCCGCCCGGCGTGGCCCGCGTCGGCCAGGGTGGTGACGTGCAAATGCCCCGGCCGCGCGCGGTCGCCGCCCACCGTGAGGCCCTCGAGGCGCCCGCGGATCAGCGCGAGGGCGTCGGACGCCGGGCGCGCCAGGTCGCCGAGCGCCCGCAGGTCCGCGAGCGCCTCGCTGAGCGCCACCGCGGCCTCGCCGTCCAGCTCGCTGGCCTTCCGCGCGAAGGCCTTCACGAACGTGACGGCCGCGTCGAGCCACTGCCAGAGCGGCGCGACGCCCTGCTCGGGCACGAGGGCCAGCAGGGCATCGGTCCATCTCTTGAGCCGCGCGGCCTGCTCGCCCCGCTCACGGTACCGGGCCCGCTCCTCGTCGGCGCGCTCGGGATCGTCCGCCCGGGCCTCCCAGCTCTCGGTCAGGCGACCGAGCGCGGCCGCGTACGTCTGCCGGCCCCACGTGGCCTGGGCCCGCGCCAGCAGTCGCGCGGCCTGGCCCGCGGTCAGCCCGTCGGCGTCGAGGCGCACATCGCCCGACTGGAGCATGCGCCGCAGCCGGCTCGCGGCGAGTCCGCCCGCCACCCACTCGCCGAAGGCGAGCAGCGCCCGTCCCGGCCGGGTGAGCGCGACCGGGATGCCCGGCCCGATCGTCACCGGCCACTCGTGGCGCTGCGCCTTCTCCCAGACCATCGCGGCCTGCTCCGGCATGGGGCAGGCGATCTCCACGTGGTCGAGCGGCTCGCCGCTCCGGGCGATGCGGCGGAGCACCTCCTCCACCTCGGCCTCCCGGCCGCCCGCGCAGAACATCATGAGCGTGGCGTCGCTCGCCGGCCCGCCCGTCGGGCTCATCAGCAGCGCCAGTCGCTCGGCGTTCGAGGCCGGCGCGGGCGAGACCGCCTCCATGGGGCCGGCGAGGCTCGTCATTCGCCGTGGCACGTCCAGGCCGGGCAGGTCCAGGGCCCGCGGGATCACGCGGGTGCCGGGGAGCGCATCCAGCAGCCGGCGCTCGAGCGGACCGCAGATGACGGTCGGCAGCTCGACGCGGAGATCGGCGGCCTGGATCGGGCAGACGTCCAGGTGGAGTAGGGCCTCGTGGTAGACGAGGGCTCGGTCGGCGAGCCGCCGCTCCGCCAGGTGCTGCTCGTAGCCGGCGAGCAGCGCCCGCAGCTCCGCGTGTTTGCGCTCGCTCGCGAAGGCCTCACGCGGCAAGGCCGCCGCGGTGACGCCGGCCATGCGCAGCTCGGCGATCGTGGCCCATAGCGCGTCCGCCATCTGCGGCTGCTCCGC
The DNA here is from genome assembly GCA_041497895.1 of Methylomirabilia bacterium. Lineage (GTDB taxonomy): Bacteria > Methylomirabilota > Methylomirabilia > Rokubacteriales > CSP1-6 > CAMLFJ01. The sequence goes on from JBGQHJ010000058.1 coordinate 18,766, forward strand.
CAGGTCGCGGAAGTAGACCGGCACCGTGGACGGCAGCTCGAGCAGGAGGCGCATGATCAGGGCGGGCCCGATGCCGTCGGGCGCGGGATCGACGCCGCGCTCCACCAGGAAGGGCGCGGCCATCGGCAGGGCCAGGTCGAGCGGCGTGGTGAAACGTACGTTCGACCAGCCGGTGCCCGCGAGGGCGAGCCGCTCGCCCAGCGTGTGGCCGAGGGTGTGGGTGGGCACGATCACCCACTTGGCGCGGGTGAGCTCCGCGCGGCAGAGCTCGGCGAGCTGGGTGAGGAATGGGCTCATCCAACGCAATCTATGTGCGCCATGACCCGAAGTCCAGCGAGGACCGGTCGCCGAACTCCCGCCTCGCGCCCGCTGTCCGCGGTACAGTTCACCGCATGATCCTCCTCCCGGTGGCGGTCCCGCTGCTGCTCCTGCTGCTGGTCTTCTTGCTCGTGGTCTTCGTGGTGCTGGTGGAGCTGCGGGTCCTGTCCTACGCGTACCGGAAGATCGGGATCCCGGCGCGCGACGTCTTCCTGATCCTGGTGCTGACCCTCGTCGGGAGCCACGTGAACATCCCGCTCTACTCCGTGCCCGCCCGGCAGATCGTGGTCCCGCAGACGGTCTGGCGGTTCGGCCAGCCGTACGCCGTCCCGGAGGTGGTCCAGCAGGGCGCGACAATCGTGGCGATCAACGTGGGCGGTGCCCTGATCCCCGCCCTGCTCTCGATCTACCTCTTCTTTCGCACACGGATGCCGGGCCGCATGCTGCTCGGCACCGCGGTGGTCGCGCTGGTGGTGCACCAGCTGGCCCGCGTGGTCCCCGGGGTGGGGATCGCGGTGCCGATGCTGCTGCCGCCGCTCCTGGCCGCGGGGGTGGCCCTGATCCTCGCCTTCCGCCGGGCGCCCGCGCTGGCCTACGTCGCGGGCAGCATGGGCGCGCTGATCGGCGGCGACCTGCTGAACCTGGGCCGCGTGGCGGAGATGGGCGCGCCCATGCTCTCGATCGGCGGGGCGGGGACCTTCGACGGCGTGTTCCTCACCGGGATTTTGGCCGGCCTCCTCGCCTGAGGTTGCGCCGGGCGGGCTCGAGCCGTATGGTCAGGGGGCCTTCGGCACGCGACGATTCCACCGCACCGCGTAGACGACGAGGCCGCCGGCCAGCGCGGCGAGCGCGGCGAGCGCCAGCCAGCGCTCCACCCGGTGCACGTCGGCCAGGACGGCGCCGATCTGGTGGGTGAAGAAGTAGGCGAGCCCGAAGGCGAGCGGCACGCTCACCAGCGCGGCGCCCGCGTCGGCCAGGACGAACTTCCAGAACGGCACCCGCGCGATGCCCGCGGTCAGGAGCGCGGCGGCGCGCAGTCCGGCCACGTGGCGGGCCATGGCCACCGTCTTCATGGCGTGCTCGCGGTACGCGGCGGTGAGCCGCTCGGCGCGCGGGGGTGTCAGCACCCAGGAGACCACGCGCCACCCGAGGACCCGCGCCCCCCAGCGCCGGCCCGTCCAGTAGAGCACCATGTCGCCGGAGAGCACGCCCAGGAGGCACACCGGCAGCGCCAGCCACCACCGTGCCAGGCCCTCGTGGCTCAGGATGCCCGCCGCGACGATCGGCATCTCCTCCGGGATCGGCACGCCAAGACTGCCGAGCAGCAGGGTGGCCAGGATGCCCAGGTACGTGAAGCGCGCGAGGAGCTCCTGGAGGATTGCCATGCTCCCGGCCCCCGAAGGCTAGGGCTCCGCCGGAGCCACCTCGACGTAGAGCTCGACCTCGTGGCCGTCGGGATCGCGCACGCAGAAGCACGGGGTGCGCCCGTCCGCCTGCTCCCCGAACGGCACCAGGCCGCGCGCCGCGCACTCGGCGCGGGCGGCCTCGAGGTCCTGGCGCGAGCGGCCGACGCAGAACGCGATGTGGTAGAGCCCGGGCGCGCCCCTGGGAAGCGTCGCCCCCTCGGTGCGGGCGACCTCCAGCGAGACGTCGTGGTGATGGACGCCCGCGGACAGGAAGGCGATGCGCCCGCCCTTGCCCCGCCCGGTCTCGCGCAGGCCGAGGAGATCCCGGTAGAAGGCGACCGAGGCGTCGAGGTCGCGGACGAAGAGCGAGACGTGGCCCAGCTCGGTGATCCGCATGGTACGCCTACCCTAGCACGGGCGCCGGGGGGCCCCGGCCCGAGCCCTTTGACACGGAGTCGGGCGTGCGCCTAGACTCCCGGCAACTCGCGATCAAGGAGAGGAGACCCATGCTCTTCACGTGTCCAGCCAACGCCGCCCGGGGCGGGGGGCCGCGGGCCGGCGCCGCCGGCCGCCGCCCCTTCTGCGTCGACATCCATTGCCATGTGCACCATCCGGCCGCGGACGAGATGGTCAAGCATCTGCTCTCGCCCGGCCGCGAGCCCTCGGCCCGCTTCTCGAACGACCTCTCCCGGGCCACCAACCGCAAGCAGATGGAGAACGTCTGGTCGTGCCTCACCTCGGTGGAGCAGCGGCTCCGCGACATGGACAAGATGGGTATGGACGTCCAGGCCATCTCGCCGTCGCCCTTCCACTTCATGTACTGGCTCGAGCCCGAGCTGGCGCGGAAGGTGAGCCGCTCGGTGAACGAGCACCTGGCCTCCATCGTGAAGGCGCATCCCGACCGCTTCGTCGCGCTCGCCCACGTGCCCCTGCAGGCGCCCGACCTCGCGGCCGAGGAGCTGCAGTACTGCATGACCAAGCTTGGCTTCCGGGGCGCCGAGATCGGCACCAACGTGGTCGGCGCGGAGGTCTCGCGGGGCCGCGACCAGTTCTGGAGCCGAGCCCAGGAGCTCGACGCGGTCGTCTTCATGCACCCGAACGGCTTCACCCATGGCGAGCGGCTGGCCGACCACTACTTCACCAACGTCATCGGCAACCCGCTCGACACCACCGTCGCGCTCGGTCATCTCGTCTTCGACGGGGTGCTCGAGCGGTTCCCGAAGCTCAAGCTGGTTGCCGCGCACGGCGGTGGGTATATCGCGCACTACCCCGCGCGGATGGATCACGTGTGGGGCGCGCGGGTCGACGCGCGGACGGTGCTGAAGAACACCCCGCGCCGGTCGCTGGCCCGGGTCTACTTCGACACGATCGTCTTCGACCGGACCCAGCTCGAGCACCTGGTGAACCTGTGGGGCGCCGACCACGTGCTCGTCGGCACCGACTATCCTTACGACATGGGGATGTACGACCCGCGGGGTTTCGTGGGAGGCGCCGCCCTCAAGCCGGCGGACAAGGCGAAGATCCTGGGCCTCAACGCGGCCCGGCTGCTCAAGATCAAGGCACCCGGCCCGCGGAAGGCGGGGCGGGCCAAGCCGGGGCGGGCGCGCGGCGGGCGATAGGAGTATTCTTCGGGCCGTCGGAGCGGCGGTCGCGCTCGGACGCGGGAGGAGACACATGGCGAGAGTGCTGGGGCTGGGCCACGTCGGGATCTACGTGCGTGACCTCGACCGGATGGTCTCGTTCTACCGGGACGTCATGGGCATGCGGGTGACCAAGCAGAACCGGCGCGCCGGCGTCGTGTTCCTGAGCGCGGATCCGGAGTCGGTGGACCACGAGATCGCGCTCATGGGCGGCCGGCCCGACCCCGCCGATCCCCACCTCATCAACCAGATCTCGATGCGGGTCGGGAGCCTCGACGACCTCCGCGCGATGCGCCGGCGCCTGGTCGCGGACGGCTACCGCATCGAGGGTATCGTCAATCACGCCAGCGCGATCGGCTGCTACTTCTTCGATCCCGAGGGCAATCGCACCGAGGTGTTCTGGGTGACCGGCCGGCCGTGCTGGGTGCCGACCGCCACCCCCATCGATATCGATCAGCCGGACGAGACCGTCCTCGCCGAGGTCGACCGCATCTGGAACCAGCTCCGCCACGTCCCGGTCGGCGGGCGGATGAGCGAGGAGAGCGCCACCGTCGAGGTGACCCGGCAGCCCTAGCCCCTTCTCCACAGGAGGCAGCAATGTCGCTGACACTCAGCCGCCGTTCCTTCCTGGCCGGTAGCACGATTCTCGCCGCAGGAGCCGCAGGGCTGCCCACGGCCCGGGCGCAGGGCAAGCCCGTGCGCATCGGCCTCCTCACCGTGAAGACCGGACCCCTCGCCGCGGGCGGCATCCAGATGGAGCAGGGGATGCTCCGGTTCCTCAAGGACCGGAACAACACGATGGCCGGCCGCAAGGTCGAGCTCGTGGTGGGCGACACCGGCGGCAACCCGGCGGGGGCCAAGACCAAGACCCAGGAGCTGATCGAGCGCGACCACGTGGACATGATCTTCGGCCCGCTCGCCGCCTTCGAGCTCCTCGCGATCAGCGAGTACGCCGCTGCCGCCAAGACCCCGATCCTGAGCCTCGCGGCCGCCGAGGACATGACCCAGCGCAAGCCCAATCCCTACTTCGTGCGGGCCTCCGCCACCGCGGCGCAGAACATGCACGCGCTGGCCGACTACGCCGCGAAGGAGCTCAAGCTCAAGAGCGTGATCACGATCTCGGAAGACTTCGCGTTCGGCCACGAGCAGATGGGCGGCTTCCAGCGCGTCTTCGAGGACGCGGGGGGGCGGGTCGTGAAGAAGCTGTGGCCGCCGATCGTGACCCCGGACTACACGCCCTACCTCGCGCAGATCAGCGGGGTGGACGCGGTCGTCCAGGGGTTCGCGGGATCCAATCCCCTCAAGTTCATGAAGCAGTACCGCGACCAGGGCCTGAAGCTGCCGGTGCTGGGGGGCGGGCCGGCCGGCGACGACGCGCTGCTCAAGAGCTTCGGCGACGAGGTGGTCGGCATGATCACGTGCTCCGCCTATACCGGCGACCTCGACACCCCGAGCAACAAGCGGCTCATCGACGGCATGGTGCGCGACTACGGCAACATTCCCGGGCTCTACGCGGCGGGGCTCTACATCAACGGCATGGTGGCGGAGGCGGCCCTCGAGAAGACGGGCGGGAAGACGGACGACAAGGAGGCGCTGATCCGGGCCCTGCGCGCGGTCTCGCTCACCGACACCCCGCGCGGCCCCTTCCACTTCGACCACCTCGGCAACGTGGTGGGCAACTTCTACATCCGGCGATGCGAGCGGAAGGGCGACAAGCTCGTCAACACCACGATCAAGACCTATCCGAACGTGAGCCAGTTCTGGACCTACGACGAGAAGTGGTTCCTCGCGCAGCCGGTCTACTCGCGGGACTATCCGCCGCTCAAGAGCTGAGCGCGGCCCCGGTCCCGTCGTGAGCCTCTGGCTCGTGCTGGCGGTCAACAGCGTCACGCTCGGCGGCCTGCTCTTCCTGCTGTCCGCCGGGTTCTCGCTGATCTTCGGGCTCATGCGGATCCCGAACTTGACCCACGGGTCGTTCTTCATGCTGGGCGGCTACTTCGCGGCCAGCCTCATCGAGTGGGGCCTCGGCTTCTGGCCCGCGGCGGTGGTCAGCGGGCTGCTGGTCGCCGCGCTCGGGGGCGTGGTGGAGCGGCTCATCCTGCGCCGGCTGGCCGGCGCGGAGCTGGCGCAGGTCCTGGTGACCCTGGGGCTCTCCTTCATGATCGCGGACGTGTGCCTGAAGGTGTGGACCGGCGATCCGATCCGGATCGACACGCCGCGCGCGCTGCAGGGCGCGACCTCGCTCGGAGGCTTCGCGTTTCCCACCTACCGGCTCGCGATCAGCCTCATCGCGGTGGCCTTCGCGGTGGCGCTGTGGGCGCTGCTCGACCGGACCCGGCTCGGCGCGATGATCCGGGCCGGCGTCGACGATCCGGAGATGGCCCGGGTGGCCGGCATCCGGGTCTCGCACCTCTTCACGCTCGTCTTCTGCCTGGGCGCGTGGCTCGCCGGGTTCGCCGGCGTCATCGGCGGGCCGATCCTCTCCGTCTACCCCGGCCTCGACCAGGAGATGCTCCCGCTCGCCCTCGTGGTGGTCATCCTCGGGGGCAGCGGCAGCCTCCTGGGCTCGCTGGTCGGCAGCTTCATCGTCGGGTTCCTCTACAACTTCGGCCAGGCGATGTTCCCCGAGCTGGCCTACGTGGTGCTGTTCCTCCCCATGCTCCTCGTCCTGGTGGTGCGCCCCCAGGGCCTCTTCGGGCGGCCGGCGGTGTGAAGCGTCTCGCGCTGGCCGTCGCGATCGTCGGCCTGGCGGCGCTGCCGGTCTGGGCCGGCGGGACCTTCTACGTCAACATCGCGAGCCAGATCCTCCTCTACGCGGTCTTCGCGCTCGGCATCAACATCCTGGTGGGCTACGCGGGCCTCGTGAGCCTGGGCCACGCCGGGCTCCTCGGCATCGCGGCCTACGGGGCGGGCCAGATCCTGAACGCCGGCCACGGCCACGTCGCGGCGGTGACGGGCGCGCTCGCGCTCACGCTGGCGGCCGCCGCCCTCTTCGGGGTCCTCTCCCTGCGCGGCACCGGGATCGGCTTCGTGATGATCACGGTGGCCATCGGCCAGATCGTGTGGGGCGTGGCGTATCGCTGGATCAGCATCACGAACGGGGACAACGGGGTCGCGGTGACCTCGCGGCCGAGCCCGCTCGGCGTGTCGCTGGCCTCGCCGAGCCACTTCTACTGGGCGACCCTCGTGGTGTTCCTTGCCGCGCTCGGCTCGATGGCGATGCTCGCCGCCTCTCCCTTCGGCGCGAGCATCCGGGGCACGCGCGACCAGCCGCGGCGCATGGCCGCGCTCGGCTACCACGTCTGGATGATCCGGTTCCTCGCGTTCCTCCTCTCCGGCTTCTGGAGCGGCGTGGCCGGGCTGCTCTTCCTCTACTACAACCAGTTCGTGAGCCCGCAGGCGGTCGCGCTCGGCGCCTCGGCCGAGGCGCTCCTGATGGTCATCTCCGGCGGGAGCGGGACCCTGCTGGGCCCGGTGGTCGGCGCGGCCCTGGTGGTGGTCATGAAGAACGTGGCGAGCGCGTACGTCGAGCGCTGGAACTTCGTGCTCGGCGCCATCTTCGTGGCGATCGTGCTCTTCATGCCGGAGGGCCTGGTGCCCGGCGCGGCGCGGCTGTGGCGGCGGGTGACGGCCCGGGGCGCGACGCGGCCGGTGGCGGCGGTGGCCACGCGGGGCGGAGGGCCGGCCCGGTGATCGGCCCGTCGACCGCGCTGGCCGTACAGCACCTGACGAAGTCCTTCGGCGGATTGCTGGTCACCGCCTCGGTGGATCTCACGGTGGAGGCGGGAGAGCGACGTCTGATCATTGGCCCGAACGGCGCCGGAAAGACGACGCTCTTCAACCTCATCACCGGCGAGCTCCGGCCCGACCGAGGCGCCGTCACCCTCTTCGGCCGCGACATCACCCGGACTCCGGGCTGGCGGCGTGCCCATCTGGGGATCTCCCGCACCTACCAGATCATCACACTGTTTCCGCGCGAGACCCTGTTGCGTAACGTGGTGCTCTCGCTGCTCGGCCGTTCGGGCACCCGCTGGAACCCGGTCGCTCGGCTGGATCGACAGGCGGCGCTGGTCGGCCGGGCGCGCGAGGCGCTGGCCCGCGTCGGGCTCGAGCACCTCGCGGAGCGACCCCTCGCCCAGACGTCCTACGGGGAGCGACGACGCGTGGAGATCACCATGGCCCTGGCCCAGGATCCCAAGGTCTTGCTGCTGGACGAGCCCTTCGCCGGGCTCTCGATCGAGGAGCGGCGCGACGTGCTCCGCCTGGTTACCGGCATACCCCGTGACGTCACGACCGTGATGATCGAGCACGACATGGACGTGGCGCTCGACTTCGCGGAGCGGATCACGGTGCTGCACTTCGGCCAGGTGGTGGTCGAAGGCACGCGCAGCGAGGTGGTGGCGCACCCCCGGACCCGGGAGATCTACCTTGGGGAGTGACGCGCTGGTGCTCCACGAGATCGACGCGTTCTACGGCGACAGCCACGTGTTGCATCGGATGTCGCTCCGCCTCGGCGAGGGCCGGCTCCTCGGCCTGCTCGGCCGCAACGGCGCCGGCAAGTCGACCTCGATGAGCGTGACCGTCGGCCTGCTGCCACCCCGGCACGGCACCATCGCGGTCTTCGGCCAGGCCGTGACCGGTCGCGCGCCCGAGGCCATCGCGGCGCAAGGGGTGGCGCTGGTGCCGCAGGGTCGCCGGATCTTCAAGAGCCTCACCGTACGCGAGAACCTCGCGGTCGCGGGTCGCAAGCCCAGGACCGACGGATCGACTCGGTGGGCGGTGGACACCATCTATGAGCTGTTCCCGCGCATCGGCGAGCGCCGCCGGCAGATCGCCGGCTCGCTCTCGGGGGGCGAGCAGCAGATGCTGGCCATCGGCCGGGCGCTGATGTCGAACCCGCGGGTGCTCCTGATGGACGAGCCCTCCGAGGGTCTGGCCCCCCTGATCGTCGCCGAGGTCATGGCGACCATCCGCCGGCTCAAGGGGCAGGGGCTGTCCATCGTGCTGGTCGAGCAGAACCCCAAGCTCGTGTTCCAGGTCGCGGACGACATCGTCATCCTCAACGGCGGCCGGGTGGTGGCCGAGGGCCTCGCGGCGGAGTTCCGGGATCGCGACGCGGACCTGCGCCAGCACCTCGGGATCTTCTGAGGGCGCCCATGGCGGCCGTGACCGAGCGTCTCGACGTGGGCGGCGTCGCCCTCGACGTCCTGCGGCGCGGGGCGGGGGCCCCGCTGCTCGTGCTGCACGGCGAGGCGCCGCTCGATCCCGGCGCGCCGGTGATCGACCTGCTCGCCGCCCACGCCCAGGTGATC
>JBGQHJ010000059.1:0-26673 GCA_041497895.1 Methylomirabilia bacterium
CGAGGCGGTCATCAAGTAGGCGCGGTGCTCGGCCGGCCGGGAGCCATCCGGCGCCCCGGCCGGCCCGCCGCCTCCGAAAAGGGGATTGACAAGGTCCCATCCTGCGGCTAGAAGTGGGCAACCTGCCGACCCAGCCTCTACGTCCTCTCCCTGGATTAGTGCGTGTCCAGCCTCACCGCTGGTGCCGTCAAGGGTTAGAGCGGCCCCGCCCCGTGGCGGCGACTCGTCCGGGCCGGACCCTCTCCAGGCTGGCCTCGCTCCTCGCGCTGCTGACGATCGCGACGGTGTTGGGGCCCGCTCCGGCGCGCGCGGCCGAGCCGGGAGAAACCCCCGTGACGCTGCCTTCCGTGCTCGTGACCGCGCCGGTCCCCCTCTCCGAGGGGCTCCCGCGCGAGTGGGTTCCGGGCGCGGTGGATACCGTGAGCGGCGAGGAAATGCGGGCCACCCGACCGTCGGTCCTCCCGGATGCCCTCGAGCGCCATCCGGGCGTCACGCTCCAGAACGAGCAGGGCAACCCGTTCCAGCCGGATCTGACCATCCGCGGCTTCACGGCCTCTCCGGTGAGCGGCCTCCCCCAGGGGGTGAGCGTCTTCCTCGACGGGGTACGCCTGAACGAGCCTACCGTTGAGGAGGTCAACTTCGACCTGATCCCGCTGGAGGACGTGGCCAGCATCGAGGTGATCCGAGGCCCCTCGGTGCTGTTCGGCCGGAACACCCTCGGCGGAGCCATCAACATCGTCACCCGCCGCGGAGAGCCGACGCGGGAGATCGTGCCCGAGCTGGAGCTCGGCAGCTTCGGGCGGCAGCGCTATCGGGTCCAGGCCGGCGGGGAGGCCCGCCCCTTCGACTACCGGGTCTCGCTCACCCGTGTGCAGGAAGACGGCTACCGGGACTTCACCGCCTCGCGGCTGTCGCGGGGGTTCGCCAAGGTGGGCGCCCGGGTCGGTGACCTCGATGCCGCGGTGTCGTACCAGTACAGCAACGACCGGATCGAGCAGGCCGGCTCTCTGCCGCCGCGAGAGCTCGGCCGCGATCGCCGCACCAACTTCAGCGCGGGCGACTTCTACGCGCCGGAGCTGCACCAGGCCATCCTCAACGCGCGCTACCGGCCCGCGGACCACGTGACCCTCGACGGCAACACCTTCGTCCGCGACCTGTCGGTCGAGCAGTTCAACGTCAACGCGGCCGCCGAGAATAGCCGGCTGCTCAACCACATCCGCTCGGTGGGTGGACGCATGCAGGCGAGCTACGACCGGCCTCTGTTCGGCCTCGACAATGTCCTCGTCGCGGGTGTCGAGTACACCCGGCACGACGTCACCAGCCGAACCATCCAGGAGGACCAGGAATCGCGCTCGCTCGAGGCGAGCCTCGCGGACACCCAGGACGCGGCCGGCGTCTATCTTCAGAACAGCCTGTCGGTGGCGCGGGGCTTTGCGGGCGCTCGGTCGAGCGTGGTGGTGACGGTGGCCGGTCGATGGGATCTGCTGCGGCACCGGATCGACGATCGGCTCGGAGGGCCGAGTGGCGGGACTCATACCTTCGAGCGGATCAATCCGCGTGCGGGAGTCAACGTCAACCTGAGCGAGCGGGTCGGCGCCTTCGCGAGCTACGGGGAGGGCTTTCGCGCGCCCGCCTTCCTGGAGCTGACCTGCGCCGGCCCGGGCGCGGTCTGTCCCGGCCTGCAGGTCGGGGTCGCTCCGGATCCGCCGCTCCGGGCGGTCAAGGCCCGGACCTACGAGGTCGGCGTGTATGCGCGGCCGGTGACGTGGCTGGACCTCAGCGCCACCGCCTACCGGAGCGACGTGGAGGACGACATCTTCTCGGTCGCTCCCACCGGGACCACCGGTGTGTTCTTCCAGAATATCGGGAGCACGCGGCGCCAGGGGGTCGAGGCGAGCGGGCGGGCTCGGGTGGGCCGCGGGCTGGACTTCTATCTCAACTACGCCTATACCGAGGCCACCTTCGGGGACCGGACCGACCTGGCCACTCCGATCCCTCCCGGCAACGAGACCGTGACGCCCGGTCGGTCGTTCGCCCTCGTGCCGCGGCATCGCGTCAACGCCGGAGTGACCTACCGCCCCTGGCCCTGGCTCGGGCTGTCGCTCGACGCGCGCTACGTGTCCTCCCAGTTCCTGCGCGGCGACGAGCTGAACCGTCAGGCGCCACTGCCCGCATTCTGGGTGTTGGACGCCGGGATGACGATCAAGCATCGCGGCCTCGAGGCCTACCTCAAGATCAACAACGTGCTCGACAACCGGTACGAGAGCTTCGGGACCTTCGCGCCCAATTCCCATCAGCCGGGGGCCCCGGTGGAGCGCTTCCTTACCCCGGCTCCGCCCATCTCGATGCTGGCGGGAGTGCGCTATGTCTTCTAGGGTCGGCGCCGGCGCCCGCCGCCGCCGCGAGGTCGGGCTCGCCTACCTCCTGCTCGCCCCGACCGTCCTGCTCCTCGCCGCAGTGCTTGGCTACCCGCTCGGGTGGGAGGTCTGGACGAGCTTCACCAATCTGTCGCCGCTCCAGGACGGCGGCTCCGCCTTCGTCGGGCTACAGAATTACCGCGGCCAGATCGAGGATCCGCAGTTCTGGCTCGCGGCGACGGTCACCGTCGTCCACGCCGCGGTCACCACCATGGCCAAGCTCGCCCTGGGGCTCGGGTTCGCCCTCCTGCTCGCCCGTCCGTTCCGGGGCCGCACGCTCGTCTTCCTCGCCGTCTTCCTGCCGTGGGCCTACCCGGCCAGCGTGAGCGTGATCGGCTGGTACTGGACCTTGAGCCCCCCGATCACCACCTCCTACAGCGTGTTCATGGGGACGCTGAAATACGCGGTGGACAACGCGCTCGGTACCGGCGCCTGGGTCTTTCTCAGCGTGACCTTGTTCAACATCTGGCGGGGCAGCTCCTTCATCGGGGTGCTGCTCCTGGCCGGCATCAACGCGGTCCCCCCGGAGCTGTTCGAGTACGCGACGCTCGAATCTAAGAGCGCGTGGCAACGCTTCTGGATGGTGACGGTGCCCGTGCTCCGGCCGTTCCTCGCGCTGGGTGTCTTCCTGTCGCTCACCAGCGGCTTCGCCGATCTCGCCAATGTCTGGATGCTGACCAACGGGCGGATCGTGTTCCCGGTCATCGGGACCCACGCCTACTGGCTCGCCATCGAGGGAGGAGAGTTCGGCCCCGCCTCGGCCCTGTCTCTGATGCTGGTGCCCTTCCTCCTCGCCGCGCTGCTGTTGCTCTTCCGACTGTTCGATCCACCGGATCGGGAGCCCGCGTGAGCCCGCGGGGCTGGAGAGGGAGGCTCGGGCGCCAGGGGCTAGTGCTGCTGGTGATCGTGTACTGCCTCTTCCCGATCTACTTCGTGCTCGTGCAGTCGTTGAAGACCGCGGAGGAGGACGTGTTCGGCAACCCGCTCATCGTCCTGCATCCTACTCTGGAGAACTTCGAGGAGCTGTTCGTCTCGAAGGGGGAGCCGCGAGGGTTCGTCGGGACCGTGCTGCACCGATCCTACCCGTTCTTCGTGTGGCTGGAGAACACCATCGTCGTCTTCACCGGAACGGTCGTCCTCACCCTGGGAACCGCCGTCGCCGCCGCCTACGCCCTCGGGCGCCTCCGCCCTCCCGGCTTCCGGTGGTGGCGGAGGGTGATCTTCGCGAGCTACGTCATCCCGCAGACCATCCTGTTCGTCCCCCTCTATCACGTGGTCCACGCCCTGGGGCTCGACGACAACCTGCTCGTCCTCGTGCTGGTCTATCCCACCACCGCGCTGCCGTTCTGCGTGTGGATGCTCTCGGCGTACTTCCAGCACCTCCCCCGCGAGATCGAGGAGGCGGCGCTCATCGAGGGCGCAAGCCGGGTCACCGCCTTCTTCCGCGTCGTGCTTCCCCTGAGCCGCCCGGTCCTCGTCGCCGCCGGCATCTTCACGCTCGGCACGATCGCGAGCGACTTCACGATCGCCTCGGTCTTCCTCCTGAGCGACATCAACCAGACCATCCCGGCCGGGCTCGGCACCATGGAGGTCGCGCTCGACGAGCTGCTGGCGGTAGCGGGGATCAACCTGATGGCGATCCCGATCGTGTTGATCTCGGCCTGCTTCGCCCGCGGCTACGTCCGCGGGCTCACCGCCGCGATGCTGGAGGGAGCCTGATCAGGGGACGGATCCGGATGACGCGATGAAGGGCATTCTCGGCGACATAGAGAAAGCCGTCGTCGTCCACCGCGATCCCCTCGGGGTCGCCGAGGTCCCGGGCGACGACGGTCACCACGCCCTCCGGGGAGACACGGAAGATCTGCCGGATCTGAAAGCCGCTGCTGACGAAGACGCCCCCGTCCGGCCCCACCGCCATGTGGGTGCGATGGTAGAACCCCGCGGGCAGCCGAGCCAGGGGCCGGAGCACCGCGTCGCTCGCGAGCACGAAGAGCTGCCCCACGGAGTCAAGCAGAACGATGTCACCCGTCGAGGTCGTCGCGGCCGAGATGAACCGGTAGAGCGGCTCGATCCCGACCGGTTGGACCGGGCCCCGTGGCAGGATCGGCGTGATCAGATCGAGGCGTCTCGGCAAAGGGACGTCGTCGTGCGGGTCGAGCCGGAGCACGACAGGGCCGTGATAGGCGTTGTCGCCTAGCCCTTCGAAGTTGGCCGGCGGGGGATTCTCCGAGCGCCGCTGCTCCTCGGGACTCGCGTAGTCCAGCACAATCAAGCGGCCGCTTCGATCGAAGGCGAGGGTGGAGCCGCCGAGGAGGGTGTTCAGGCCGACGCCGAACAGGGCCAACCTTCCCCCGGCGCTCAGCCGGTAGACACGATTGCCGTTCTCCTCACCCATGAAAACGTCACCGGAACGGGGGTCCAGGGCGAGGCTGCCGAAGGCCACCTTGCGCGGCCCCCGGGAAAAGGGGATGACCATGCGAGGGGCCGCCGAGGCGTCCACCGGGAGCGCGGAGAGCTCGAACCGATACAGCTCCGCGGCGGCGTCGCCTCGCCAGCCAGGACTCAGGACGACAAGGTGCCCGGAAGGGTCCACCACGAGCTGCACGGGTCGTGGGACCCCGACGACCACGACCTCGGCGCGAGGATCGGGAGTCACCTCGACGTCGGCGGCCGCGGCCGCGAGGAGGGCGCACATTGCCCCGAGCCAGGCCAGCCCCAGAGCGAGACGGCACGTCAACCTTGACATGCGCAAGCTCCCGATGCTAGTGTCCGCCCGTCCACGCTGCGGGCCGGGTGGCGGCCGCGGGGCGATGACTCTGGAGCGCACTCCCGATCCAAACGTTACGTCCAACTTCACTGTGCGGGAGGTGCATCGATGATCTCAAGACCCTCCGTCCTGGCCATGTTGGCCGTCCTCCTGGTGGGATGCGCGACCGGTGTCGCGTCTGCCCAGAGCGACAAGGCTCCGAAGGGCGTCAAGACCAAGGGGCTCGTCACCTCCCTGGGGGGCTTCCAGGACACCGTCAGCGCGCCGATCCTCGTGACCGGCGCCACCGTGGAGCTCGAGCCGGGAGGCCAAACCGGCCGCGAGCAGTTCCGCGTGCCCACCTATGTCTACGTGCTGGAGGGAATCCTCACGACGGACTACGAGGATGGCCCCGTCGGCATCAAGGGCGCTCAGTACCACGCGGCCGGCCAGTCCTTCATGGACCGCGGCGGGTGGTGGCACAATCACACGAACAAGACGGACAAGCCGGTGAAGTACCTGATCCTCCACCTCGGCTACCCCGGTCAGCCCAACCCGGTCCAGAAGGCCGAGCCCCAGTAGCTCCACCGTCATCGTTCGGCCCGCCGCGGCCGGTCGGATCGGCTGGCCGCGGCGGGCTCTACTTGCCGACGCCGCCGGTGATCCCCTGGATGAAGCGATCCAGGAAAAAGTTGTAGAGGACTGCCACCGGCAGCCCCACCATCAGCGCGGCCCCCATCAGCGACCCCCAGTAGTACACGTCACCCCGGATCAACTCCGTGGGCACGCCCACCGGGACCGGCTTCTGGTCTCCCGGCGCCACGAAAGCGAGGCCGTAGAGGAAGTCCTGCATGGAGAGCGTGAAGGCGAAGATCACCGCGGTGAGGACGCCCGGCAGGCTCACCGGCAGCACCACGCGGAGAAAGGCGCCGAGGAAGCCACAGCCGTCCACGCGCGCCGCCTCCTCCATCTCCATCGGCACCGTCTTGAAGAAACCCATCATGAGCCAGGTGCAGAACGGGATGGTGAAGGTCGGATACACCACCACCAGCGCCCACCATGAGTCCTGGAGGCCGAGCAAGGCCACCACCCGGGACAGTGGCAGGAAGAGAATGATGGGCGGGACCAGATAGCTCATGAAGATCCCGATCCCGGTGTTCTCGGCACCGGGGAGCCGGAGCCGCGCCAGCGCGTACCCGGCCGGGACCGCGGTCAGCAGGGTGATCAGCGCCACCCACACCGAGATCGTCATGGTGTTGACGATCCACGACCCGTAGTTGGTCTGGTAGAACAGGGTCTTGAAGTGCTGGAGGGTCGGGGGAAGGTTGAACCAGAACGGGATGTTGTCCATCCGGTAGAGGTCGGGGTCCTGCTTGAACGCGGTGATCGCCATCCAGTAGATGGGAAACACCGCGATCAGGACGAACGGCGTGATCCCCGCGTAGATGAGCAGGTACCGCCGCGTCTCCTTCTGCCGGGCGGTCCGGGGCTTGGCGAGGACCCTAGTACTCACGGCGCTTCAGGTTCCTCAGGAAGATGAACATGGCCGGGGCCAGGAGCGGGACGAGGAAGAGGGCAATGGCGGCGCCGCGACCGAGGTTCCCCGCCTGGATCCCGATCTGGTAGGCGAGCACCGGCAAGATCTGTGTCGCGTTGCCCGGCCCGCCCTGGGTGAGGATGTACACCACGGAGAGATCGGACAGGGTGAAGACGGTGTCGAAGAGGAACCCGACCATGAGAATCGGGAAGATCATCGGCACCACGACGTGGTGGAACCGCTGCATGAAGCTGCAGCCGTCCACCTTGGCGGCGTCCAGCACCTCGTTGGGCACCGAGGTGAACCCGGCGAGGAGAACGATCGCCGAGAACGGGAACGTGCGCCATACGTTCACCAGCACGCACGCGACTAGCGCGAGGCGGGGATCACCCAGCCACACCGGCCACCCGTCGGTCCCGTACGCTCCGATGAGCCCCAGGCGGCTGAGCACCCAGTTGAACACGCTGAACTGGGAGTCGTACATCCACTTCCAGCCGAGCACGCTGATGGCCACCGGCAAGGTGAAGGGAATTACCACGAGCGCGCGCACGATCTTCTTGCCCCGGAAGTTCTGGAGCAACAGGAAGGCCAGGGTGGTGCCGAGGATGCTCTTGAGGATGGCCGCCGCCACGAAGAAGACCACGCTGTTCTGCAGCGCGATCCAGAACGTGTCCATCTCGAGCGCGGCCTTGAAGTTCTCCAGCCCGACGAAGCTGGCGACCTGTTCCCCCACGCTCGCGTCGCTGAGCGCGAGGTAGAGCGAGAAGAGGAAAGGCACCGCCACGAGTAGGGCCACGTAGAGCGCCGCCGGGGCGAGCAGAGCGTAGCCGAACCCGAGACGGCGGGCGGTCTGCGATCGGAACCGGCCACCCCACCGCGGGAGAACCGCCAGAGAAACAGCGACCCGGGCGCTCTTCGCGCCCGGGTCGCCGGTTTGCGAGCTAGGGGTCATGCCCGCTTGTGCTTGGCGAAGATCCGCGAATACTCGCCGACGCCCCACTTGATGGTGTCGTCGATGTTCTGCCCGCGGGCCACCCGGGTGAACATGTCGGGGAGGACGAAGAGGTTGGCCACCTCCTGGATCTGGGTCGTGTAAGGACCGGGGTAGCCGAAGAACCCCACGATCTTCGGAAAGTCCTGGAGAATCTGCATCTTCGGGTCGGCCCCGATGACCGGCATCGGCTTCTTGGCGGTGTCGTTCAGGAAGGGCATGTTGTAGCCGGTGCTCTGGATCATGCCCTCCTTGTCGTTGTCCATGAGGTGGACGAGGAACTCCTTGGCCGCCGCCTGGTTCTTCGAGAACTTCCACACCATGAAGGCGTTCGGGGCCGAGACGCTGACGCGCTTGCCCCCCGGCCCGGCGGGCTCGAGGCCGATGTGAGCGCCCTGGAACACGGGCGGGTTGGTGCTTTCGGTCGTCCGGTACGCCGAGATCGCGTCGTGAACCCAGCACGCGATGCCGGAGGCCAGGTAACGATTGTCGGAAGCGTCGTCCCAGGAGAAGACCTCGGGGGTCATGCCCTCGTCGAAGAGGGCCTTCGCGAACCGCAGCGACTCGCGCATCTCCTTGGAGTCGATCGTCGGATGCTCACCCGACGGGTCCGTCTCCGACCCGCCGAAGCTGAACAGCACCGAGCGCCAGTTGAGGTTGGCGTCGTTGCAGTGGGAGAACTGGATGCCGGTCGGGTGCCCCTTGGCCTTGAGCGTCCTCGCGGCGACCCGGGCGGCCTCCCAGGTGTCGGGGGGCTTGAGCCCGGCCTGGTCGAAGAGGTCCTTGCGCCAGATCATGGGCAAGAGGATGTAGTAGATGGGGATCCCGTAGATCCGGCCCTCGACGTCGACGGGCGACCGGGCGGCCGGGATCCAGCCGCCGTACTTCTTGCCGATCTGGTCGTAGATGTCGGTCAGGTCCGCCAGCGTCTTGTAGTAGATCCGGGTCAGGATGGTCGAGCCGTTGAACAGGATGTCGTGGCCCGCCCCCGCCGCGAACTCCGCCGCCATCCGCGCCGGGATCTCCAGATGGGGGATGTGGTCCACCCGCACCTTCACCCCGTTCTTCTCACCCCACTCCCCCGCGAACTTGTCGAACCAGGTGTCGTAGGCGGGGATGAAGTGGCTCCACGTGAGGATGCGCAGGCTGCTGCCCTTGATCTGCGCCGGCGCCTGACGGGCGGCTAACATGTCGGCCAGGGACGCCCCGGCCAGTCCCACGCTGGCGGTCCGGACGAACTGGCGGCGGGTGACTTGAGACCGAGCGTGGCCGTTGGTCGGTGTCGTCATACGCTCCACCTCCTGGTTGTGGGGCCGACTTGGGTGAACGACGAGTGATGTCGGCTATCGATCCGCGGTTCGAGGAATCCCCCTCCGGGCGGCGCGCCCGCCCCCTCCTGCACACCCCAAGATCGAAAGCGTTCGGTTCCTGACGGGCCTACGCACGCCCCTGTCCGGGCCCCTTGCGGGCCGTGGGATTAGCAGCCCGAATACCACTTTCGCCAGGGCCTTGTCAAGGCTCGTCCTCGGGGGCCACTGGGCAACCGCGGCGGCTCAGATCAGGGCTGCGATCGCACGCCCCACCTCGGCGGTGGCGGCGGTGCCGCCGAGATCGCGGGTGAGGCCCTTGCCCGCCTCCACGAAGCGCTCGATCGTGTCCACCACCGCGCGGGCCGCCTCCGGGTGGCCCAGGTGCTCGAGCATCATGGCCCCGGTCCAGATCTGGGCGATCGGGTTGGCGATCCCCTTGCCCGCGATGTCGGGCGCCGACCCGTGCACCGGCTCGAACATGGACGGGAACTCCTTCTCGGGGTTGATATTGCCGCCGGGCGCGATGCCGATCGAGCCCGCGATGGCCGGACCCAGGTCCGAGAGGATGTCGCCGAAGAGGTTCGAGGCCACCACCACGTCGAACCAGTCGGGGTGCTGCACGAAGTGGGCGGTCAGGATGTCGATGTGGTACTGGCTGGTCTTGACGTCCGGATACTGCTTGGCCATGGCCGCGAAGCGCTCGTCCCAGTACGGCATGCTGTGGATGATCCCGTTGGACTTGGTGGCGGAGGTCACGTGGCGCCGCGGCCGCTTCCGGGCCAGCTCGAAGGCGTAGCGGATCACCCGGTCGCAGCCGCGTCGCGTGAACACCGCCTGCTGGACGGCCAGCTCGTGGGGCGTGTCCCGGTACAGCCGCCCGCCGATCTCCGAGTACTCGCCCTCGTTGTTCTCGCGCACGATCAGCATGTCGATGTCGGCGGGCCCGCGCCCGGCCAGGGGTGAGCGCACCCCGCGCAGCAGGCGCACCGGGCGGAGGTTCACGTACTGCTGGAACTCGCGACGGATCGGGATGAGCAGCCCCCAGAGCGAGACGTGATCGGGCACCCCGGGGAAACCCACCGCGCCCAGGTAGATGGCCTCGAAGCGGCGCAGCTGCTCGAGCCCGTCCTCGGGCATCATGCGGCCGGTGCGCGCGTAGACCTCGCAGCTCCAGTCGAAGTGGGTCCACTCGAACTCGACGCCGAAGCGGCGACCGGCCGCCTCGAGCACCCGGATCCCTTCGGGCAGGACCTCCTTGCCGATGCCGTCGCCGGGAATGACCGCGATGCGATGCTTCATGGGAGCCTCCTCAACGCTCGGAGATGATGACCTGGGGGCCGCCCGGGGCGGGAGCGCGCAGCACGCTCGACGCGAACCCGGCACGGCGGAACATGGAGTCGAGCTCGGCGAAGGTGTAGGCGTCTCCGGCCGGCGTCGTACACAGCATCACGAGGGCAAACATGGCGGCGGGCGGTGGGGACAGGCGCCCCTCGTCGGGCACGAACTCCACCGTCACCGCCCGCCCGTCGGACGCCAGCGCCGCCCGCGCCCGCGCGAGGAACCGCTCGCAGCTCGGCGGGTCGAAGTGGTGGAGGAAGTTGGGAATCAGGATCAAGTCGTAGGGCCCGCCCAGATCCGCGTCGAACGCGCTGCCCGGGATCGTGCGGTAGCGACCCTCGACCGAGGTGGCCCGCGCGCTGTCGCGCGCCACCTCGAGCACGTCCGGCCAGTCGAGCCCGGTGACCTCCGCGCGCGGATACCGCATCGCGAAGGCAATCCCGAACATGCCGTGGCCGGCCGCCACGTCGAGGATCCGGAGCGGGCGCGCCCCGTCCACCTCGACCGTCTCCACCACCGCGCGGGCCGCTCCCCGCATCAGCGGGGCCATGGCACGGGCGAACCGCACCCACACCGGATGCTCCGGCGTCACGGTGCCCGCGTCGGGTAGCACGGTGCCGCCCCGCCGGACCGCGAGGGCCACGTCGGCGAACGCGGCCCGGATCTCGGGGGCGTAGATGAAGTCGGCCGCGGAGGCCACGCAGGACGGGGAGCGGCGATCGAGGAAGGCCGCCGAGTCCGCGGTCAGCCCGTAGCGGTCGCCGGCCTTCGCGAGCAGCCCGGCCACGGTGAGGTAGTCGCAGAGCACGCGGGTGCCGCGCACCGAGGCGCGGCATCGCTCGGCCACCGTGGCCGCGGTCTCGCGTCCGGCCCCGATCGCGGTGAACAGGTCCAGGTCGAGGGCCCCGCGGAGCGCGGCACTGCGCTGGTACGCGGTGAGCGTGCCCAGGAACAGATCGGGAGAGGGCGGAGCCTTGCCGGCCGGGAGGCCGTCGGCCAGAGGGACGATCTCGCCGGGCCGCAGGTGCAGCTGCAGCGTGCCGCGCCCGGATCCCACCGGGCCCGGGCAGTCGATCACCGCGACCCCGCTCTTGCGCATCTCGACCCGGGCCGACCCGTCGCGACTGATCAGCAGTCCGGCCAGGCGCGAGAGCGTGGGCTCGTGCCCCACGCAGAGGAGACTCTCCGACTCGATCGTGGCGAGCCCGGCCAGGGTGCGGGCCGGCTCGGCCCGGTCCCCGAGCAGCTCGCTCGGCTCCGGCGCCGGCACGCCCCCGTACGCGCGGGACGTGATGTCGGCGGTCTCACGCGCGCGCGTGAGGGGGCTGGTGAGGATGCGGTCGAAGGCCACGCCCATGCGACGGAGCGCGGCGGCCACCCGGATGTGCTCACGTCGCCCCGCGTCGCTCAGCGGCCGCTCGCGGTCGCCCGGCCAGCGGGCCGGATCCGCGTCGCCGGCCTCGGCGTGGCGCATGAGGACGAGGCGCATGGCGACTACTATCGCACGACTTCGGGCGGGTGCGGCCGCGCGTGGTATGCTCGACGCCCGTGAAGGCGAAGTGGATGGTCGTGGTGTTCGGCCCCGCCCTGCTCATGCTGATCGGGAGCATCCTCGCGATGCTCTTCCTGCCGCACCCGGTCCCCAAGAAGGCCACCGGCGGCCAGCGCCTGTATCTGACCTACTGCGCCTCCTGCCACGGGGCGAATGGGCACGGCTCCTGGCGCGCCTGGCTGTTCCTGCTGCAGCCGAGCGACCTGGGCGACGCGCGGATCGTCGACGCGCGTCCGGACGAGTACCTGTTCACGCTGATCAAGAACGGGGGGGCGACCATCGGCAAGCCCGGCATGCCCGCCTTCGGTTACCACCTGAAGGACGAGGAGATCCGGGAAGTGGTGCGGTACCTGCGCACGCTGCCGCGGCGCTAGGCGCGCGGGCGGATGTCGGCCAGGGTCTCGCGCAGGACGGCCTTGTCGAAGGGCTTGGTGATCACGAAGTTCACCCGGCTGCGCTCCTCGCGGGTGATCTCGGTCTCGCCCCAGCCGGTGATGAGGCCCACCGGGAGCTTCGGCCAGCGGGACTGGATGGACTTGGCCACGTCCCAGCCGTTCATGTCGGGCATGCCGAGGTCGCTCACCACCACGTCGACCAGCTCCGGGTTGGCCTCGAGATAGGAGAGGCCCTCGCGGCCGCCGGGCGCCTGGGTCACCGAGTGCCCCTGCTCCTCGAGCATCTCGGCCAGCGTGGCGCGCACCTGCAGCTCGTCGTCGATGACCAGGATGCGCAGCGGCACGGTCGGCGCGCTCCGGGGGCCGGTGGGCGTCCGGGCGACCGAGGCCGCCGCGGAGGCGGTGGGCAGGCTGACCTCCACCGTCGTGCCCTGCCCCTCCACGCTCTCGACGGTCAGGGTGCCGCCGTAGCGCTGCACGGTCCCGTAGGCCACGCTGAGCCCGAGGCCGGTGGCCTTGGGACCCTTGGTGGTGAAGAACGGCTCGAGCGCCCGGCGCCGCACCTCCTCGGGCATGCCGCCGCCGGTGTCGGCGACGCTGCAGTACACGCGGTCGTCGCGCGTCCACGTCTTGAGCGTGATCTTGCCCGCCTGGGTGATCGAGTCCGCCGCGTTGAGCAGCAGGTTCATCAGCACCTCGCGCAGCGGGGCGGGCTCGCCCGCCGCCGCCCCGATGACGCCCGCCTCGACCGCCACCTCGATCCGGCTGCCCCGCAGCTGCGCCTCGTCCTGCCAGCGCGGGCGCGTGAGCTCGACGACCTCCTGCACGAGCTGGTTGAGGTCCACCGCCACCGCGTCCGAGACCGGCTGCACCCGGCTGAAGCGCTGCACCCGCCGCACCACCTCCGCGCCGTCCTGGGCGGTGCGCTGGATGATCTCGAGCGAGCGCCGCACGCTCGCCTCCTGCACCTTGCCCATCAGCAGCTCGACACGGCCGAGGATGACCGCGAAGAGGTTGTTGAGGTGGTGGGCCATGCCGGAGGAGAGCTGACCCATCGCGCGCAGCGTCTCGCCGCGCACGAGCTGGGCCTGGGTCGACTTGAGGTCGTCGACCACGCCCTGTAGCTGCGACGCGGACGACTGGGCTTCCTCGAGGAGGCGCGAGTTGTCGACCGCGTAGCCGATGTAGGTCATCAGGGCGTTGAGGAACTGCAGGTCGGTCGAGCCGAAGGGCGGCAGGCGCAGGGCGTCGGAGGTGCCCCCGTCGCGCTTCTTGGCCATGTTGATCACGCCGATCACCCGGTCGCCCACCCGGATCGGCATGCAGATGAACGAGCCGTTGCCGTATTGAGGATTGTTGGTGCGATTGAAGCGGGGATCGGTGGCGATGTCGTCCACCAGGACCGGCTCGCCCATCTCCACCACCTTGCCGGCCACGCCCTCGCCCACCTTCACCTCGACCGCCGGGATCACGTCGTCGGGGATGCCGCGGGAGGCCGCGAGCTTCAGCACCGTCCGGTCCCGGTCGAGGATCATGATCGAGCCGACGGTGGCGCGGACCGCGCGCATCGTCGACTGGAGCACGAGGCCGAGCAGATCCTGGATGCGCGGGATCCGCGCGGCCAACTCGACCATCTCGTTGAGAGTGCCGAGCTTGAAGACGAGGTCCTCGAGGCGCTGGGTCGAGCCCCGGAGGTCGTCGAGCATGTGGTAGAAGGCGTCGCGCACCTGCCCGATCTCGGTGACCTCGCCGAGCCCGGGAACCGCGGAGGCCCGCTCCACCCGTCGGAGGGTCTCGGGCTTGGCCTCGGTGGGCGCGATGAAGCCCTGGGCGAGCGCGGAGATCTGATCCATCATCCGCCGGAAGACCACGAAGCCCAGGACTGAGACCCCGATCGCGGCAAGGAGGCCGACCTGCGCCTCGGTGGTGCGCATCAGCTCGTGGCGCGAGAGCAGGTAGACCAGGAGGAGGATCGGGAGCAGCGCGACCAGCGCGAAGACCACCGAAGCCGCTTCGCGGAGGCTCATGGTCCGGGACCGGGACTGGGTCTTCCGCATGGTGTCCTTACCTTAGCAAGGGTGGCGGATTTACCGAATCTTTAGGATCTCGACTGCCACCAGTCGGTCCTTCTCCTGCCGCACCGTGAGCCTCACCCGATCGCCGCGCACCACCGCCGCCGCGGCGAGCAGTGCCGGCGATTCGGCGAAGATGGCCATCGACTGCATCTCGTCCATGAAACCCGGCACCACGTCGTGTTTCACCAGCATGAGGGTGTCGCCGCTGCGCGCCTCGAAGACCCCGGTGACGCGATAGAGCCCTCGCGCCGGGAACACCGCCCGGTAGCTCCCCCAGATGCCGGCCGCGAACCCGGCGAGCAGGAGGAGGAAGAGCGCGGGAACCGCGAAGCGCCGGAGCGCTATCGCGGAAGCCCGCCGGGACTGGACACGACCGTCGAGAAGGCGGACGCGACGACCGCCGCTATTCGATATCGTCCTTGGGAGGGATCTTGCCCGCCACGTGCTCGGGCGTCAGCACCCAGGTGCCGCCGCAGCCTTCCTTGAAGGTGGCCACCGCGGCGCGGTACGCGGTGCCGAGGGTGACGGCCATGACCGCGACGCTGGCGACGGTGCCGAGGCCGCAGACGATCGCCTTGCCGGGCACGTAGCCGACGTTCAGGAACCCCGCGCCGACCCGATCCGCGTCGGAGACGTCCGCGTCGACGGGGGTGGCCCCGGACGAGAGCTCGGCGGCCTGGACCACGGCCGCGCGCGACATCAGCGGGCCCGTCAGCGCCATCACCGCGACGAGCAGGCCGCACAGCCACTTCGTGGCAACCCGCATGGTGTGTCTCCTCTCCCCGATGGAATGCAGTACGCCTCTAAGGTACACGAATTGATTATCTGGACCTAGATGAGCGGGATGCGCCACCGGCAGGTCGCCCGACCCTCGCCGGCCCGGAGGGCAACGCGTCGCGTCATCAACAAATCCGAGTCGAATCGAAGCGTTGGGGCCGGGGGGACGCCTCTCGACATCGCCGGGCGAGGGTCGTAGACTCTCAGCGGGCTAGCCACAGGGGCCTAGCCAAGACCGGCCCTCACCGCAAGGAGACACGTCCATGAAGATCGTCCGCTTCTCGCAGAATGGTCACGCCGCCCGCCTCGGCTGCTTCCTCGGTCAGGACCGGATCGCCGACCTCGAGGCGACCGCGTCCGCCTATCTCGCGGCGCGGGGCGTGGTGCGCGCGGCCACGATCGCGGCGGCCCTGTTCCCCGCCGACAGCACGCGCGGCTTCCTCGAGGGCGGTAGCGCGAGCCAGGACATGCTGGGCGCGATGCTGGAGAGCGCGCGCGCCGGCAAGTTCCAGCCGGTGGCCCATCCGGTGGGCGCGGTGCGGTTGCACGCCCCCATCGCGGACCCGGGCAAGTTCATCTGCATCGGGCTCAATTACAAGGACCACGCGGCCGAGACCAACAACCCCGCGCCCAAGGAGCCGCCGGTCTTCCCGAAGTGGGCCAACGCGATCCAGGATCCGGGTGAGCCGATCCTGCGGCCCCGCGGGGAGAAGACGCTCGACTGGGAGGTCGAGCTGGGCGTGGTGATCGGGCGTACCGCGCGCTTCGTGAAGCGGGAGCAGGCGCTCGACTACGTCTACGGCTACACCATCATCAACGACGCGAGCGCGCGCGACTTCCAGTTCCACACGAGCCAGTGGGGCGCGGGCAAGGCGGGCGACACCCTGGCCCCGGTGGGCCCCTACATCGCGGACCGGGCCGAGATCCCGGACCCGCACGTGCTCGACCTCAAGACCTGGGTCAACGGCACGCTGATGCAGAACGGCTCCACCCGGAATTTCATCTTCGACGTAGGCTACATCATCCAGTACCTGACCAACTTCATGACGCTGTCCCCGGGCGACCTCATCGCCACCGGCACCCCCGCGGGGGTGGGCTTCTCGCGGAAGCCCCAGATCACGCTCCAGCCGGGGGACAAGGTCAAGCTCGAGATCACCGGGCTCGGCACCCTCGAGAACCCAGTGAAGGACGCCTAGCCGGGCACGCGCGATGGCGGTCCGGACCTTTCTCCACTACGCGCTCGAGGTGCCCGACCAGACGGTCGGGCAGCGCTTCTACGAGGACTTCGGACTGGTGGACGGCACCGGTCGCAGCGACGCGGTCCGCCTGCGCCCCGAGCGGCTCGGCCGCGACGCGGTGCTGCTCTACGGGGGGCCGCGCAAGCGCCTCCACCATCTCTGCTACGGCGCACCCGGGGAGGACTTCGCCCGGGTGCGCGAGTCGCTGCGCCGCGCGGGCGTGCGCGAAATCGACCCGCCCCGTGGCGCCCCGGAGGGCGGCATCTGGATCCGCGACCCCGACGGCAACGCGGTGAACGTCCGCGACGAGGCGCCGCCCGCCGCCCCCGCGGACCCGCCGGTGGCCCAGAACGGCCCCGGCTACGTGCAGCGCGAGGCCGCGCGCGGTTACCCGGAACGCGGCCGGCGCATCGCCCCGCGCAAGCTCGGTCACGTGCTCCTCTTCACCCCCGACATGGAGCGCCTGATGCGCTTCTACACCGAGACGCTCGGCATGAAGCTCTCGGACCGCTCGCGGGGGATCATCGCGTTCCTGCGCTGCAACACCGATCACCATACCCTGGCCCTGCTCTCCTCGCACGCTCCCGGCTTCCACCACGGCTCCTTCCAGGTGGGCAGCGTGGACGAGATCGCGATGGGCGCGGTCCGCATGGCCGAGCGGGGCTGGCAGCCCGGCTGGGGCCTCGGGCGCCACGTGATCGGCTCGAACTTCTTCTACTACCTGCGCGACCCGTGGGGCAGCTTCAGCGAGTACTACTACGACCTCGACTACATCCCGGAGGGCTGCGCGTGGGAGGCGCGCGACTTCCCGCCCGAGGACTCCCTCTACGTGTGGGGCCCGCCGTGCCCGGCCGACTTCGGCGAGAACAAGGAAGCATGGACCTAGAGTTCCTCCACTCCCTGGCCCAGCCCGCCACCACCAAGATCGTGCTCTGCTCCCTCGACGGCCTCGGCGGCCTGCCCGAGCCGCGCACCCGCAAGAGCGAGCTCGAGACCGCGCGAATCCCCAACCTGCACGCCCTCGCCGGGCGCGCGGCCTGCGGCCTCCTGCGCCACGTCGGCCCCGGCATCACGCCCGGCAGCGGGCCGGGGCACCTGGGTCTCTTCGGCTACGACCCGCTCCGCTTCCCGGTGGGCCGCGGTGTCCTCGAGGCGCTCGGCATCGACTTCGAGCTGCAGGGCGGAGACGTGGCCGCGCGCGGGAACTTCTGCACCGTCGACGCCCGCGGGGCCATCACCGACCGGCGGGCGGGGCGCATCGGCACCGACCTGTGCGTGCGCCTGTGCGAGCGTCTTCGCAAGATCCGCCTCGACGGGGTGCAGCTCCTGGTGGAGCCGGTCAAGGAGCACCGCTTCGTGCTCGTCCTGCGGGGCGCGGGCCTGTCCGGCCGACTCTCCGAGACGGATCCACAGCAGCTCGGGGTGCCACCTCTCCCGGTCTCCGCGCTGGCCCCCGAGGCGGAGCGGACCGCCGCGCTCGTCAACGCCTTCGTGGAGGCGGCACGGCCGCTCCTGCGCGACGAGGCGCCCGCGAACATGCTGCTGCTGCGGGGCTTCGATCAGCGCCCTCACCTGCCGCTCTTCCCCGACACGTTCCGGCTGCGGGCCGCCGCGGTCGCGGCGTACCCGATGTACCGCGGCCTCGCGCGCCTGGTCGGCATGGACGTGCTCAAGACTGGCGGCACGTTCGCGGAGGAGATCGACACGCTCGAGCAACAGTGGGAGCACTACGACTTCTTCTTCCTCCACTACAAGGACACCGACAAGGCCGGGGAGGACGGCGACTTCAACGCCAAGGTCGCGGCGCTCGAGCGCTTCGACGCGCTGCTGCCGCGCGTGCTCGCCCTGCGCCCGGACGTCCTCGCGGTCTCGGGCGACCACGCCACCCCGTCCATCCTGAAGGGGCACGGCTGGCAGGGGGTGCCCGCGCTGATCTCGAGCCCCTACTGCGGTGACGACCTGGTCAGCCGCTTCACCGAGCGGGACTGCGCGAGCGGCTCGCTCGGGGTGATGCCCGCGCAGGATCTGATGCCCCTGCTCATGGCGAACGCCCTCCGCTTCACCAAGTACGGAGCCTAGGACGGCGCCCGCCTCCCGCGGGGCGGAGTGGCGGTTTAGGTTGGGGGCGGAAATCGCCCGCGGTATCCTGACCCCAGACTCATGAAGCGGTCGCACTGCCTTCTGTCCGCCGCGATTCTGCTCGCCCTGGGCGTGGTCGGCCTCGCCGTCCCGACCCGGGAGAGCGCGCCCCCCGCACCTCCCGCGCTCGCCGAGGCTCCACCGGTCGCGCCAGCGCCGGCGGCCCCGGAGCCGATCGAGGTCACGCTCAAGCGCGGCGAGACCCTCGAGGCCGCGCTGCGGCGGGGCGGGATCGAGCGCGCCGAGGCGGCCGCGATCGTGGCCGGCCTCCGCGGCAGCGTCAACATGCGGCGGCTCGCCCCCGGCGAGCGTCTCACCGTCAAGCCGGGGCCGCCCGACGCCTCGCCCGAGATCAGGTGGACACGCTCGCCCGCGGAGCGATACGAGATCCGGTCGAGCGAGGGGCGCTGGACGGTCGAGGCGGTGCGCCCCGACGTCGACACCCGCGTGGTGGCGGTCGCCGGCGAGGTCCGCGACTCGCTCTTCGCCAGCATGGAGCGCCTCGGCGAGACCGCCAATCTCACCGCGCGCCTGGTGAGCCTCTTCGAGTGGGACTTCGACTTCGCGGCCGACTCGCTGCCCGGCGACCGCTTCCGGTTCCTGGTGGAGAAGCGCTACGTCGGCGACGAGCTGCTGGGCTACGGCGACATCCTGGTCGCGCAGTACATGACCGCCGGCCGGCCGCTGCTCACCAGCGTGGCCTTCCAGGAGGCGGGGAGCCGCGCGGACTACTACGACGCCTCCGGCCGCTCGGTCCGGAAGATGTTCCTGCGCGCGCCGCTCGACTTCACGCGCATCACCTCCGGCTTCTCCCACGCGCGCCACCATCCGATCCTGGGCGGCCTCAGGCCGCACCTGGCCGTCGATTACGGGGCGCCGGTCGGCACTCCGGTGCGCGCGGTGGCCGACGGAGTGGTCACGCAGGCCGGCTGGGACGGTGGCTTCGGGCTCTCGATCTCGCTCCGCCACGCCCGCGGCTACGAGACGATGTACAATCACCTCTCCCGGCTCGACGTGAAACGGGGCGAGCGGGTGCGCCAGCGGCAGGTCATCGGGCGCGTCGGCACCACCGGGCTCTCCACCGGCCCCCACCTCGACTATCGCGTGCGCAAGGCCGGCGTCTTCGTGAACCCGCTCGGCGAGAAGTTCATTCCCGGCGCCCCGGTGCCCGCCCATCGGCGCGAGGCCTTCACGGTGCACGTGAAGGCCCTGCTCGAGCGGCTCGACGCCCAGGCTCCCTTCCCGCCCCGCGCCCCCGGCCGATCCTGATCCCCCGGCCTCTCGCTCCGCCGCCGCGGTAGGGCGCCCCCTCATGTTCCGGCAGCGCGCCGGCTCGAGCCTCTGCTACCGGTGCGGCAAGCTCAACCGCGTCGACGCGGCGGTCTGCTTCTACTGCGGAGCCCGCCGGCCCGGCCTCTGGGGATTCGCCCCGCTGACCGGCCGCCTGGTGGGCGCGCTGGACTTCTCGAAGGCGGTCATCGCGGTCTGCGTCGCGCTCTACGTGGCCTCGATCCTGCTGGACCCCGCGGCCGCCCTCCGGGGCCGGAGCCCTTTCGACCTCCTCCCGCCGGACGACCGCGCGCTGGTCAGGCTCGGCATGGCGGGCGCGGCCCCGTGGGCCGCCGGCTGGTGGTGGACGCTCGTGACCGGCATGTACCTCCACGGCAGCCTGCTCCACATCGTCTTCAACCTGCTCTGGGTCCGGCAGCTGGCTCCAGCGGTCGAGCAGCTCTTCGGACGCTCGCGGCTCGTCGTGATCTACACCGCGGGGGGCGTGCTCGGATTCGTGCTCTCCAACCTGGTCGGCATCCGCTTCACCCTCGGGGCATCCGGCGCGGTCTTCGGCCTGCTGGGCGCCATGGTCGCCTACGGGCGCAGCCGCGGCGGCGCCTTCGGGGTCGCGGTGCTCCGGCAGTACGGGCAGTGGGCGCTCTTCATGTTCATCGCCAGCTTCTTCCTGGCCGGGGTGAACAACTGGGGCCACGCGGGCGGCTTCGCGGGCGGCTACCTCGCCGCGCTCGCGCTCGGCCACCTCGAACGCCGGCCCGAGCGCGGCGTCGACCGGCTGGTGGCGGTGGCCACCGTGGGTCTCACCGCGCTCTCGTTCGCGGTCGCGATCTGGAACGGCTTCCTGCGCTGAACGCTCGATTCAGACGAGGCGATCGGCCTCCGAGCGGAACGCGTCGATCTGCTCCGGCCGGCCGAAGACGCGGAGCCGGTCGCCGGGGCGCAGCCGGGTGGCCGCGGAGGGATTGACCACCGCCTCGCCGTCCGGCCGCTCCACCGAGACCACCGTCACCCCGAACCGCTCGCGCACCCGCGCCTCCCCGAGCGACAGGTCGGCCAGCGCGCCGGCGCCGAGCCTCACCTCGTGCACCTCGGGCAGCGCGTCCCCGGCGAGGCCGCCGCGGTCCGGGGCGCCCACCGGGTTCATGGCGCCGCGAAAGCGGGTGAGGTAGTCGAGCACGCGCGACTGCGGCTGCGCGAGCTGACGGAGGGCGTGCCGGATCAGCGTGGCCGCCGCCTCGAGCTCGGGCTCGATGACCTCGGTGGCACCCGCCTCACGGAGCCCCTCGCGGCCCGACGCGGTGAGGGCCCGCGCGAGGATGGGCACGTGCGGGCTCCGGGTGCGGACCGCCCGCACCACCAGCTGGGCCCGATCCATCTCGGGCAGCGCCACGACCACCAGCGACGCCCCGGCCGCGCCCGCCTCCTCGAGGAGGCGAGGCTGCGCGGCGTCGCCAAACAGGCACCGCACGTCGCGGGAGCGCAGGCCGCGCACGATGTCCGGATCCCGCTCGATGACGACGAACCGGATCCCGAAGGTCTCGAGCGCCTCGCCCACCGCGCTGCCCACGCGGCCGAAGCCGCAGAGCACGACCGCCTCCGTCGCCGCCCGCTCCGTGCCACCGGGGGCGGGTCGCAGTGGAACCCCGCGGAGGCGGGCGATCCACCCGGGCGCCGCGCGCACGAGGACCGCGTTGATCAGGATCGTGATCAGCGAGGCGGCGAGGGTGGCGTTGTAGACGTCGGCGCCCACGTGCCCAGCCGTCCGCGCGACCTGGACCAGGATGAACGAGAACTCACCGATCTGGGTGAGCCCGACCCCGACCAGCAGCGCGGTCCAGAGCGGCTGGCGGAAGAGCCAGACCACGAGGGTCCACAGCACCAGCTTGCCGACCACCACCATCGCCACCATCGTGGCGAGCAGGGGCACGTTGGCGACCAGGCGGCCCGGATCGATCAGGGCCCCGATGGTCACGAAGAACAGCGCCACGAAGACGTCGCGCAGCGGCAGCAGGCGGGCCAGCGTCTCGTGGGCGTAGTCGGACCCGTTGATGATGAGCCCGGCCAGGAAGGCGCCGAGGGCGAGGGAGAGCCCGGCGGCCTGGGTGAGGGCGGCGGTGCCGAGCCCCACCGCGAGGGCCACGAGGAGGAACATCTCGTCGCTGTGCATACGGGCCACCCGCGTCATCAGCGGCGGGACGATCCGGGCCGCCGCGTAGCCCGCCGGGATCAGGATGAGCAGGGCCCGGCCGAGGGTCCACGCGATCGTGAGCAGCCGCCCCGGCTCGAGCGTGCCGAGAGTGGGGATGACGACGATGAGGATCACCACCGCGAGGTCCTCGACGAGGGTGATGCCGATCATCACGCGGCCGTGGCGCGCGTGCAGCTCTCCCCGGTCCATGAGCAGCCGCGCCAGCACCATGGTGCTGGCCACCGAGATGACGATGCCCACGATGGCACCCTGGAGGA
Organism: Methylomirabilia bacterium; assembly: GCA_041497895.1. Lineage (GTDB taxonomy): Bacteria > Methylomirabilota > Methylomirabilia > Rokubacteriales > CSP1-6 > CAMLFJ01. The sequence continues at coordinate 22,272 of JBGQHJ010000059.1, forward strand.
GCGGCCAGCCGAGCAGGAACGCCACCCCCAGGCCCAGCGAGACCGAGAGCAGGATGCCGAGGGGGCCGCCCAGGAGCGCCACCCACTTCACGCGCAGCAGGTCGCGCAGCGAGAACTCGATGCCCACCGAGAACATCAGCAGGATCACGCCGATCTCGGCGAACAGCTCGAAGGTGTGCAGGTCCGAGACCGCGGGGCCGGGGGTGAGCGGGCTGATCAGGATGCCCCCCAGGACGTAGCCCAAAACGAGCGGCTGGCCCGCGAGCCGGGCGAGCGCGCCGCCCGCCACCGCGGCCATGAAGACGTAGGCCAGGTCCCGGAAAAAGATCGATTCGGCGGCCACGGCCAAGTTTCGCATCCACACCGGGCGGGGCCAAGCCTCGAGTCCACTCCGGGCCACCCGGGCGTCGTATACTGCTGGGCGGAGGCGACCCATGACCGAGCGACGCAGAGCGCCCGCTCCCACGGCGCAGGCAAAGATCAAGCAGCTCGAGACCCGGCTCGCGCAGGTGGAGGCCGACCTCGAGCGGGTCCGCAGCACCGCCGCGCGGGGCGGCCTGACCCGCGAGAAGCTCGCCGGTATCGAGAAGACGATGGCCGCGCAGGTGGCGCGGGCCCAGGCCGGGCTCAAGGAGTCGGTCAACCGGCTCAGCCGCCGGCTCCTGAGCGCGCGCTCACGGCAGGAGGCGGCGCGGCAGATCGTGCAGGCCCGCGAGGGGGTCAAGGAATCCCTGGACCGCCTGGCCCGCACCCTCGGTGACTCGCAGAAGAAGGTGACGCGCGAGGTCTCGCTGCTGACCCGCGGCCTGCGGGCCGGCGTCGAGGCGGGCCGCGCCGCCTACCGGGGAAGACGCCGCTAGCCGGATTTTCACTTGGCCCCCCCGCCCGCCAAGCCCACAATGGATAGCCGATGCGCCCGATCCTGATCTGCCCGGACGATCTGCTCGAGCACATGGTGGCGGCCGCCGCCTTCCCGGGCGAGCGGCCGCTCTACCTGGTATCGCGGGCGAGCCTGCGCGCACGGCTCGGTCGGCACGGCAATCGGGCGGTCGCGGGCAAGGTGACCGACGTGGCCTTTCTCCGCAAGGCCCTGCGCGGCGGGCGCGGGCCGGTGGTGGTGGCCGCGCCCTCCGGGCGGCTCGGCCGCGTGGCCGCGGCGGTGAGGGACGCGCTGCCCGACGCCCCGATCCTGGTGCTCCGCGACGACGACCGGCCGCTCGCCGGCGCCACCGTGGTGCCGCTCTCCGCCTTCGGCGAGCGCATCATCCAGCCCGCGGTGGACCGCGCGGCCCAGCGGGTCCGCGCCGACCGGCTGCGCGCCCATTTCTACGACGCGGAGCGCGTGCTGATCCTCATGCAGGACGATCCCGACCCCGACGCGATCGCCTCCGCGCTGGCGCTCAAGACCCTGCTCGGCCGCACCCGCACCTCGGCTCCCATGTGCACCTTCGGCACCATCACCCGGCCCGAGAACCTGGCGATGTGCAAGATCCTCGAGATCGAGGTGGAGGCGATCAACGCCGCGGACCTCGCCCAGTTCGACCGGGTGGCGATGGTCGACGTGCAGCCCTCCTTCCTCGAGGAGCGCTTCGATGAGGTCGACCTGGTGATCGACCATCATCCGGTGGAGCAACCAATCCGCGCCCGCATCAAGGACGTGCGGCCGTCCTACGGGGCCACCTCCACGATCCTGGTCGAGTACCTGCGCGCGGCGGATGTCAAGATCACCCAGCGCCTCGCCACCGCGCTCCTCTACGGCATCAAGTCCGACACGCTCGGCCTCGAGCGCGGCGGGACCCGGGCCGACCTCGAGGCGTTCTCGTATCTCTACCTGCTCGCCAACCACAACGCGCTCCGGCGCATCGAGCGCCCCGAGCTCTCCCAGGAAGCGCTCGACGTCCTCGCCCAGGGCCTCGCCAAGCGCCGGGTCCTCCAGGGCGTGTTCTTCTCGCACCTGGGCCGGGTCGCCACCGTGGACCTCATCCCGCAGTTCGCCGACTTCGGGCTGCAGGCGGAGGGCGTGCAGTGGTCGGTGGTCTCCGGCGTGGTCGGCGACGAGGTCCACGTCTCGGTCCGCAACGTCGGCTACGTCAAGAGCGCGGGGGACGTGACCCGGGCCGCGTTCGGCGACCTGGGCGTGGGCGGCGGTCACCGCACGATGGCCAAGGCCATCTTCCCGGTGCGCCAGCTCGCCCGGGCCAAGGGCGAGGCCTCCTGCCAGGACCTGATCGTCGAGCGCTTCCTGCGTGCGCTCGGCGTCGCGGCCCGGCCGGCGGAGAGCGGCCAGCCGTGATCGTCATCTACCTGCTGATGGCCCTGGTCGGCTCTGCGGCCACCCTGTTCGCCGCGCAGAACATCGACCCGGTGGTGATCCGGTTCCTGGTGTGGCGGATCGAGGGCATGCCGCTGGCCCTCGTGATCCTGCTCTCGCTCCTGGTCGGCGTGATCTTCGCCTCGCTCACTGGCGCGGTCCGCCACTGGCGGCTCCGATCGCGAGTCCGCCAGCTCGAGGCCCAGGTCACCCAGCTCACCGTCGCGCAGGGCGTTCCGCCCGCCTCTCGCTCGCCGCAGGGCCCCGTCCCGCCGGCCTAGTCCGTCGTCATGGGCGAGGCCACCCGGCTCACCGACACCGTCCGGGATCTGCTGGAGTCGGGGCGCCGCGAGCGCCTGAGCCAGGTCCTCGAGGACGCCCACGCCGCCGACATCGCGGCCGCGCTCCGCGAGCTCCCCGTCCCGGACCAGGTCACGCTCTTCCGCCTGCTCGGCCGCGAGTCGGCCGGAGCGGTGATGGCCGAGCTGGGAGATCAGTCGCTCCACGAGCTGACTGGAGCCCTGGACGAGGGCGAGATCTCGAGCGTCCTCGATCGGATGCGGCCGGACGACGCCGCCCAGGTCCTCGAGGAGCTGCCCGCCGAGCAGGTCGAGAAGGTGCTGGACCTCATGAAGGAGGAGAAGTCCGAGGAGGTCCAGGGGCTCCTCGAGTACGGCGAGAAGACGGCCGGGCGCCTGATGACCCCCGACATGCTCGCCGTCCTGGAGGACGTCACGGTGGCTCAGGCAGTGGAGCAGGTCCGCAAGTCGCCGGTGGCCGAGACCGCTCCGATCCTCTACGTGGTGGACGACCACGACCACCTCGTGGGGAGCCTACCCTGGCGCCGCCTCGTCACCGCCGACCCCGGTGCCCCTGTGGGCCTCCTCCGGCAGGAGGAGCCGGTGAGCGTGACCCCGGAGACCGACCAGGAGGAGGTCGCGCGCCTGGTGGCCAAGTACAACCTCGTGGCCATCCCGGTGGTCGACGCCGGCCATCGCTTCCTGGGTGTCATCACGGTCGACGACGTCATCGACGTGATCCGGGAGGAGGCGACCGAGGACATCCAGCGGCTCGGCGGCGCCGCCGGCGACGAGACCGCCCTGGACCCGGCCCGGACTGTCTTCCCGAAGCGCCTGGTCTGGCTGCTGATCAACCTCGGGACGGCCATCCTGGCCGCCTCGGTGATCGGCCTCTTCGAGGGCTCGATCCGGGAGCTGGCCCTGCTGGCCGTCTTCATGCCGATCGTGGCCTCGATGGGGGGCATCGGGACCACCCAGACCGCCACCGTGGTGGTGCGCGGGCTGGCCCTGGGCGACATGTCCGCTACCCACCTCTGGCGGGTGCTCCGGAAGGAAGCCACCCTGGCCGTGACCATCGGGCTGGCGACCGGCCTGGTCATGGCCGTGATCGCCTACCTCTGGAAGGGTCAGGCGCTGCTGGCCGGGATCATCGCGCTGGCCATGACCCTCAACATGATCGTGGCAGCGGTGGTCGGGGTGGTCATTCCGCTCCTGCTCAAGAGCTTCCGGGTCGACCCGGCCATCGCCTCGAGCGTGATCATCACCACGTTCACCGACGTCTTCGGCTTCTTCTCCTTCCTGGGGCTGGCCACCCTGCTGATCCGGTATCTGCTCTAGATCCCGGAGGTAAGATTTACCCTCGCAGCGTGTAAAAACGAGTAGCGATTTCGCTTCCCACCGGCACGCAAAACGTTCCGAGCACCGCAGGCCCCCGAAAAATCGCGCGTTCCAGATAGCGCCCCTACCCGAAAGCATGACGCGCGATGGCATGAGGGTTGCCTCACTGGAAATGCGGAGGAGGCCCGGAGTCTCGGGCACTTCCGGCTCTCGGTTGGGATCGCTCCCCAAGCCTCTCGGCCTCATGCCGCGGGTGCATCCGGCCGGGCGCCTCCCCCAGAACAACAACTCTGGACGCCCGGTGGGCGGCCAAGGAGGCTTGGACCGTGAAGCTCGAGACGACGTCGCGCGCCATCCGGCGCGCGCAGTCGGTGGGATCCCGTCCCCGGCTGGAGGTTCGAGGGAAGTTCTTCTTCGCTGGTGACGAGAAAGTCCCGCTCCGGGGGGTCACCTA
>JBGQHJ010000060.1:0-26649 GCA_041497895.1 Methylomirabilia bacterium
GCCGCTCGCCGCCGCGGCGGCCGGCCGGGGAGCGGGCGCCGCGGGGGCCGCCGGAGTCGCCGGCACCGCGGGCGCCGCCGCGGGGGTGCCGCGCCGGGCGTCCATCAGCGACTTGATCTGCCCGCGGGTGAGCGGCCCGCGCAGGTAGGACATCACCCAGCGGCTCTCGAACACCACCGGGTGGTCCTCGTGCACGTTGTTCATCAGGAACACGCGGGTCGAGAGCCCGGAGAGGATGCGCTCGAGCGCGGCGCGGTCGAAGCCCTGGCCCGCACTGCCCGCCGCGCCCTCGAGGCCGTCGAGAACGCGCGCCTTGTCGCGCTCGGTCTGCAGGCGCCCGATGAGCCAGGTGCCGGTGTTCGAGAGCCCCTTGTAGTCGAGGTCCACCGGGTTCTGGGTCGCCAGCACCACGCCCACCCCGAAGGCGCGCGCCTGCTTGAGCAGGGTGAGCAGCGGCGTCTTGGACGGTGGGTTGGCCACCGGGGGGAAGAAGCCGAAGATCTCGTCCATGTAGAGCAGCGCGCGCAGGCTGGTGGTGCCGGACTGGGTGCGCATCCAGCCGACCACCTGGTTGAGCAGGAGCGAGACGAAGAACATGCGCTCCGCGTCGTTGAGGTGCGCGATCGAGACGATGGCGACGCGCGGCTTGCCCTCGGGGGTGTGCAGGAGCGCGTCCACGTCGAGGGGCTCGCCCTCCATCCAGGCCCCGAAGCCGGGGGCGGCGAGCAGGTTGTTGAGCGACATCGCGAGCGCGAAGCGGTCCTTGGACGGGAAGAACGCCTCGAGGTCGAGCACGCCCACGCGCTTCACCGGCGGGGTCTGGATCCGCTGGATGAGGCCGGCCAGATCGAGCTCCTGCCCCTGCCGCCACGCGGTGTCGAGGATGGTGGCGATCAGGATGTGCTCGCGGTTCTTGATGGGGTCGGCGTCGATGCCGAGGAGGCCCAGGAGGCTCGTGGCGGTGGTGCCGATGCGCTCGCGCAGCAGCTCCTCGTCCTCCCGGATGGCGGGCGGCGGCGCCGCGAACGACTTGAGGATCGAGAGCGGGATGCCCGCGTTGCTGCCCGGGGTGTAGATCGCGAAGTCGGCCGCGTCGCGCAGGCGCTGGATGCGGGCCCCGTCCTCGCCCCAGGACGCGAGCCCCTTCTGCCACAGCTCGGCCTGCTGGCGGGCGTAGTCGTCGGCGGAGAGGTTCTTGCGGCGGGCGTCGTCCTCGTTGACCCAGGGCCGGAAGTCCTCGGGGCGGAGGGCGGGGAAGGTGAGCAGCAGGTTGGCGAGATCGCCCTTGGGATCGATCAGGATCGCGGGGATCCCGTCGATGGCGGCCTCCTCGATGAGGGCCAGGCAGAGGCCGGTCTTGCCGCTGCCGGTCATGCCCACGCAGACCGCGTGGGTGACCAGGTCCTTCGAGTCGTAGAGCAGCACGCCGTCCTGCGCCTTCTTCTGCTGCCAGTCGTAGGGGCGGCCCAGGTAGAAGACGCCCAGCTTCTCGAAGTCGGCGGCGCTCGGCATGCGGGACTCTCCGGGTGCGCCCTAGAGGGCGCGCTTGACGAAGACGCCGCCCTTCACGATCGCGTGAAGATTGGCCTGGTTCTGGAACACGCGCAGGTTCTTGAGCGGGTTGCCGTCGACGACCAGGAGGTCGGCGTACTTGCCGGGCTCGACCGACCCCACTCGATCAGCCATCTTGAAAATTTCCGCGTTGACCATGGTGGCCGAGAGCAGCACCTCCATCGGCTTCATGACCTGGCCCTTCAGCTCGAACTCCATCGCGCGCTGGGCCTGCATGTCGCCGAGCAGGTCGGAGCCCGAGCCGATCTTGCAGCCCGCGCGATAGGCGTGCGTGAGACCTTCCAGGCTCTTCTCCAGCGCCAGGTTGATCTTCTGGATCTGGTGGTCGCCGATGCCGTAGTTCTTGCCCTCGCGCGCGATGGCCTCGTAGGTGACCATGGTCGGCACCAGGTAGGCGCCCGCCTGCTTGATGGCCTGCGCGCCTGCCTCGTCGAGGAGATTGCCGTGCTCGATGCAGCGCACGCCGGCCTGGATCGCATTGCGGATCGCGGAGCCGGAGTAGGCGTGGGCCAGGACGTACTTGCCGACCGCGCGCGCCTCCTCCACCGCGGCCCGCATCTCGTCCACCGTGTACTGGGTGGTGTCGAGCTCGTCGCCCGGCGACATCGCGCCGCCCGAGGCCATGATCTTGATCTGGTCCACGTCGTGGCGCAGGTTCTCGCGCGCGGCCTTGCGTACCTCGTCGGCGCCGTCGGCGATCATGCCCGCCATGCCCACGCAGCACTCCACCGGCTCGATCCATTCCGAGCGCCGCCGCTTGTCGGCGTGTCCGCCCGTCTGCGACAGCGGGCGGCCGGACACCAGCATGCGCGGGCCCGGGTAGAGCCCGGACTCGGCGGCCTCGCGGAAGCCGTAGTCGGCCCCGCCCGCGTCGCGCACGGTGGTGAAGCCCTGCATCAGCGCCTGCTCCATGCGCCGGAGGGCCTTCGCCGCGATGAGGCTCGGGGGGTTGTAGCGGTGCTGCTCCGGGATGTTGCCCTCGACCGCGCAGATGTGCACGTGGGCGTCGGTGAGCCCGGGCATCAGCGTGCGGCCCTTCAGATCGATCGTGTCGATCTTGCCGGCGAGCGGGCCCACCTTGCCGGAGGCGACGACGTCCTTGATGCGGTCACCTTCCACCACCACCGCCGCGCCCTCGATCGGCTCCTTGGAGACGCAGTCGATGAGGAACGCGTTCGTGAATACCGTGATCGCCATGGGGACGCCCTCCGAGCCCTCGAGATGGATCAGCGGCGGAATTCTAGCAGGAAACGGGCGGGTGAAGTCGCCGGCTGCCCGAGCGCACCGTCTCCGAGTAAGAATTACCCGGCGGGGGCCCACCGGGCGCCGGCTCTCGCGCCAGAATCACGATGAATCGCGTGCTTGCGCGGCTCCTCGAGTGGCATCTCGGATGCAGCCGTCTCCGTCCGCTATGGCGGTCGACACTCGGACGGTGGCGGCGCGCGGGCGATGGGAGCGGGTCGATCAGCTGCGCGGCCTGGCCGCCCTGGCGGTGGTGGTGTGCCACCTGGCGGTGTCCGCGTACCGGGAGGCGCCGAACCTCGACGGAGGCCCGTGGCCCTGGCTCGCCCTGATCCTGGGCTTCGGGTATCTCGGCGTGCCCCTCTTCTTCGTGATCAGCGGCTTCTGCATCCATCTCCCGCAGGCTCGCGCCCTGACGCGTGCGACTCCCCCGGTGCCGGACTGGAGGCGCTTCTTCGCCCGGCGCTTCTGGCGGCTCTATCCGCCCTACCTGGCCGCGCTCGTCGTGGCGCTCGCGCTCTGGTGGGTGGTCGGATCGCCGATTCCGTGGCTCGCGCTGACGACCCAGGCGCTGCTGGTGCACCCCTTCCACACCGCGACCTTCGACGGCGTCAATCCGCCGGCCTGGACGCTCGCGGTCGAGGCCCAGCTCTACCTCGCGTATCCGGTCGTGTTCCGGCTCATCGCGCGCTTCGGGGCGCTCCGCGCGGTCGGCGCGGTGCTCGCGGTGACGATGGCGTATCGCGTGGCGCTCGCGTTGACGCCGCTCCCGACCGAGATCGCCGGCCCCGCGTGGGAGCTGTTCCTCGCGCGCTGGTTCGAGTGGGTCCTCGGCGCGGTGGTGGCGGAATGGGCGGCCGGCCGGCTGGGCCTGCCGCGCGTGCTGTCGAGCCCGTGGCCCGGCGTGGTCGCGCTGGGCGCGGGCGTCCTGCTCGAGTGGTACGCGGGCTCCTGGGGGCTCTATGTCGTGAAGGAGCCGCTCTACGGGGTGGCGTTCGCGCTGCTCCTCCACGCGGTGCTGGCCCACGAGCGGCCCGGGCCCGGGTCGGCGCCCGCGCGCTATCTGGCCCGGGTCGGCGTCTACTCCTACAGCCTCTACCTGCTGCACCGGCCCATCCAGCTCGCCTTCGAGCCGCTGGCCCGCGCGGTCGCGACGTGGCCGGCCGTGATCGCGCAAGGCGTGCCGTCGAGCCTCCTGATCATGGCCGCCACGACGCCGCTCGTCCTCTGGGTCGCACGGGTCTTCTACCGCGTCTGCGAGCGGCCGTCGATCCGTCGTTCCCAGGCGGTCTGACACGCGGTGCCGGGATGCTTGCCCGCCGCCGGGCGCAATGCCCGGTCCCGGCGGCGGGCCAGGGGTCGCCAACAGGTTGATTTGGCTCCCTGTTTGCCCTGGCATGGCCGATGCCTCCTCTCATGGGTAGGAGATCACCAATCGCAGGGTGCGGGCGTATCGCACCGACGAGGTGACACCATGCACTCGGACATCTGGTACGACCTGGCGATAAGGGAGCTGTCGGATCTGACCGACCCCACGAAGGAGAAGCTCGCGGAAGCCGCCGCGGAGACACTGGCCGCCCCGGACGTCGAGGCAGAGGCGGAGTCGGCCGCACCGACCGACCCGCCCGAGCCCGAGGAGCGCCCCCGCGGTTGACGTGGATTTCGCGCGGGCGTGACACGGCCCGCGGCGGCGCACCCTACCCTGAGCCCCAGCAGGTCCAATCTCGCTTCAGGGGAGCCTCGTCATGATACGTCGATGGATCCTGGGGACCGCGGTGGCCATGATGGCGGTGATACCCGCGAGCGGCTACACGCAGACGCCGAGCGGCGACAAGATGAAGGACGACGCGACGAAGATGGACAAGATGGACAAGAAGTAGCCCGCGAACCTCGTGGGGGCGGGCGCCGGGTAGCCCCGGCGCCCGCCCGCCGCGACCGTCCTACCGCGCGAGCTTGGCCTCGTACATCCAGATGCGCTCGTCGGCGCGCGGCGTCCACTCGATCCAGTTGGCGACGCCGTAGAGGTCGTGCTGCTGCCAGAGGAAGACCCACGGCACCTCGTCGTGCACCATCTGCTGGATCTCGGCCCACGCCTCGAGCCGCTTCCTCGGATCCACCACCGTCACCGCCTGCGCGATCTTGGCGTCCAGCGCCTTGTTGTTGCCGTAGGACGAGTAGGTCTGGCTCGCCGAGAAGAGCTGATCGATGGTGTTCTGGGCGTCGAGCGCGGGGCCCCAGCCCAGGAAGAACATGTCGCCGGTGGTGCGGTTCTTGATCTTGTCGAGATGGGTGCCCCACTCGTTGACCACCACGTTGACCTTGATCCCGATGCGCTGGAGCTGGGCCGCGATGGCGAGCGAGACGTCCTTGTCGAGCGGGTAGCGGCCCGACGGGGTATCGAGAGTGAGCGTGAGCTTGGTCGGGTCCACCCCCGCTTCCTTGAAGAGGGCCTGGGCCTGGGCGGCGTCGTACTTGATGCACTGGGGCTTCGAGGAGTAGTCCACGTTGATCGGGGAGAGCGGCCCGCACATCTTCGTCGCCCGGCCCTTGAGCACCTGCTGGATCAGCTCGTCCACGTTGACCGCGTGGTGGATGGCCTTGCGCACCCGGAGATCCTGCAGCGGACCCGGCTTGAGATTCACCAGGGCCAGGTAGTTGATGCGGGAGGAGACGGTGGCGCGCAGCCGCGCCTTGCCGCTGTTCTGCAGCATCTCCACGTTCTGGGGCGGCACGTCCTTCATGACGTCGATCTCGCCCGCGAGCAGCGCGGCCAGCCGCGCGCTGAATTCGGGGATGAAGCGGAAGGTCACCCGGCTCGCCTCCGCCGGGGTCTGCCAGTAGTCGGGGTTCCGCTCGACCACGAGCTTCTCGTCGCGCACCCACTGCACGAAGCGGAAGGCTCCGGTGCCGATGGGCTTGGCCGCGAGCGCCTGCACGCCCTGCTCCTTGAGGGCCTTGGGCGGCATCGGCAGGAAGTCGCTGCCCGCGATGCGGTCGATGAGGCCCGGCCACGGCTTCTCGGTGATGAAGCGCACCGTGTAGTCGTTGACGATCTGGACCTCCTTCACCTGGGACCAGCGCGGCAGATAGTGGGTCTTGTTGGCGGGGTCCTTGATGTAGTCCATGGTGGCCTTGACGCTCTGGGCGTCGAACGGCTCACCGTTGTGGAACTTCACGTTGTGGCGCAGCGCGAACTCCCACGTGGTGTCGTTGACCACCTTCCAGCCGGTGGCCAGCATCGGGGAGGGCTTGTAGGTCTTGGCATCGCGGTCCACCAGCCGGTCGTACATGTGCTCGACCATGTTGTTGGTGGTCCAGTCCACGATGGTGTTGGGCAGGAGGGTGCGCGGCTCGGCCGAGAAGGCCACCACGATCTCCTTGGTCCGCGCGCGGTCCTGGGCGGCGGCGGGATCTGCGAGGGGAACGGCCACCGCCACGCCCAGCAGCAGAGCGAGCACGGCCAGCATCCGGGTGAGTCGCGTCATGAGGGTCTCCTTGTCGCGTCGACTTTCTTGACGTAGCGGATCATGCGAGGGTCGGGCGATGATCGAGCCCACCGGCAGGTCGTTCTCGACCGCCACCAGCACCGAGGCGGCGGGATCCTGGATCACCTGGTCGATCTGCTCCGGGGTGTCGGTGGGGCTGGGGCTCGCGTCGGCGTGGTGCCAGAGGTCCACCAGCGCGGGGCCCTCGTCGGGTCGGCAGGGGCGGATGACGACCGCCATCAGACCCGGAACCGCGGATCGAGCACGTCCCGCAGCCAGTCGCCCACCAGGTTGATGCCGAGCGCGGTGAGGGCGAGCGCGGCTCCCGGGAAGGCGGCGAGCCACCAGGCCACGTAGAGGTAGTCGCGGCTCTCCGAGAGCATGCTGCCCCACGCGGGGGTCGGCGGCTGCACACCGAACCCGAGGAAGGAGATGGCGGCCTCGGCCACGATGAACTGGGCGAACTGGAGGCTGGCCACGATGACGATGGACGGGGCCACGTTGGGCAGCACGTGCCGGAAGAGCAGGCGCGCGCGCCCGAGTCCCAGCGCCTGGGCCGCGTGCACGAAATCGCGCTCCTTCACCGACAGCACCTCCCCACGGACCACGCGAGCATACACGACCCAGCCGGCGACTGACAAACTGACGATGATGTTGCGCAGCCCCAGGCCCACGATGGCGTTGATGGTCAGCGCGAGCAGGATGAACGGGAAGGAGAGCTGCACGTCGGCCACCCGCATGAGCACCGCGCCCAGCCAGCCCTCGAAGAAGCCGGCGAGGAGCCCGAGCAGGCCGCCCACCAGCGCGGTGAGCAGGACGCAGCAGATGCCGATGAACAGCGCCACCCGCGTCCCGTACAGCACGCGGGCCAGCAGATCGCGGCCGAGCTGGTCGGTGCCGAGCGGGTGGCCGGGCGTGCCGGGCGGCTTGAGGCCGGCCGCGAAGTCGGTCTGCACCGGATCATGGGCGACCAGCAGCGGGGCCGCCACCGCGGCCAGCACCACCAGCGCCGCGATGGCGAGCCCGAGGATCCCGCGGCCGTGGCGCCCGAGGAAGATCCTCATGCCCGGGCCCGCGTCCGCGGGTCGAGCCAGCCGTAGAGCAGGTCGACCGCGAAGTTGATGAGGGTGTAGGTGACCGAGAACACGAAGACCGCGGCCAGCACCACCGGGAAGTCCCGGTTGAGGAGGGCCTGCACGGTGAGGCGCCCGAGCCCCGGCCAGGCGAAGATGGTCTCGGTGATGACCGCCCCGCCCAGGAGCTGGCCGGTGTCGAGCCCGGCCAGGGTCACGATCGGGATCGCCGAGTTCTTCAGGGTGTGCTTGCCGATGACGATCCGCTCCGCCAGCCCCTTGGCGCGCGCGGTGAGTACGAACTCCTCGTTGAGCGTGTCGAGCACCGACGAGCGGGTGAGGCGGGCCATGCGGGCCGCGTAGAACGAGGCGAGCACCACGCACGGCATCACGAAGTGGAGCGGGCCGCCCATGCCCCCGGTGGGCAGCCAGCCGAGGCGCACCGAGAAGAGGTAGATCATCATGAGGCCGAGCCAGAATCCGGGCACCGCCTGCCCGAGCACGGCCCCGCCCATGCCGAGCAGGTCGAAGAGCGAGCCGCGGCGGACCGCCGAGAACACCCCGACCGGCACCGCCACGCAGAAGGTGAGGAGCAGCGCGGCGAGCGCGAGCTCGAGCGTCGCGGGCAGCCGCTCGAGCACGAGCCGGAGCGCGTCGTTCCTGTAGCGCAGCGACTCGCCGAAGTCGCCGTGCAGCGCGCGCCCGATGAATCGGCCGTACTGCACCGCGAGCGGGTCGTTGAAGCCCAGGCGCTCGCGGAACTCGTTCAGGTCCTTGGCCTGGATGTCCATGGGCAGGAACAGGAGCACCGGGTCGCCCCCGAGCCGCACCAGGAAGAACACCGCGGTCAGGGAGAGGAAGACGACCAGGAGGGTCTGCCCGAGCCGCGACAGGAGGTACGCGCGCATCCCGGGGAGTGTACCCGATCCCGCGGCCGGCCCGGCCGGGACCATTGCTATAGTGGGCGGGGCCCGCTCCATGTCGCTCGTCCGGGATTTCTCGGCTTCGGCGGTCGTCGCCGGCTTCGTGACCGTGCTGGTAGGCTTCGCCAGCGCGGCGGCCATCGTTTTCCAGGCCGCCGGGGCAGTGGGCGCCTCCGCGGCCCAGCTCAGCTCGTGGATGCTCGCGCTGGGGCTCGGCATGGGGCTCACGTGCATCCTGCTCTCGCTCCGCTACCGGGCGCCGGTCGTCACCGCGTGGTCCACCCCGGGGGCGGCGCTGCTGGTCACGAGCGCAGGTGGGATCTCGATCGAGGAGGCGACCGGCGCGTTCCTGGTGTCGGCCGCGCTCATCACCCTGGTCGGGTTCTCGGGCTGGTTCGAGCGCGCGATGGATCGCATCCCGGTGCCGATCGCCTCCGGCATGCTGGCGGGCGTCCTGCTCCGCTTCGGCCTCGGCCTGTTCGCCGCCATGGGGACCGAGCTCGTGCTGGCCCTCGGCATGTTCGTCGCCTACCTGGTCGCCCGGCGCGTCGTGCCGCGCTACGCGGTGATCGCGGCGCTGCTGGTCGGGGTTGCGATCGCGCTCGTGCAGGGGCTCCTGCACGTGGACGTGGTCCGGATCGGGCTGGCCCGGCCGGTCTGGGTGACCCCGCGCTTCACCCCGGGCGCGGTGATCGGAGTGGGCCTGCCCCTGTTCGTGGTGACCATGGCGTCCCAGAACGTGCCGGGGGTCGCGGTCATCCGCGCCTCGGGCTACGCGGTGCCGATCTCGCCGATCATCGGCTGGACCGGGCTCGCCAACCTGGCGCTGGCGCCCTTCGGCGGGTTCACGCTGAACCTGGCCGCGATCACCGCCGCCATCTGCATGGGCCGCGAGGCCCACGAGGACCCGCGGCGGCGCTACGTGGCGGCGATGGCGGCGGGCTTCTTCTACGCGGTCGTCGGGGTCTTCGGGGCGACGGTGGTGGCGCTCTTCGCCGCGTTCCCGGCCGAGCTGGTGGCGGCGATCGCCGGGCTCGCCTTGCTGGCTACCATCGGCAACGGCCTCGCCCTGGCGGTCGGCAGCGAGAATCAACGGGAGCCGGCGCTCGTCACGTTTCTGGTGACCGCGTCCGGCGTCGCGCTGGCCGGCATCGGATCGGCGTTCTGGGGGCTGGTGGCGGGGGTCGTGACCCTGCTGATACTGCGGGCGGCGGGACATCCCCCCAATTGAATAAGATCAGCGGCGCCCGGGAGGAGCGGACATGGCGGCATACATGGAGGGGCGATCGGGGGTGCTCCCCGCGATCATCGTGGGACTCTGCCTGGTGATCGGGCTGTCGGTGGCCGGCTACTTCGTCGGCCGGGGCGCCACGCGGTTCCGGTCGGACTCCCGCGTGGTCACGGTCAAGGGGCTGGTCGAGCGAGAGGTGAAGGCGGACCAGGCGGTGTGGACGCTCGGCCTGCGCCGGGCCAGCGAGACGCTCCAGGACGCGCACGCCCGGATCAGCGCCGACCGGGACGCGGCGGTGGCGTTTCTCCGCAAGCAGGGCTTCCCCGACGCGGAGATCGAGCGGCAGCCCACCCGCACCGTCGACAAGCTGGCCCGCGAGTACGGCCAGTCCCAGGCCTCCGACCGCCTCCGTTACGTGGTGACGACCTCGGTGGTGGTGAAGACCACCAACGTCGACCTGGTCCGCACCGCGCTGGGCTCGACCGAGGAGCTGCTGAAGGTCGGGGTGATCCTCGACGGCGAGCGGGAAGGCGCGGCCAACCCGCGGTACATCGTCTCCAAGTTCAACGACCTGCGCCCGCAGCTGCTCGCGGACGCCACCCGGAACGCGCGGGCCACCGCCCAGCAGTTCGCGGCGGACTCGGGGGCCCAGGTCGGCAGCATCCGCTCGGCCAACCAGGGCTCGATCCAGATCTTCGGCCAGGACGGAGGCGACGAGTCGGCCCCGTTCAGCCCGACGAGCACGCCGGTCAAGCGCATCCGCGTGGTCAGCACCTTCGAGTTCGAGCTCCGGTAGGGCCCGGCCCGGTGCCGACGGTCTTCTCGCACGCGGCGATCCCGCTCGCGCTGGGGGCGGGGCTCGGGGCTGAGGTCGTCCCCCGCCGCCTGCTGCTGGCGGGGGTGCTCGTCTCGGCCCTGCCCGATCTCGACGTGATCACCCTCGGCTGGGGCATTCGCTACTCGGCGGGCCTCGGGCATCGCGGCTTCAGCCACTCGCTGCTCGTCGCGGCGGTGGTGGCGCTGGCGGGGGCCGCCGCGGCCCCGACGCTCCGCGCCGGCGTCGCGCGGGCGTTCGTCTTCCTCTTCGTGGCCGTCGCCTCCCACGGCGCGCTGGACGCCTTCACCAACGGAGGCCTGGGCGTCGCCTTCCTCTGGCCCTGGTCCGGCGAGCGCTTCTTCGCGCCGGAGGCGCTGCGGGTGATCGAGGTCTCGCCGATCGGGCTCACCCGGTTCCTGTCCGCGCGCGGGGTGGTGGTGCTCGAGTCGGAGCTCCGGTGGATCTGGCTGCCCGCCCTTGCCGTGGGCCTTATGCTGATCGGTGCGCGTCGCGGATGGTCGTGGCGGCGCGGGGGAGGCCGCGCGTGAAGTACTGGGAGGACTTCAAGGTCGGCGAGAGCACCGAGCTCGGCTCGCACTCGATCACCGAGGCCGAGATCCTGGCCTTCGCCCGCAAGTACGATCCCCAGCCGTTCCATACCGACCCCGAGGCGGCGCGCCGGAGCATCTTCGGCGGCCTGATCGCGAGCGGCTGGCACACGTGCGCCCTGATGATGCGCCTGTCGGTGGAGGCCAACCGCCGTGAGGAGGCGGCCGCCACCGGCTCGCCCGGGCTCGACTCCTGCCGCTGGCTCAAGCCGGTGCGGCCGGGCGACACCCTGACCGCGCACACCGAGGTGCTCGAGACGTGGCCGTCCCGGAGCAAGCCCGTCGGCTTCGTCCGCCGCCGCGTCGAGCTGATCAACCAGCACGGGGAGGCGGTCGTGTCGATCGTGGGGATCACCATGTACCGGCGGCGTCCGGCGGCCGCGGCGTGAAGTACTTCGAGGACGTGCAGGTCGGCGACGTGATGCGGTTCGGACGGTACGAGGTCACCCGGGAGGAGATCGTCGAGTACGCCCGGCAGTTCGACCCGCAGCCCTTCCATCTCGACGAAGAGGCGGCGAAGGCCAGCATGTTCGGCGGGCTCATCGCGAGCGGCTGGCACACCGGAGCCATGTTCATCCGGATGGTGGTCGAGCACATGACGCCCGTCCACGCCACCTCCGGGGCCATGGGCTTCGACGACCTCAAGTGGCTCAAGCCGGTGCGGCCGGGCGACGTGCTCTCGGTGGAGTCGGAGATCCGCGAGAAGATCGAGTCCCGGAACCGGCCCGACCGCGGCACCGTGAAGATCGAGAGCCGGATCAGCAACCAGCGCGGGGAGGTGGTGATGAGCCTCGTGTCCCTGGTGATCTACCTACGGAGGTGACCGCGTGCGCGGCCTCGTCGCCTTCAACCTGTGGCAGTGGATCGAGGAGAACCGCGCCACCTTCGAGCCGCCGGTCGGCAACAAGGTGATCTGGGAAGACTCGCAGTTCACCGCGATGGTCGTCCGCGGGCCGAACGCCCGGCGCGATTTCCACGTCGATCCCTCCGACGAGATCTTCTACATGCTCCGCGGCGCGATGCGCCTCGAGTACATGGTGGACGGCCGGCGGCACGAGCAGATCGTCCGCGAGGGGGAGATGTGCCTGCTGCCCGCGCTCGTTCCGCATTCACCCCACCGCCCGGCCGACACCTGGGGCCTGGTGGTCGAGGTCACGCGCCGGCCCGAGCAGACCGAGTCGCTCCTCTGGTTCTGCGACCGGTGCGATCGGCTCCTGCACCGGGTGACGATGCACGTGGCCGACATCGAGCGGGAGTTCAAGGCGGCCATCGAGCACTTCGACGCCAACCTCGCGCTGCGCACGTGCGGGGGCTGCGGTCACGTCCACCTCGAGCGCGCGCCCCTCGCCGCCCGGGTCACGCCGGAGGGCCGATTGCCCTAGAGGGCCGGCCGGGCGCCGCGGACGGGTCGCTCGGAGGGTCGGCCAGGGTGCAATCGCGAGGGTGCAGCCGGGCGTCCCCGTGCACGATGTCGCCCGCCCGGAGCGCCGCCACCGCGCGCTGCCGGCCTCGATTCCACTCGAACCAGCGACACGGGGCGCCGCCGGCGGCTCTTCCGTAGCGCTGCCGGAGTCCGTCGCGCACCGAGTCGGCCAGGGTGGGCGGTAGCTGGGGAATCGCGCGGACCAGCGCGGGCGCGGCGTTCGGCGAGAGCCCCCAGACCAGGTAGGACGTGTCGAGCTGACCCGTCTGGAAGAGCCGCCCGACGTTCTGCCGGACGATCCACGCTTCGTGGTTCCAGTAGATCAGGACGGCCATCGCGACGGCGACGGTTCCCGCCGCGCGTCGCGCCAGCCACCCCGACGTCGAGCCCCGGGCCAGGCCCCAGCCGAGCATCCCGAGGAAGAGCGCGACCACGACCATGTAAGCGTGGGCGTAGAGCCGCCCGGTCGTGAATCCATAGGCGGACTCGTAGAGCCAGAGGCGGTGGAGCGCCGAGATCAGGAGCACCTCGACCTGCCCGACGACCGCGACCGCCGCGATGCGGGTCCACGCCTCGCGCGGGCCGCGCGCCGCCCAGTGGTCGAGGGCCGCGAGCAGGATCATGCAAAGGGTCGCCACCGTGGTCAGCTCGGCGAATCCCCGTCGAGCGTATTCCGAGAACGTGACCCCCGATCCCCTGATGAGCGGGGCGTTGCCGAAGAGGTAGCTGAGCTGCAGGAGGAGAAACGCGCCGAAGAGCGCGGCGACCGCGCCGAGGACGACGAGGCGCTCGGTGTCCGCGAGGCGCGGTGTCCCAACCGGCTCCGCCAGCGCCGGGCCCCGGACGCTGCCGCGATGCAGGACGAGGCCGCACCCTCCCAGGGCGGCGGTGAACAGGACGCCGAAGAACATGAGCCGGGGCACGAATTCCAGGCGGGCCAGCGCGTCGGCCAGCTCATCGCGCAACGAGGCGAGCACCGGATCGGCGTTGGTCAGGATCAGCGTGAAGAGACCTACCACCGGCAGCGCGAAGAGCCCGCCGCGGAGCAGGGGGCGGCAGCGAGGGGTCGCGATGAGACCGACGAGCTCGAACGCACGCCGGATCGCTTCTCCGGCGGCCAGGAGCGGCGCCGCCACGGGTGCCCATAGCATGAACGGCGCGGTCAGCCCCTCCCACGTCGGGTGGCCCGCCAGGAGCACCGCGATCGCCAGGAGCACCGCCACGCCCCCGCCGATGACCGCATGAAAGGGCGCGGCGGCGGTGATGGCGGCCGCGACCCCGAAGCCGGCCGCGAGGGCGAGCGGGGCGAGGAGCGGGGAACGCGTCGGCGACCCCCCCACTCGGGCGCAGAGCAGGATGCTGCCGGCGGCTGCGAGGGTCCAGATGCCCCAGCCGAGGCCGGGGGCCGCATCGAAGAGGAAGGCGGTGCCGAGTCCCCCGAGCGCGACGGCGACGGACCATAGCAGGAAGGCGCGGGCCATGGCGTTCATCGCGTGCCGGCCTCCGACAGGGCGCCGAAGCGGCGGTCCCGGCCGCGGAACTCGGCGACCGCCGCCGCGAGGTCGCCCCGGTGGAAGTCGGGCCACATGCGAGTCGTGAAGAAGAGCTCGGCGTACGCGCTCTCCCACAGGAGAAAATCGCTCAATCGCTGCTCGCCGCCGGTGCGGATCAGCAGGTCCACGTCGAGTGCGGGCGCGCCGTGGGTCTCTCCGAGTCGGCTCGCGAAGCTCTCCCGGGTCGGGTCGTCCAGCCGGCCGAGGCGGGCCGCTTCGAGGATCGCGTCGCGCGAGGAGTAGTCGACGGCCACCCGCAGGTGCAGGCGGCTCCCCCGGGCGGTGAGCGCCTCGGCGGCCGAGATGGCCGACACCACCTCACCCGGCAGGCGGTCCCGGCGCCCGATCACGGACAGGCGCACGTCGTGGGCCCTCAGCGGACCGGCCTCATCTCGCAGGAACCGGCCGAACAGCCCCATCAGGACCTGCACCTCCTCCGCGGGCCGGGCCCAGTTGTCGGAGGAGAAGGCGAAGAGGCTCAGGGTCCCGATGCCGACCTCGGGCGCGGCCTCGACGAGACGGCGGATCGCGTCGACCCCCGCGTGATGTCCGGCCGAGCGCGGGAGCCCGCGGCGGAGCGCCCACCGCCCATTGCCGTCCATGATGATGGCCACGTGGATTGAAGTACTTTGCATGTCAAAGTCTCCTCGCAAAAAAAATGAGGCCGGCGTCAACGCCGGAGCGTGTCGCGCGTCGCGCGGATCAACGCTTCCATGTGGGACAGGTACCGCGTGAGCTCGCGGCGGCCCACGGGGGTGAGCCGATACTCGGTCCGCGGGCGACGGCCGTCGAAGGTCTTGGTGCAGGTGACGTAGTCGGCTTCCTCGAGCTTGCGGGCGTGAACGCTCAAGTTGCCGTCCGTCGTTTCCAGCAGCGCCTTGATTTCGTTGAACGTGAGCGACTCGACGGCCGCGAGCGCGCTCACGATGCCGAGGCGGATGCGGTGATGGATGAGGTTGTCGAGGCTCGCGGAGCCTCGACCGCCGGCGGCCCGCGGCGACTGGCCCCGCGGCGTCGGAGCCTCCGCCCGCGGCCGACGCGCCGCGCCCGGGTCAGCCACCGTGCTTCCTCCCCACGATCACCCCGAAGGCGACGTGCAGTCCTCCGAAGCCGGCGATCAGGAGCCAGTTGCCCCACGGGAGCGGGAGCAGCAGACCGGCCGCGCCCAGCCCCATGAAGGTGGCGCCGATGACCGGAACGACCCTCACCGACCAGGCGCCGGCCGCGACGAGGCCGGCCCCGTAGAGCAGGAGCCACGTTCCCGGCAGCAGATCGAAGCGCTCCCCGCGCTCGAGGGCGCCGGTGAGCAGGGCGCCCGAGACGACCGCGGGCGCCAGGCTCAGGGCGAACTTGCTGGCCGGCCCCGGTATCAGCGGCTGACGTGCGGTGCGGGTCTTGCGGGCCGTCGAGAGCGCGCCGATCACCGCGGAGACGCCGGCCGCGGCCACCCACGCCATGAGCCAGCGCAGGCGGGTGGGTTGCCGGGCCGCCACGAGCCCGCACGCGGTCGCGACGCCACCGATCAGGATCAGCCCCCAGCCGGAGAACGCGGAGAACGCGGAGGCGCTCTCCATGGTCTCCCGGATGAAGCGGAGATCGGCCATGGCCCGGGCATGGAGGGTCGACGACTCGGAGATCGGCTCGTGGCCCGCGCCGGAGGGCACCATGCAGTCATGCATAGCGCCATTGGGTTCAATATGTCAAGTACTTTGAAACCCAGAGTCACGGGCGGCCCGGCCGTGCTAGGCTGCCGGGGTGCCTTCGCCCTCCGCGGCCCTGCGCCCCAACCTCCTCGTCATCCTGATCGACGACCTGCGCTTCGACGAGTTCGGGGCGGGCGGGCACCCGTACATGCTGACGCCCCACGTGGACCGGCTCGCCCGCGAGGGCGCCATGTGCCTCAACGCCTTTCACACCACCCCGCTCTGCTCGCCCAACCGGGCGTCGATCGTGACCGGCCAGTACGCGAGCCGCCACGGCATCATCGACAACGTGGCGCGCGACGCGGCGAGCCACCGCCTGCCGAACTACCACGTGGAGCTGCAGCGGCTGGGCTACGAGACCGCGCACGTGGGCAAGTGGCACATGGGCAACGACGGCTCGCCGCGCCCCGGCTACGACCGCTGGGTGAGCTTCGACGGCCACGGCAGGCTGTTCGACCCGGAGCTGAACGTCGACGGCCAGCGGCGGGCGGTCCCGGGCTACGTGACCGACGTCCTGAACGCGGAGGCGCTCGCGTTCGTGGAGCGGCCGCGCGCGAGGCCGTGGAGCCTCTTCTTCGCCCACAAGGCGGTGCATCCGGACGCCCACCAGGCCGCCGACGGCACGCTCGACCTGAGCCGCGGCGGCTACAAGCCGGCCGAGCGCCACCGGGATCTCTACCGGGGCCGCGTGTTCCCGCCGCGGCCGAACGTGCTGCCGCCCGAGGAGGTGGTGCGGGCGAAGCCGGTCTGGGCGGAGGCCTTCCGCCTCAAGGCGACGGAGCGCGCGCAGGCGGTGCTGGCCGCGATCCACGCCGGGACGCAGGAGGAGATCCGGCTCCGCGCGGCGATGATGGCCTCGGTGGACGAGGGGGTGGGGATGCTGCTCGAGGCGCTCGAGCGCACCGGACAGCTCGACCGCACCTGCATCGTCTTCCTCGGGGACAACGGCTACTTCTTCGGCGAGCACGCGCTCGGACCGGAGCGGCGCTTCGCCTACGAGGAAGGGATCCGCTCGCCGTTCCTCGTGCGCTACCCGCCGCGGGTGCCCGCGGGCAGCCGGCCCGACGCGCTGGTGCTCGCGCTCGACATCGCGCCCACCATGATCGAGCTGGCCGGCGGCACGCCGGGCGCGCACGTCCAGGGCCGCTCCCTCGTGCCGCTGCTCGCCGGCCACCGCCCGCCCGACTGGCGCACCTCGTTCCTCGTCGAGTACTGGAGCGAGAACGCGATGCCCTGGCTGGTGGGGATGACCTACAAGGCGGTGCGGACCGAGCGGGCCAAGCTGATCCACTGGGTCAACCGCGACGGGGTGGACGAGCTCTACGACCTCGCCGCGGATCCCTACGAGCTCGCGAACCTCATCGACGACCCGGCCCGCGCGCGCGAGCGGGCCGACCTGCGGGGCGAGCTCGCCCGGCTCGTGGTCGAGGCGATCGGGCTCTGAGCCGTCAGCGGCCGCCCGCCCCGGCCGCGGGGCCCGGGTAGCTGACCGCCAGCCCGGCCGCCGCGTCGGACTGGATGCCGAACGGCGGGATCGGGTAGCGGAGGCCGTTCTTGCTCAGGGCGGCCAGGCCCTCGATGACCTTGGGCAGGAAGCGCGGCGGCACCGCCATGAGCATCTCGTCGTCGGCCACCCCGCCGTAGCGCCGCTCCGCGTAGCAGGGGATGGTGAGCGCGGGCTCGCCGGTCTTGAGCGCCTTGCCCCAGGAGTCGGCGCAGGCCGACTCGCCCACCGAGGTGAACGACATCTTCTTGTAGCCGGTCCACTGCAGCCCGTTGATGAAGAAGATCATCTGGCCGGGGGTGCCGTAGATCAGGCAGATGTCGGGTGGCTCGAGACGGCCGGAGGTGAGCGGGGCCACCGCCATCGCCTTGTAGCGGCCGTAGGGCACGCAGTCCATCGCGTGCTGGTGGAGGCTCGCGTCGCCCTGGGTCTTGAACCACACCCCGGCCATGCGTTTGCCGGAGAGCCACTCGTCGTCCTGGGGAGACAGCCCGATGACCGCGCCGCACTGGGCCCCCACCAGGTCCGCCATCGTGATGCCGACGGTCCAGCCGAGCTGACGGGCCTGGGCCACGATCTGATCGGTGGTGTGCTTGGCCTTCGGGCGTCGGATCTTGGGGATCGCCTCCATCTCCTCCACCGTCTCGAAGAGCTTCATGCCGATCGGGATCGAGCGGAGGCGCAGGTACTGATTGAGGCCGTTCACGATCGCGTCCCAGTCATACTTGTCGGTGGTCATGGCGTCCTCGCAGGGTTCATCGGTCGAGTAGCAGGTAGTAGAGGGCCGTCGCGTGCAGCTCGCCATTCGCGCTCCGCGCGTAGCGGGGAATGACCCCCGCGCAGGTCCAGCCCATCGAGCGGTACAGCGCTTCCGACGGATCGCTCTGGCGGGTGTCGAGCACGAGCGTGGATCGCCCACCGCGGCGCGCGGCGCCCTGGGCCTCGAGCATCAGCGCCCGGCCGATCCCGCGCCGGCGCCCGCTCGTGTGGACCATCAGCTTGGTCAGCTCGGCGCGGTGGCTGCCGTTGGCCCGCTTCTCGAGATCGAGCTGGACCGTTCCGACGATGCGGGCGGCGCTCCCGCCGCGCGCCTCGCGCGCGACCCACAGGAGCCGCCCGCCGCCCTTGACCGCGGCGGCCACGCCCTCCCAGTACTCGCGCGCGTCCTCCTCGGAGAGCGGGGGCAGGAAGCCCACCGAGCCGCCGTCGTCCACCACGTCGCGGAGCAAGGCCACGAGCGACGGCTGCTCGCGGCGCGCGCCGTCGGCGTCGAGCGGGTCGATCCGGATCTCAGGGCCGGCCATCGAGGGTCCTCCGCAGCTGGGTGAGATGGTTGTCGTCGTGGCCGGCGAGGCTCGCCACCCACTCGCCCATGGCCATGCGCCCGCGGGCCTGATGGATGCCACCGCGCTGCCACTGCCCGGGAGAGAGCCTGTCGAGCACGGCGAGCACCTCGCGCCGGCGGCGGGCGAAGGCCTCGAGCGCTCCGGCGGGATCCTGACGCGCGTACTGGCGGTCCTCGGCCCAGCGATCCGGGTCGAGCGGGTGGCCGACCGCGCCCCCGATGCCCCACGCGGTGAGGGCCTCGGGAGTGGCGCCGAGGGTGAGGATCGGCGGCTCATCGACCGCGAGAATGGTCTGGAAGCGGACGAGGAACAGCTCCTCGACGTCGCGCAGGTGGCACAGCATCTCGGTGGCCGACCAGCTCCGCGCGTCGGGCCGGCGAGCGAGGGCGGCGCGGTCACGGTCCTCGAGGAGGCGGGCGATCTCGCCCGGCGTGCTCCGGAGACGGTCGAGGCGGACGCCGACCGGCCGGGTGAGGTATTCCTCCATGGTGGGCATGGGGTCTGGCCGCGCGCGGTGCCGTCCGGCTACGGCTTGAACTCCTGGTCGAGGATCTCGGTGATGAAGCGATCGAGCGAGACCGGATAGAAGCGGACGTTGGGGGCAAGGATCACCCCGGTGTTGATGACCTCGCGCTGGCTGAGCTCGTCGAGGGCGCGCTCCACCTGGGCCTGGGGGTTGCGGTCCCAGCGCTGGATCCTGAGATCTTCGCTCTCGAGCGTCACCTGGTGGCGGTTGGAGTACGAGAACGAGAAGACCCGGGCCACGAGGGCCTCGTCCATCAGCTCGTTCTCCTTGAAGAGATCGCCGTAGGTCTGCCCGGCACGCCCCGGGGCGAGCACGAGACGCGGCGAGACCTTGATCTTGCCGCGGATCTCCACCGAGGAGGCCGGCTGCGCCTCCTGCGGGCCCACCAGGATGTAGGGCAGCACGTGGTAGCCCGCGATGATGCCGGCGACCGGCTTGCGCAGGATCTCGGTGGTCTCGAAGAGGTGCTTGAGGAACTCGGGGTCGTGCTTCTCGCCGAACATGGCCGGGCCTAGCCGCGGAAGACCGAGACTTCCATGCAGTCGAAGCCGAAATCGTACTCCCGGCTCTCGTATCGAGAATCGTCGCGGACGTGGTCGAGGTAGGGCTTCACGTCGCGCCGGTACATGCCGGTGTTGTCGGCCACCACGAGGGCCCCCTTGACCAGCCGCGACTCCACCGCGCGCAGGTAGTCGAGATAGTCTTCCTTGGCGGCGTCGATCAGCAGGAAGTCGACGGGGCCGCGCAGCAGGGGCAGTACCCGCAGGGCGTCGCCCACCACGACCCGGACACTCCGGGCGAGCCCCGCCTTCTCCACGTTGCTCACCACGAACTTGGCCAGATAGGCGTTCTGCTCCACGCAGACGAGCCGCCCGCCGCGCGGCATGTGGCCCGCCACCAGGATGGCGGAGTAGCCGAACAGCGAGCCCACCTCGATGCCGCGCCGGGGCCGGTGGCGGAGCAGCAGCCGCCGCAGCACGCGGCTCTTCTCCTTGCCGATGACCGGGATGCGCCAGAGGGTGACGGCACGGTCCATCAATCGGAGCATTCGCGTGGCGGTGTTGGTCATGGACGCGGGCGAGTGCGGTTACGGTCCATCGATCGGAGCATTCGCGTGGCGGTCTTGGTCATGCGCGCGCGGGGATCCTCTCGCGAACGCCGTCCGGCAGCGGATAGCGCCGGTCCCACTTGCCGGCCTTGACGGTCTGGCCGGGCAGGGGGCGGCCCACGATCTCCTGCACCCGCCTGGACACCGCGATCAGCGCGTCGAGGTCCACCCCGGTCTCGACTCCCATGGCGTGCAGGCAGTGGATCAGGTCCTCGGTGCACACGTTGCCGGACGCGCCCGGGGCGAACGGACAGCCACCGAGCCCGCCGATGGAGGCGTCGAAGTGGGTCACCCCGTGCTCCAGGGCGGCCAGGATGTTGGGGATGGCCATGGCGCGGGTGTCGTGGGTGTGGAGCGTCCACTCCACGCCCGGGAAGCGGGGCACGAGGCGCTCGAGCACGCGGGCGACCTGGGCGGGGTTGGCCATGCCGGTGGTGTCGGCCAGGCCGATGCCGCGCGCGCCCATGTCCACGAGGCGCGCCACCACCGATTCCAGGTGCGCGACCGGCACGTCGCCCTCGAAGGGGCAGCCGAACGAGCAGGAGATGCCGGAGACCACCGGCACCGTCGCGCGACGCGCGACCTCGGCCACCGCGGCCAGCTTGGTGAGCGACTCCACGATGGTCATGTTCACGTTGGCGAGGTTGTGGCTCTCGCTCGCCGAGACCACGGTGTGGATCTCGTCGACCCGCGCGTCCACCGCGCGCACCGCGCCCTTGTCGTTGGGCACCAGCGCGGAGTAGGTGGTGCCGGGGCGCCGCACGATCGCGGCCATGACCTCGGCCGCGTCCCGGAGCTGGGGAATGGCCTTGGGGGACACGAACGAGGTGACCTCGATGCGCGGCATCCCGGCCGCGGCCAGCCGGTTCACCACCTCGATCTTGTCGCCGGTCGGGATGAAGTCGGGCTCGATCTGGAACCCGTCCCGCGTTCCCACCTCGCAGATCGTCACGTGCCGGGGCAGCTTCATCGCGTCGCCTCCTGGGTCGCTTCCCACTCGTCTCTGAGGATCTCGCCCTGCCAGGCGTCGTGCCAGCGTCCGTCGATGAAGTAGTAGCGACGGCGCAGCCCGCACTGGCGATAGCCGGCGCGCTCGAGGCCTCGCCGGCTGGCGTCGTTGCCCTGCACCACCAGCGTGGTGACCGTCTCCAGACCCAGCTCCCGGAACGCGTAACGCGTCCGGAGCCGCATCGAGTCGCCCGCGTAGCCCTTGCCCCACTCGTCCTTCTCGCCGACCACGGTGCCGGTCTCGCCCCGACGGTTCCGCCAGTCGATCCTCTCGATGGCGGTGTTGCCGATCAGGCGACCGTTGTGCTTGAGCACGATGGCCCACATCACCTGGTTCGGGTCCCGGCCCGCCTGCTCGAGCCACTCCTCCTCGGCCTTGGTGGTGAAGGGGAAGCGGTAGAGCAGGTAGCGCGTCACCTCCATGTCGGCGAACCACCGCTGGTAGGCCGGGAGGTACTCCGGCCGCGGCGGCTCGAGCCGGACGCGCTCGCCCTCGAGGATCGGACCTAGCATTGCGCTCGCTCGTCTGCCCCGGCCCCTCACCCTGCCCTCTCCCCGGCGGGGAGAGGGATACGAGGTGGGGACCACCCTCAATAGGACCTCGGCATGCCGAGGACGTGCTCCCCGACGAAGGCCAGGACCAGGTTGTTGTTGATCGGGGCGGCGCGGTAGAGCCGCGACTCGCGGAACTTGCGCTCGATGTCGTACTCCTCCGCGAAGCCGTAGCCGCCGTGGGCGTCCATGCACGCGTTGCCCGCCTCGATGGCCGCCTCGGAGGCGAGGTACTTGGCCATGTTGGCCTCGCCACCGCAGGGGATGCCCGCGTCGAACATGCGCGCCGCCTTGGTGCGCATGAGGTCGGCGGCCTCGATGTTGACGTGCGCCTTGGCGATCGGGAACTGCACGCCCTGGTTGGAGCCGATCGGCTTGCCGAAGATCACCCGCTGGCCCGCGTAGGCGACCGCTCGCTCGATGAACCAGCGCGCGTCGCCGAGGGAGTCGGAGGCGACCAGGATGCGCTCCGCGTTCATTCCGTCGAGGATGTAGGAGAAGCCCCGGCCCTCCTGGCCGATCAGGCTCGAGGCGGGGATCTCCATGTTGTCGAAGAAGAGGGCGTTGGTCGAGTGGTTCATCATCATCCTGAGCGGGCGCACGTCGAGGCCCTTGCCCTTGAGCTCGCGGATGTCGATGAGGAACACGCTGAGCCCATCGGTCTTCTTCTTCACCTGGTCCACCGGGGTGGTGCGGGCCAGCAGCAGCATGAGGTCGGACTGCAGCACCCGCGAGATGAACATCTTCTGGCCGTTGACCACGTAGCGGTCGCCCTTGCGGACCGCGGTGGTCTGGAGCTTGGTGGTGTCCGAGCCCGCGTTCGGCTCGGTGACCCCGAAGGCCTGCAGGCGCAGCTCGCCGGTGGCGAGCTTGGGCAGGTACTGCTTCTTCTGCTCCGCGGAGCCGTGCCGGAGCACCGTGCCCATGATGTACATCTGGGCGTGGCAGGCCCCCGCGTTGCCGCCCGAGCGGTTGATCTCCTCGAGGATGAGCGCGGCTTCCATGATGCCGAGGCCGCCGCCGCCGTACTCCTCGGGGATGAGCACCGCGAGGTAGCCCGCCTTGGTGAGCTCGTTGATGAAGGCCTCGGGATACTCGCGCCGGGAGTCGAGGTCGCGCCAGTACTCGCCGGGGTACTGCTTGCAGAGGTCGTAGACCGCGGCCTTGAGGGCTTTTTGCTCGTCGGTGAGTACGAAGGTCATGTCGGCAGTCATGCGTGACCCCTCTTCATCTTCAACATGGCTAAAGCCATGTTGACCGTGGGCGAGATGATCGGGGCGACCCGCCGCGTGTCGTCCGCCCCTCTGGTTGCGCTAGATGTCGCATTGCCGTCTCTCGCCATTTATTTGCCCTGGAATCTCGGTTTGCGCTTCTCGTTGAAGGCGCGGACGCCTTCGAGCCGGTCCTCGGTGGTCACGGTGTTGTTGTAGGCCTCGATGGCCAGCGCCGTGCCGGTCTCGAGATCGGTCTCGCTCCCCCAGGCGATCGCCTTCTTGGCCTGGCGCACCGCGACGGGCCCATTGTCCGCGATGGTGGCCGCGATCTCCAGCGCCTTCATCCGCGCCTGGCCGGCCGGCACCACGTGGTTGACGAGCCCGATGGCCTTCGCCTCGCGCGCGTCCACGCGTCGGCCGGTGAAGATCATCTCCTTGGCCATCGGGGCGCCCAGGATGCGGGGCAGGAGCTGGGTGCCGCCCACGCCCGGGAAGATGCCGCGGGTGACCTCGGGGACCGCGAAGACCGCGGTCTCCCCGCACACCACGAAGTCGGAGAGCACGGCCAGCTCGCAGCCGCCGCCCATCGCGAAGCCTTCCACCGCGGCGATCACCGGCACCGGGCAGTGCAGCACACCCGCGGCGGCCGCCTCGAAGATCACGTGCTGGGCGCGCCAGGCCTCGTCGGTCATGCCCTCGCGCTCCTTGAGGTCGCCGCCCACGCAGAAGGCCTTGGGGCCGGCCCCGGTGAAGACCACCGCCCGCACCGCGCGGTCCCAGCGCAGGCCGTCGAAGCAGCGCAGCAGGTCCTCGCCCATCGCGGTGTTCATCGCGTTGAGGGCCTCGGGGCGGTTGAGCTCCACCGTGACCACGTGGCCCTCGGCCGACGCGGTCACGTTGAGCGTCCTATAGCTGGACGACATGGCGCTCCGCCAGATCCCGGATGGTGGCCGCGTCGTAGCCCAGCTCGGCCAGCACCTCGGTCGAGTGCTCCCCGAGCAGCGGCGGGACGCGGGTGGGGGCGGGCCGCTCGCCGTCCCACCGGATCGGCAGCGCCACCGCGCGGTAGTCGGGCACCCGTGGGTGCTTCACCGCGGGCAGCATGCCGCTCGCCTCGGTCTGCGGCTCGGTGGCGACCTGGTCCATCGTGGAGACGCGCGCCGACGGCACGCCCGCCCGCTGCAGCCGGTCCAGCACGTCGGCCGCGCTGAGGCCGCGCGTCACCCGCGCGAGCGCCTCCTGCAGGGCCGCGCGGTGCTCGACGCGGCGGGGGTTGTCCACGAAGCGCCCGTCGCGGGCCAGCTCGGGCACGCCGAGGGCGGCGGTGGCCTTGACGAAGAGCGCGTCGGAGGCGGCCGCGATCATCACCCAGCCGTCGGACACCGGGAAGGCCTCGTAGGGTACGATCATGGCGGTGCCCGAGCCCTGCGGCCGCGGGACCTCGCCGGTCGCGAAGTAGTGGCTCATCTGGAAGACCGACCACGCGAGCGCGGTGTCGAAGAGCGCGGTGGTCACGAGCGCGCCCTTGCCGGTGCGGTCGCGCTCGCGCAGCGCGGCCAGGATGCCCATGACCGCCCACATGCCGGTGCCCATGTCCACCACCGAGACCGGCACGCGCGCGGGCGGCTGGCCGGGATGGCCGTTGATCGACATGATCCCGCCGTAGGCCTGCATCAGCGGGTCGTAGCCGGGCCGGTCCTTGAGCGGGCCCTCGGTGCCGTAGGCGGTGACCGAGCAGTACACCAGGCGCGGGTTCAGCGCGGAGAGCCGCGGCCAGCCGAGATCGAGCTCGTCGGCCGCGCCGGCCCGCAGCGACTGCACGAATACGTCCGCGCGCGCGAGGAGCCGCTCCAGGACCGCGCGCCCGTCGGCGGTCTTGAGATCGACGGCGAGGCTCCGCTTGTTGCGGTTGACGCTCATGAAGGTGGCGCTCTCCCGGCCCCAGAAGGGCGGCGCCCACGCGCGCGCGTCGTCGCCGCGGCCGAGCCGCTCCACCTTGACGACCTCGGCCCCCATGTCCCCCAGGATCTGCGTGCAGTAGGGGCCGGCCACGTTCTGGGTCAGGTCGGCGACGAGCAGCCCGGCGAGGGGAGCGTTCATGGGGGATCGATTATAGCCCGATCCCCCGCGGCCCGACGCGGAGCCTAGAGGCTGATCCGCCGCGCCTCGTGATACTTCTCGAGCTCGCGGTTGGCGTGCAGCACGGTCTCGAGGTGCTCGACGACCAGCCCGATCTTGCCGCCCGGGATCGTGAAGTAGAGCTCGTCGTCGCCCATCCCGGTGTACACCCGGTTGCCGATGCAGCCGAGGCTGGTCACGCCCCCAGGCCCCTCGAGAACCGCGGGGATCATCGCGCAGGCGGGGCGGCCCATCGCGGCGCGGTCACCCTCGAGGCCGGCGGCCCGCGCGGCCTCGGCCACCAGCATGATCTGGCGCGCACGCCCGCGCACCAGCACCACGTCGGGCGGCGTGGGTGTCTCGGCCAGCGGAGCGTAGACCGCGACCCGGAACGGGTCCTTGCGCCGCGGCAGCGCGCCGACCTCTTCCATGCGGATGTACTGCAGCCCCACCATCGTGCCGACCACGCCTTCGAGCTCCTTCGCGCGCTCGGGCGGGAGCCCCACCCCGTGGGTGTAGGCGCCGACCGGGCAGTTGAAGTGATCGGCGGCCTCGGTGTAGAAGACCGCGCCCTCGGCCGCCTGCTTCCAGTAGGCGCAGCCGGCTGGACCGGGCCGGGAGACCCGCGCGATCCCGGCGGGCGCGGTGGTGGCGAAGGTCACCGACACCGGCGGCGTGTGCAGCCCCAGCAGCTCGGTCAGGCGTCGTCCGGCGGTGCGCGCGTCCATGGCGTGGCTCC
Source organism: Methylomirabilia bacterium (assembly GCA_041497895.1). Lineage (GTDB taxonomy): Bacteria > Methylomirabilota > Methylomirabilia > Rokubacteriales > CSP1-6 > CAMLFJ01. The sequence goes on from JBGQHJ010000060.1 coordinate 25,746, forward strand.
TCAGGGGACCCGGGCGCGGAAGGTGAACGCCACGCGCACCTCGTTGCCGATCGGGTTCAGGAACGAGTTGTAGTTCATCGCGTACTCGCCCCGGTTGACGATGAACTCGCCGGAGGCGACCAGCGCGGTCTCGGTGATCTGCACGTCCACCGGCACCGCGATCTCGCGGGTCACCCCGTGCAGGGTGAGGCGGCCCATCACGGTGGCCCGGCGGCCCGCCGACTCCACCCGCACGCTCTGGAACGCGATGGTCGGGAAGCGCTCGATGTCGAAGAAGTCGGCGCTGCGCAGGTGCTTGTCGCGCATCTCGATGCCGGTCTCGAGCGAGGCCGCGTCGATGGTGAGGCTGATCCGCGCGCCGGTGAGGCCGGCCGGGTCCGCCACCACGTCGCCGCTGAAGCGGCCGAAGTGCCCCTCCGCGTTCATCAGCCGCGACGTCGCTCGGAACGTGATCTCGCTGGCCTCGGGCTGGATGCGGAAGCGAAGCGATTCGGCCCTCGCGGGAGCGCTCCCCGTGAGCATCACGAGCACGAGGGCGGTCAGCGTGAGCCGGCCGGCGAGGGAAGGTCGCGACACGGCCCCTAGTATCGCTCAACCGTCGAGACGCGGGGCCCGGTTTCCGCGTCTTCGTCACAAATCAGGACGGGCGCGACGGGCGGCGGGTGTAGGCTCGCGCCGTGCCCGCGATGTCCCTCGCGCTCGGCCTGTTCCTGTCCATGGTCGCCCTCCTCGTCTCCGTCATCGCGCTGCTCGCGGCGCGCGCGCGGACGACGCCCGAGCGCGCGGACGGGCGTGTCGCCGCGCTCGAGGCGCAGCTGAGCGTGCTGCTCGACCGGGTGCGGGCGCTCGAGGGCGCCGCCGGCCGCGACCGGGCCGCCACCGGAATCGACACGGGCCCGCCGCC
>JBGQHJ010000061.1:0-26417 GCA_041497895.1 Methylomirabilia bacterium
GACCATCAACCCCTGCTCGCCGAACTCCCCTATGCCCTGCCGCGGCGCCGCTTCCAGGAGTGACCGGAAGGTATTGACCCTTGCCCCTCCTCCACGCGTTCAGTGACCGGGAGGTACTGACACCTGGCCCCTGACCCCTATGCGTAGTGGCGGAGGATCTCGAGGAACGTCTCGACGACCTTGGGGTCCCAGTAGCCGGCGTCGGTCTCGCGAATCAGTAGGGACACCGCGTCGGAGCGCGACAGCGCCGCCTTGTAGGGCCGCTCGGTGTGGAGCGCGTCGAAGACGTCGACCACCGAGATGATGCGCGCGCCGAGCGGGATCGCCTCGCCCTTGAGCCCGTCGGGATAGCCCGAGCCATCCCACTTCTCGTGATGGTGCCGCATGATCGGGCGCACCAGCTCCATGCTGCGCAGCCCCAGCACCAGGTCGGAGCCCGCGCCCGGGTGCGCGCGGATGCGCTCCTGCTCGATGGGATCGAGCGGACCCGGCTTGAGCAGGATGCCGTCGGGCACCGCGATCTTGCCGAGGTCGTGCAGGTAACCGCCGAGCCGGAGGGCCCGGATCATCTCGTGGTCGAGGCCGAGCGCCTCGCCGACGGCCACCGCGTAGCGCGAGAGCCGGTCGCAGTGGCCGAGGGTGTAGGGATCGCGCGCCTCGATGGTGAGCGCCAGGGTGGTGATGACCGCCTCGGCCCGCTCGAGCTGGCCGAGCAGTAGCTTCACGCGCAGGAGCGCGGCGAGCCGCGTGCGCAGCTCGACGAACTCCACCGGCTTGGTGAAGAAGTCGTCCGCGCCCGCGGCGAGCCCGGCCACCCGCGCCTCCAGGTCGCCCACCGCGGTCAGGATGACCACCGGCATCAGCTCGTAGCGCGGGTCGGCCTTGAGCCGCGCGCAGAGCTCGAGGCCGCTCATCGCGCCCAGGTGCACGTCGGTGAGCACCAGGTCCGGGCTCACCACGTTGAGGGTGTCGAGCGCCTGCTCGGCGGAGGCGGCCAGCAGCAGGCGGTAGCCGAGCGCGCCCAGCAGACCCGAGAGGACCTCGCGGATGTGCGGCTCGTCCTCGACCACCAGGATGGTCGGCCGCTCCGAGATCGCACCCGGCGAGAGATCGAGGCTATCGTTCATCGATCGCCCGCTCCATCCACGCCAGCACGTCCTTGAAGGGCTGCTCCCAGCCGTCCTCGAGCATGAGCATGTGGCCGTGCCCGGCCGCCTCCTGGTACTCCGACCCGTAGCGCCGGGCGATGCGGCGCTGGAGCGCGGCCGGGGTGATGCGATCGTCCTCCGCGCCGACCACGAGGGTCGGGCACCGCACCGCGGCCGGGTCCACCGGGATGCCACCGAGCGCCAGCTCGCGCGTGGCCCGGCCGGACTCCGCGCCGAAGCGCGGGAAGGCCCAGTCGCGCTGCGCGGGCGTGAGCCGGTTCAGGCACAGGAAGTCGGCGTGCGCGCGATTCACCGTGAAGGGGCGCCCGGTCAGGATCGCGGGCAGGTATCGCGTCGCGCGCGCGAGCACCGGCCACTCGAGGCTCAGGACCCCGCGCGGCGGGGCGCTGGTCATGAACACCGCCGCCGCGATCCCCCCGCCCTCGGCCGTCTTCTGGGCGATCAGCCCGCCCATGGAGTGGCCGACCAGCACCGCCTCCCCGAGCCGCTCGAGGCAGCGCCTCACGTCGTCGACGTAGTCGACGAAGGAGACGGCGCCGAGCCCGCCCGCGGCCGGGCTCTCCCCGTGGCCGCGCAGGTTGACCGCCCACGCGTCCCAGCCGGACTGGGCCGCCGCGTAGAGGTAGTTGCGCAGGTACCAGCTCCCGCCCCACATGCCGTGCACGAAGAGGACAGACCGGGAGTGGGCCCGTCCGGCGGGGGCGGCGTGCTCCAGGACCAGGTCGCCGATGCGCTCGCTCAACGTTCTGTCGTCCCGGGTGGGGTCCGCCCGGGTATCTTACGCCAACCGGGCCACCTGCGGGCGCTGGTCAAGGGAGCGGGCGGGAGGGGTCAGACCGCGGCGTTGAGGCGGACGGTCTCGACCACCAGGCCGGCGGTGAGCACCAGGTCGCGCACGTCGACCCACTCGTTGACGGTGTGGATCTCGCGCATGCCGCAGGCGAGATTGGCGACCTCGAGCCCGCGCTCCGCGAAGACGTTGGCGTCGGAGCCGCCCCCGGTGGCGCGCGTGCGGCAGCTGCGCCCGGTCGCGGCGGCGGCGGCCTGCACGAGGCGCACGATTGAGGCGTCGTCCCGGATGTCGAGCCGCGAGTACTGGCGGTCGACCTGGGCCTCGACGTGGGCCTGGTAGCTCCGGTCGCCCACCCGCACCGAGTGGCGGCGGACCGCCTCGTCGAAGCAGCTCCGCATGTGCAGGGTCTGGGCCTCGAGCTTTTCCAGGCTCAGGCTCCGCGTCTCGCCGCGCACCGTCGCCAGCGCGGGCACGATGTTGGTGGCGAGCCCGCCCTGGATGATGCCGAGGTTCGCGGTGGTCTCCGGGTCGAGCCGCCCGAGCTTCATCGCCGCGATCGCCTCCGCCGCGATCTGGATCGCGCTCATCCCCTGCTCCGGGCAGATGCCGGCGTGGGCGGGCAGGCCGTGCACCGTGAACGTCATGCGGTTGGCCGCGGGAGCGCGCGTGATCAGCTCGCAGACGCCGTCCACGTCGAGGACGAGCCCGCGTCGCGCCCGGAGCCGGCCGGTGTCGAAGTGCTTGGCCCCGAGCAGACCGTACTCCTCGCAGATGGTCAGCACCACCTCGATGTCGCCGTGGGGGACGGCCCGCTCCCGCAGCACGCGGATCGCCTCGAGGATGGCGACCACGCCCGCCTTGTCGTCGCCGCCCAGCACGCTGGTGCCGTCGGTGCGCACCACGTCGCCCTCGACCACCGGGTGGATCTTCTCGGCCGGGCCCACCGTGTCCATGTGGCCGGAGAGCAGGAACGGCGGCGCGCCCGGAGCATTGCCGGGGAACCGCGCGAGGAGGTTGCCGGTGTTGCCCTCGATCTTCTCGCCCGCGCCGTCGACCTCGACGCTGGCGCCCATCCCCTTGAGGATGGCCTCGAGGCGCCGGGCGACGGTGCCCTCGCGCCGGGACGGGCTCGAGATCGACGCGAGCTCGATGAACTCTTCCTTCAGCCGTGCCGCGTTGATCATGGGGACGTCCTCTGGGGGGCGAGATGGTGGCGCAGCCAGCGCCGGCTCTGCTCGAGGGCCTCGCGGCGATGGTCCGGATCGGTCAGGCGGTGGTCGCCGCCGGCGATGACGTGCCGGGCGCGGGGCTCGGCGGCGCGCTCGAAGAGCCGGCGCCCGTGCGCGGGCGGCACCACCTCGTCGCGGTCGGCCTGGATCACGAGCACGCGGGCGACACCGGCGGGCGCCTCGGCCCGCTCTCCGCGGAGCACCTCGGCGACGAGGGCCCGTCCCGCCTGCTCCGGGTCGGCGCCGGGCAGCTCGCGCAGCGAGGCGGGCGCGTTCCAGGTCACGACCGGCAGCGGGGCGCCGCCCGCGCGCGCCGCCGCGACCCAGAGCGCGACGAAGCCGCCGAGGCTCGAGCCGAGCAGGCCGAAGCGGCCGTCCAGCTCGGGCCGCTTGGCGAGGTGGTCGAGCACGCCCTCGAGGTCGGCCACGCGCGTCTCGATGGTGGCGTCCTCGTGCCGTCCGCCGGACTCGCCGCTGCCCCGGAAGTCGAAGCGGGCGAGAGCCAGGCCCGCCGCGGGCAGCTCACGGCCGAGGAGGAGGTACTTGTCGCTGTCCTTGGAGGCGCCCATGCCGTGACAGGCCACCACGCAGGGCCAGGGGCCCGGTCCCCCATCCGGCCGATCGGGGAGGTGCAGCACCCCGACCACGTCGGCGGCGCCGACGGTGACGCGAAAGCGCGGCTCGCTCACGCCCAGACGAGGTCGAAGAGACGACAGGTATTGACGGTGAGCTGGTACGTCGCCTCGTCCGCCGGCAGCCCCTTGATCTTGGCCACCTCCTCGGCCACCCGCGCGACGAGCCACGGGCCCGAGGTGACGTTCTCGAACTCACCCTGGTACGGCCAGGGCGCGTCGCTCTCAACCAGCAGGGACTCGATCGGCACCGTCTCGACCATCTCCCGGTCGCGCGCGCGGTAGACCACGTCCGGGGTGACCGAGATCAGGTAGCCGGCGTCCACGATCTCGCGGGTCACCCGGGCGCTCGCCTTGTGCCAGTGAAAGACCGCGCGCTCGACGCTCCTCCGCTTGAGCGCGGCCAGGGCGTCGGCCGCCGCGCCGTGGGGCGCGTGCAGGATGACCGGCAGGTCGTAGCGGCAGGCCAGCTCGATCAGGCGATCGAGGCGCTCGCGAGCCTGGCGGCGAACCTGCTCGGCATCGTCCACCGCTCCGAGGCCGTACCACGGGAGCCCGACCTCGCCGATCGCGACCAGGCGCGCGTGGTGCGCGTGAATCTGGCCCTCGACCGCCTCCAGGTCTTCCGCGGTGAGCTTCCACTCCGGGTGGAACCCGAGCGCGGGCCAGACCCCCTTGCCGTTGTCGCGGGCCGCCTCGAGCGTGCGCTCGTTGGTCGCCGCGTCGCAGCCGACCGCCACCACGCCCCACACGTCGTGCTCGGTGGCGCGGATGACCGTGCCCCGGACGTCCGCGAAGGCCGGGTCGTGCAGGTGGCAGTGACTGTCGATGATCATGCCGGGCCGCGTCTCCTTAGGATCCCGCGACCGTCATCCGGCCGATCAGGAGCGTCGGCGCGGAGGTGCGGTCGCGGAACACGAGGTCGTTCCCCACTCCCTCGACCGCGTGCAGCATGTCGAGCAGGTTGCCGGCCACCGTGATCTCCTCCACCGGGTAGGCCAGCTCGCCGTTCTCGATCCACATCCCCACCGCGCCTCGCGAGTAGTCGCCGGTGACCCCGTTGACGCCGAAGCCGATGAGCTCGGTGACGTAGAGGCCGTTCTTCACGCTCCGGATCAGGTCGCCGGGATCGCGGTCGCCCGCGGCCAGGTACAGGTTCGTGGTCGACACGCTCACCCCGCTACCGTCGCGCGCTCCGTGGTGCGTGGAGGGCAGCCCGAGCTTGCGCCCGCTGTAGGTGTCGAGCAGGTAGGAGCGCAGCACCCCCTGGTCCACCACCACGGTGCGGCCCACCGGGAGCCCCTCGCCGTCGAAGGGCCGCGAGCCGAGCGCGCCGGGGATGGTGCCGTCGTCGACGATGGTGATCGAGGGCGAGGCGATGCGCTCGCCGAGCTTGCCCACCAGGAACGAGGCGCGGCGGTAGAGCGCGGGGCCCGAGGCCGCCCCCGCGATGTGCCGCACCAGCGAGGCCGCCATCTCCGGGTCGAAGACGACCGGCACCTTGGCGGTCTTCACCCGGCGGGCGCCGAGTCGCTGCACCGCGCGCCGTGCCGCGATGCGGCCGATCTCCTCGGGGTCGTCCAGGCGTGCGCGCCGGCGGGTCACGTGGTACCAGGAGTCGCGCTGCATCTCGCCGTCGCGGGTGGCCACCGGGGACACCGCGAGGCTGAACGACGACGTCTGGTACTCGCCGGAGAAGCCGTGGCTCGTGGCGTAGGCGTAGCGGGCGCGCCGGTCCCCGAAGTCGCCGCCCTCGGAGTTGGTGATGCGCGGGTCGGCCGCGAGCGCGGCCGCCTCGCAGCGACGGGCCAGCTCGATCTTCTCCTCGGGCGGCAGGTCGTGGCCGTGGGGATCGCGCAGGTCGAGATCTGGGATCTGGCGCGCGAGCAGCTCGGCGTCCGGGAGCCCGGACAGCTCGTCCGGGCTGGTGACCCGGGCGAGCGAGACCGCCTCGTCGACCAGCCGGGTCATGGCCTCCCGCGAGAGATCGGAGGTCGAGGCGGCCGCCACCGATTTGCCGACGAACACGCGCAGGGCCATGTGCTGCTCGCGCGCGTGCTTGACCGTGTCCACCTGGCCCAGGCGCACCTGGGCCGAGAACGACTGGTCCTCCACCACGAAGGCGTCCGCGGCCGTCGCGCCCTTCCGGGTGGCCTGCTTCAGGAGATCGGCGAGGAGATCCTGCATGCCCCGCTCAGACCTGGGTCCCGCCGACCGTCATCCGGTCGATGCGGATGGTGGGCAGCCCCACGCCCACCGGCACCGACTGGCCGTCCTTGCCGCAGGTCCCCACGCCCTCGTCGAGCTTCAGATCGTGGCCGACCCGGCTCACCCGGGTGAGCGCCTCGGGGCCGTTGCCGATCAGGGTGGCCCCCTTCACCGGCCTGGTCACGCGGCCGTCCTCGATCAGGTAGGCCTCGCTCGCCGAGAACACGAAGCGGCCGCTGGTGATGTCGACCTGGCCGCCGCCGAAGTTCACCGCGTAGAGGCCCTTGGGCACGCTCCGGATGATGTCGGCCGGCTCGTCCTGCCCGGCCAGCATGAAGGTGTTGGTCATGCGCGGCATCGGCGGGTGCGCGTACGATTCGCGTCGGCCGTTGCCGGTGACCTCCATGCCCATGAGCCGCGAGTTGAGCCGGTCCTGCATGTAGGCGCGCAGGACACCCTTCTCGATGAGGACGTTGCGGCGGGTGGGCACACCCTCGTCGTCGACGTTGAGCGAGCCGCGCCGGTTGGCGATGGTGCCGTCGTCGACCACCGTCACCAGCTCAGAGGCGACCGGCTGCCCGAGCCGTCCCGAGAAGGCCGAGGTCTTCTTCCGGTTGAAGTCCCCCTCGAGCCCGTGGCCGACCGCCTCGTGGAGCAGGATGCCGGGCCAGCCCGGTCCCAGCACCACCGTCATGTCGCCGGCGGGCGCGTCCACCGCCCCGAGCTTCATCACCGCCTGCCGCACCGCCTCGGACGCGAAGCGCTGCCATCGGTCGTCTTCCATGAAGAAATCGAGCGCCACGCGACCACCGCCGCCGTAGCTGCCGCTCTCCCGCTTCGCTCCGTCCTCGACGATCACCGTGATGTTGAGCCGGGTGAGCGGGCGGACGTCCCCCACCGTCCAGCCGGACGGGGTCGCGATCATGACCACCACGTCCTCGCTGCCGAGGGTCGCGATGACCTGTCGCACCCGCGGGTCCAGCGCGCGCGCCGCCGCGTCCATGCGCCCGAGCAGCTTGAGCTTGCGCTCGAGGTCCGCCGCGATCGGCGGCTCGGCGAGGCTGTAGAGATCGTGCGGGGGGCCGTCGGCGCCCACCGCGACCACCGCGGAGGTGGAAGCCCGGTCGGCGATGGCGCGGGCCTGGCGCGCCGCTTCCTCCAGATTGGGCAGGGCCAGGTCGTCGGTGTGCGCGTAGCCGGTGCGCTCGCCCGACTGGGCCCGGATCCCGGCCCCCTGGCTCACGTGGCGCGCCGCCTTCTTGACCGCGCCCTCCTCCAGCACCAGCTCCTCGCTGACGCGGTACTCGAGGTAGAGATCGGCGTGGTCGACGCGGCCGGCCAGGGTCGAGCCCAGCAGCCGCTCCATCGTCCCCGCGTTCAATCCGAAGCGATCGGCGAAAAAGCGCTCGGGGCGCGCTAGCATCTCTCTCTCCTGGCACTCTCTCGAAAGCGGTTCATCCTAGCATCGGGCTCAGGCGGGGCCGGCATGTTTAGTGCGCGCGATCACATCACCCGCGTCGCTTTCGATTATCTCAGATATGTCCACGCTTTGCCGCGGCGGCACTGACAATCACGTCGAGATCAGTCGCGGCCGCCGAGAGCCTGCTGGACGAGCTCGTGCACCGCGCGGAGACCGGCGAGCAGCGCGGGCCCGGGACTGAGCAGTGTGGAGGCGTCCACCTCGTGCACGCGGCCCTCGCGCACCGCGCTGATCCGCTCCCAGCCGGGACGCCCACGGACCAGGTCGAGGTCGGCCGGCTTGCCGCACCAGGACACGAGGATGAGCTGCGGATCGCGCCGCGCCACCTCGGCCGGGTCCACCACCCGGTCCCGCGCGCCGCGGTGCTCGCGCAGCTCCGCGAACACGTCCCGGCCGCCGGCCAGCTCGATCAGCTCGGACACCCACCGGATGCCGGTGATCAGCGGGTCGTGCCACTCCTCGAAGTACACCCGCGGCCGGTCGGGCCACATGGTGGAGAACTCCCGCACCTGGTTGATCTCGTCGTGCATGTCGGCGACCACCGCGCGCGCCGCGGCCTCGGCGCCGACGAGGCCGCCCACCATCAGGATGGACTGGAGGACCTCGTCCATCGAGCGGGGATTGGAGCAGAAGACCGGCCGGCCGGCCCGGATCAGCTCGGCCACGACGTCGGCCTGGAGGTCGGAGAAGGCCAGGATCAGATCGGGCTCGAGGGCCAGGATCCGATCGACCCGGAAGGTCGTGAAGCCGCCCACCTTCGGCTTGTCGCGGGCCTCCGGCGGGCGATGGGCGGTGCCGGGCATGCCGACCACCCGGTCCCCCGCCCCGAGCGCGTAGCAGATCTCGACGTGCTCGGCGCTCAGGCAGACGATGCGGCGGGGGAAGTCGACCGGTGACTTGCCGTACATCGATGCGCCTTTGGTCCCTCGCCCTCGGGCCCGCCCCCTCACCCTGCCCTCTCCCCGGATGGGAGAGGGGGATGAGGTCAAAGGTCCGGTGATTGGTAGAGCTCGGTCTTCGAGATCCCGCGCTGGAAGGAGAGGTACTCCTCCTTGGTCATGCGCGGCTTCCACGTTCTCAATATTTCGCGCGCGCCGGCCGCGTCGCCCCAGAGCAGGTCGACCGCCATCAGGGCGAGCTGCTTGGCCGGCTCCACGTAGGCCACCGTGGGGTCGGCGATCGCGTAGTCGGCGCCGTGGCCGCCGCCGGTGGCTCCGCCCATGTACGGATGAAGAGTCGGCATCACGTGCGAAATATCACCCATGTCGGTGGAACCGCTCCGATGGCCGGACTCGGTGACCTGGTCGGCGCCGAGGGCGGCCGTCGCGTTGGCTCGGAACATCTCGGCCATGCCCATGTGGTTGAAGAGCGGGAGATAGCCGGGCAGCGTCTCGATCTCGACCTGCGCGCCCATCGCCAGCGCCCCGGCTCGGAGCGCGCGGTCGACCTTTCGATTCGCCTCGAGGATCGCCTCGACCGTCTTGCCGCGCACGTAGGTCTCGAGGCGCACCTCGCCCGGGATCACGTTCACCTGGCTGCCGCCGTGGGTGATGATCGGGTGCACCCGGATCGAGTCCTCGTCGCGGAAGGTCTCCCGGATCGCGTTGATGGCGGAGAGCCCGATGTTGGCCGCGTAGAGCGCGTTGACGCCGAGGTGCGGCGCCCCGCCCGCGTGCGAGGCGCGCCCGATGTAGCGCACCGTCTTCACGATGCAGCCGTTGTTGGAGGCGGCCACTCCCGCCTTCTTCATGTCGGGCTGCGAGGTGGTGTGGATCATCATCGCGAGGTCGACGTCGTCGAAGTGGCCCAGCCGCAGCAGCTCGGGCTTGCCGCCGAGGAACTCGATGCGCCCCGCGCGCGCCTGCTGCACGCGCCATTCCACGTCGCCGTACTCCTCGGCCGGCACCGCGAAGAAGACTACCCGCCCCGCGAGGTGGGTGAAGGCGCCCGCCTCCAGCATCCCCATCGCCGCGCCGAGCAGCCCCGCCATCTGCGCGTTGTGCCCGCACGCGTGGGCGGCGCCGGTCTCGGGGTCCGCGATCGGGTGCCCCTGCACCACCAGCCCGTCCAGCTCGCCGAGCAGGGCGAAGGTCGGCCCGTCCTTGGCTCCCGTCACCTCGGCCCGCACCCCGGTGAGGGCGAGGCCGCCGCGCGGCTTCAGGCCGAGCTCCAAGAACGTCTCCTCGGCCAGCCGCGCGGTCTTGAACTCCTTGAACCCGAGCTCGGGCTGGTGCCGGATGCGCTCGCCGAGGGCGATGATGCGCTCCGCGTTGCGATCGATGGTGGTGCAGATCGACTGCTTGAGGCCGGTTTTGGTTTGCACGGAATCCTCCTATGCCACGAAGCGCTGCGGCAGGAACGGGGTGATCGAGTCCGGTGCCTTTCCGTCGACGATGCAGTCGGCCATCACCGCCGCGGTGATCGGCGCGAGCAGGATGCCGTTGCGATAGTGCCCGGTGGCGACGAAGAGGCCGGCCACGCCGGGCCACGGCCCGAGCACCGGCAGGCCGTCTGGCGCCGCCGGCCGGAAGCCGCACCAGGACCGCGTGATGGGCCGGCGGCCGATCTCGGGCACGAGCGCCACCGCCTGGGCGATGAGCCCGCCCAGCCCGTCCGGCGTCACCGCGCGCTCGAAGCCCACGCGCTCGATGGTGGCGCCGATCAGCAGCTCTCCCGAGGGCCGCGGGACCAGGTAGATCTCGTCGCCGTGGATCGCGTGCGAGATGAGCACCGGCACGTTGCTCACCGCGAGCATCTGGCCGCGCACCGGCCCGACCGGGAGGCGGCCGCCCAGCTCCGAGGCGAGCGCGCCGGACCAGGCGCCGGCCGCGAGCAGGACGGCATCGGCGGTCAGGCGCTCGCCGTCCGCGAGCACGCCGCCCGCGCGGCCCCGCTCGACCAGGATGCGCGCGACCTCGACGCCGGTCCGCACCGTGACGCCGCGGGCGGCCGCGGCCAGCGCGTAGGCGGTGGCCAGGCGCTGGTTGTTCACCCACTGCTCGCCGCGCACCAGGCAGGCCGCGGTCACGTCCTTGGCGAGCGCCGGCTCGAGCGCGGCGAGCTCGGCCCCCTCGACCACCTCGGCCCCGAGCTCCGCGGCGAGCGGCCAGCCGCACCGGGCGCGGGCGTCCTCGAGATCGCGCGGTGTCGCGATCGGGTGGAGCGTGCCCGCGGTCACGTGCTCCACGTCGATCCCGGTCGTCTCGCGCAGCTTGGCCACCACCCGCGGGTAGAGTCGCCAGCTCTCGATGGCCAGCCGGTGGAACGGATCCGGCTCGGGCGAGCTCCCGAAGGGGGCCAGGAGCCCCGCCGCCGCGCTCGAGGCCTCGCCCCCCGGAGTGCCACGTTCGAGTACGGTGACGCGACAGCCGCGACGGGCCAGCTCGAGCGCGGAGGCGCACCCGATGATGCCGCCGCCGATGACCAGGACGGTGGGGTGTAGCGGAGGCCCGCCGGCCATCACGCGCTCCCCAGCACGTCGAGGAAGGCCTTCGTGGCGTCGGCCGGCCGCGCCGCCCCGTAGACCGCGCCGATCACCGCGACGCCCGCGGCCCCGGCCGCGCGCACCTCCGGCACCCGCTCGGGGGTGATCCCGCCTACCGCGAGCACCGGACGGACCACCGCGGCGGCGGCGGCCTCGAGCGCAGCCAGCCCCTGGGGCGGTCCGTAGCGCCGCTTCGAGGGCGTGTCGTAGACGGGACCGAACACGACGAAGTCCGCACCCTCCGCCACCGCCTCCCGGGCCTCCGCGGTCGAGTGCGCGGAGGCGCCGATGAGGAAGCCGGGCGGCGTGATCCCGCGCAGCGCGGCCACCGGCAGCGAGGTGTGGGTGCGCTGCACCCCGTCGGCGCCCACCGCCAGCGCCACGTCGGCGCGGTCGTTGATCAGCAGGCGCGCCCCGTGACGTCGCGTGGCCTCGCGCAGCGGCTCGGCCAGGGCGAGCAGCGCGCGCACCTCGAGATCCTTCTCGCGGAGCTGCACCGCGCGGAGCCCGGCGTCGAGGCATTCCTCGACCACCTCCAGGGGCGGCCGTGTCGACGCGGCGCGGTCGGTGATCAGATAGAGCCGGAAGCCTAGCTGGTCCACTCGGGCACGCCCTCCAGCGGGGAGGACGCGGTGGCGTAGAGCTTCTTGCCGATGCGCCCCGCCTTGAAGGCGAGCCGGCCGGCCTCGACGGCCAGGCGCATGGCGGTGGCCATGGCGACCGGGTCCTTGGACCCCGCGATGGCGGTGTTCATGAGCACGCCGTCGCAGCCGAGCTCCATGGCGATGGCCGCGTCCGAGGCGGTCCCGACCCCCGCGTCCACGATCACCGGGACGGTCACCGCCTCCAGGATCAGCTTGATGTTGTATGGGTTGCGGATACCGAGCCCGGAGCCGATCGGCGCGCCCAGAGGCATGACCGCGGCGGCCCCCGCGTCCTCCAGCTTCTTGGCCATCACCGGATCGTCGTTGGTGTAGGGCAGCACCGTGAAGCCTTCCCGGGCGAGCGTGCGGGTGGCCTCGAGCAGGCCCAGGACGTCCGGGAAGAGGGTGCGCGAGTCGCCGATCACCTCGAGCTTCACCAGGGTGCCGAGCCCCGCCTCGCGGGCCAGGTAACAGGTCCGGACCGCCTCGTCGGCCGAGTAGCAGCCGGCGGTGTTGGGCAGGAGCGTGTACCGCTTGGGGTCGACGTAGTCGAGCAGCGATTCGCCCTGCCCCGGCAGGCTCACCCGGCGCACGGCGACCGTGACGATCTCGGATCCCGAGGCCTCGATGGCCTCGCGCATGTTCTCGAACGACGGGTACTTTCCGGTACCCACGATGAGACGCGACTTGAACTCTTTCCCGCCCAGCCAGAGTGACGTGTCGTACATGGGCTTAGCCTCCCCCCATCGGATGAACGATCTCGACCTTGTCGCCGTCGTTGAGGACGGTCTCGGCGTAGTGCGCCCGCAGGGCCACCTCGCGATTGAGGGCCACCGCGGTGAACTCGCGACGGACCTTCAGGCGCGCGAGCAGGCCGTCGATCGTGAGGCCCGCTGGCAGCTCCATCGGTTTGCCGTTGACGGTGACCGTCATGAAAAAACCGCACGCCTTTCCAAGAAAGGGGTGCGGTCCAGTGATGCCTCGCGTCGCATTCCCTTCGCTGGAATTACCCAGTGCAGGTTCGAGGGGTCCCGGGCCGCACCCGGTTCTCAGGAAACCTCCCCCAGCGACGCGATCGGATTATACCCCAGCGTCGAGCTGGCGCGCGAGCGCGTCCGGCTCCGTCACCGGGAGCTGGCAGACGTAGTGCTGGCACACGTAGGCGGTGGGCTGGCCGCCCACCGCGGCGCGCTCGGCCAGGAGCGGCAGCCCGGCGCCCGCCGGATCGCCCTCGGCCGCGCCCACCACCACCCGGTTCGGCTGGTAGCGGCCGAACACGGTGTCGAGCAGCGGCGCCACCGCGCGCTCCTGGCCGGGGCGCCACACCACGGCCACCTCGGCCACCGGCCCCAGGTGGAAGTCGAGCGCGGAGAGGTACCGGCCGAAGCCCGACGGGTAGCGCTGCATGAGGTCCGCCATGGGTCGCAGCGCGGCGAGCGCGATGGCCTCGTACCGCTCCTCACCCAGGATCACGGCCAGCCGCAGCAGCCAGTCGATGGCCACCGAGGTGCCGCTCGGCACCGCATTGTCGAACAGGTTACGCGGCCGCACCACGAGGGCTTCCTGGTCCTGGCCGGTGTCGAAGAACGTCTCGCGGTCGGCGCTCCAGAAGAGCCGCAGCGCCTCCTCGGCGAGGCGGCGCGACTCGTCGAGCCAGCGCCGGTCGAGGGTCGCCTCGTAGAGGGCGAGCAGGCCCACTCCCACCATCGAGTAGTCCTCGAGGTAGCCGGTGATGCGGGCCTGGCCGTCCTTCCAGGACCGCAGGAGCCGTCCGTCGCGGACCATCTGCCGGGTGAGGAACTCGGCGTTGCGGACCGCGACCGCGAGATAGTCCGCGCGGCCCAGCACCGCGGCCGCCTCCGCGAACGCGGCGAGCATGAGCCCGTTCCACGACGCCAGCACCTTGTCGTCGAGGCCGGGGTGCACCCGCTTCTCGCGCTCGGCATACAGGAGCGTGCGGGCGCGCTCAATCGCGGTCGTCAGCGCATCGCCGGTGATGCCGAGCGTGCCGGCGACCTCCTCCGGGCCACGCGGCACGAACAGGATGCTGTGGCCCTCGAAGTTGGGCCCGTCGTCGACGCCCCAGTAGGCGAGCGCCACGCGCGCCAGCGCGGGATCGTCCAGGACCGCACGCATCTCGTCGGGCGACCAGACGAAGAACTTGCCCTCGACTCCCTCGGAGTCGGCGTCCTGGGCCGAGTAGAAGCCGCCCGCCGGGTGGGTCATCTCGCGCCGCACGTAGTCGAGCGTCTCCTCGGCCACGCGGCGGTAGAGCCCGTCGCCGGTGGCGAGCCAGCCGTGCAGGTAGAGGGAGGCGAGCTGGGCGTTGTCGTAGAGCATCTTCTCGAAGTGCGGCACGAGCCACTGGCCGTCCACCGAGTAGCGGTGGAAGCCGCCCCCCAGCTGATCGTAGATGCCACCGCGCGCCATCCGGGTGAGCGTGAGCTGGAGCATCTCGAGCCCGCGCGCGTCTCGGGCGCGGCGCCCGACGCGGAGCACCGCCTCCCAGGTCATGGGCTGCGGGAACTTGGGCGCCTGACCGAGCCCGCCGTCGCGCTCGTCGAACTCGCCGCCCAGTCCCATGTAGGCCCGGACCAGCACGTCGCGGGTCAGGAGGCTCGTCGACCCGGTGAGCCTCCCCGACTGCCCCATGGCCTCGACGAGCTGGCGGCCGGCCTCGAGCACCTCGCCGCGGCGCGAGTGGTAGGCGTCGGCGATGGAGCGGAGCAGGCGCGGGAAGGCGGGCATGCCGTGCCGGTCCTCCGGAGGGAAATACGTGCCTCCGTAGAACGGGACCCCGTCCGGGGTGAGGAAGACGGTCATCGGCCAGCCCCCGCGGCCGGTCATCGACTGCACCGCCTGCATGTAGATCTGGTCGACGTCGGGCCGCTCCTCGCGATCGACCTTGATCGACACGAAGAGCTGGTTCATCAGGGCCGCGATCTCGTCGTTCTCGAACGACTCACGCTCCATGACGTGGCACCAGTGGCAGGCGGAGTAGCCCACCGAGAGCAGCACCGGCTTGTCCTCGCGGCGGGCCAGCTCGAAGGCCTCGGGGCTCCACGGGTACCAGTCGACCGGATTGTGGGCGTGCTGGAGCAGGTAGGGGCTCGTCTCGGAGGCGAGACGATTGGCGGGGCGGGACTGGGACACGCGGGAAGGGTCCGTCAGGCCTCGGTCACGAAGGGCAGCGCGCTCATCCGGGCCGGCTGCTCCCCCGCCCCGTCCGCGACGGTCACCGCGGTGCCCGGCTCGAAGTGCTCGCGGCGCACGTAGCCGAGCGCGATCGGTCGGCCGAGCGCGATCGAGCGCGCCGCCGAGGTCACCTTCCCCACCTCGGTCCCGGCCGCGAGGATCCGCGCGCCCACTTCGGGCACGCGATCGCCCTCGACGACCAGGCCACTCAGCGCGCGGTTGACGTGCCCGCGGTACTTCACGCGCGCCACCGTCTCCTGGCCGATGTAGCAGCCCTTGGTGTAGCTCACGAGCGACTCGAGACGGGTCTCGGGCAGGATGACCGACGCGTCGACGTCCTGGGGATACCAGGGCTGGCCCGCCTCGATGCGCAGGATCTCGAGGGTCTCCGCGCCCGCGGCGACCGCGCCCGCGGCGAGGGCCGCGCCGTGCAGTGCCGGCGCGTGCTCCACCGGGGTCCAGCAGTGAAAGCCCGGCCCCGGCCCCTCCGCGCGATTGATCACCCGCACCGGCGCGCCGGCCACCGCCACCTCGGCGTGGCCGTACGGGGCGAGGTCGAGCGCGGTGCCGGCCAGACCTTCGAGGAGCCGGCGCGCCCCCGGCCCCTGCAGCGAGAGGATCGCGAACGCGTCGTCGACCGCCTCGAACTCCGCCTTCTCGGAGATCAGGAAGTGGTCGAGGGTCTCGAGCGTCTTCGCGGTCATCTGTGGCGGCAGCTCGATCAGCGCCCGGTCCGAGGCCGCGTAGACGACGAGCAGCGCCATGACCTTGCCGTGCGCGTCGAGGAAGGCGGCCGGCGCGCCCTGCCCGGGTGCCAAGGCCTTCACGTCGTTGGTGAGCATGCCCTGCAGGAAGGCGAGGCGGTCGCGGCCGGTCACGCTGACCTTTCCGAGCGCGGAGCGGTCGAACAGCGCGACCCCGTGGCGGGCGACCTGGTACTCGCGGGTCTGGTCGGGCATGGCTCATTGTTGTCGGGCCGCGGGCGGCTGTCAACTTGCGGCCGGCTTGCGGGACGCCGCGCACCTCGTACACAATGGCCGCCGTGCCGCCCACCGTCCTGCCCGACCGCCGGGCCCGCCTCCACTTCCGGCGGCGCCTCCTCGCCTGGTATGCCCGGCACCGGCGCGACCTGCCGTGGCGGCGCACCGAGGATCCCTACCGCATCCTGGTCTCCGAGATCATGCTGCAGCAGACCCAGGTCGATCGCGTGGTGCCCAAGTACCACGAGTTCCTCGGCCGCTACCCGACCCTCGAGGCGCTCGCCGCCTCCGCCCCCGATGACGTGAAGCGGCTCTGGTACCCGCTCGGCTACAACGTCCGGCCGCTCCACCTGCGCGGCATCGCGCGCGAGGCGGTCGCCAGCTACGGCGGCCGGCTACCCGACGACGATCTCGCGCTCCGGGCGATGCGGGGGATCGGCCGCTACACCGCGGGAGCCGTGCGCTGCTTCGCGTACGGCCGCGCGGTGCCGATCGTGGACACCAACGTCCGCCGCGTGCTCGGTCGCGTCTTCCTCGGCCCGCGGCGCCTCGCGCGGCTGCGCGGGCAGAAGGCGATGTGGGACCTGGCCGGCGCGCTGGTGCCGCCGCGGAAGGCCTACGACTACAACCAGGCGCTGATGGATTTCGGCGCGACCTGGTGCACCGCGCGGGCGCCGCGCTGTCGCCCCTGCCCGATGCGTCGCGCGTGCGCGACATACCACGCCGAGCGGGGAGCCGATGGGCGCGCTCGAGGGTAAGGTCGCGATCGTGGCGGGCGGCGGCACCGGCATCGGCCGGGCGGTCGCGCTCTGCTTCGCGCGCGAGGGCGCGCGCGTGGCCGTCTTCGGCCGGCGACCGGGGCCGCTCCGCGAGGTGGCGGAGGCCATCGCGGCCGCCGGCGGCGTGGGCCGCGCCGAGGCGGGCGACGCGGGCGCGGAGGCGGACGTGGCCCGGCTGGTGTCGGAGACCCGCCGGCAGTGGGGCGGCGTGGACGTGCTGGTGAACTCCGCGGCGGTGCGGCTCAACGCCCCGCTCGAGAAGGTCGACGCGGCCGACTTCGCCGAGGTGCTGCGGATCAACCTGGTGGGCGCCTTCGTGCTCACCAAGATGGTGGTCGGCCCGATGCGGGAGCGGGGCGGCGGCTCCATCGTGCACATCGGCTCCGCCCTCGGCGTGGTCGCGGCGCGGGACTTCTCGCCCTACGTCGCGTCCAAGGGTGGGCTCAACGCGCTGGCGCGGGCCGCCGCGGTCGAGCTGGTCGGGGACCGCATCCGGGTGAACGTGGTGGCGCCCGGCACCATCGACACCGTCATCAACCCCGGCGTCAGCGACTTCCGCCGGCGCATGCTCGAGCACCGCATCCCCATCGGGCGGCCCGGGCACGTGGACGACGTCGCGGCGGCCTGCCTCTACCTGGCGTCCGACGCGGCGGGCTACGTGACGGGGTCCGTGCTGGCGGTGGACGGCGGGTGGACCGCGTCGTGAGCGCGCCGGAAGACCCCGGCCCCCTCACCCTGCCCTCCCCCCAGGGGGGAGGGGGAGTCGTCGAGGTGGTCGCGGCGGTGATCGAGCGGGACGGGCGGATCCTCATCGCGCGGCGCCTGGCGGCCAGCCACCTGGGCGGGCTCTGGGAGTTCCCCGGGGGCAAGCGCCAGCCGGGCGAGAGCGCGGAGGCCGCGCTGGCGCGCGAGATCCGGGAGGAGCTGGACGCGGCGGTCGCGGTGGGCGAGCTGCTCGACACCGTCGACTGGGCGTACCCGGAGAAGACGGTGCGGCTCCGCTTCTTCCGCTGCGCGCTGCAGGGAGAGGTGCGGCCCGCGGAGGGTCAGGAGATCGCGTGGGTGAGGCCGGCCGAGCTGCGCGACTATCAGTTCCCCGCCGCCGACGCGGGGCTCGTGGACCGGCTCAGCCCCCGCTGACCGCGGGCACCGGGACGCGCCGCCGAGCGCTCAGGACCAGGATGCTCGCGTAGAGGACCAGGCCGAGCGCCTGCACGGGCCCGGTGCGCACCACCATCATCCCGGCGGCCACCAGGCACAGCCAGCGCAGCCACCCCGAGACCGGGCCCCAGCCCTGGCCCACCACGCAGGAGGCCAGCGCGATCGCGGAGACCGCGGCGAGAGCCGACATCAGCACGATCTCGGGCCAGCTCCCCTTGAGCAGCAGCTCCTGGTGGTAGACGAACGCGAACGGAACGAAGAAGCCGGCCACGCCGAGCCGGAACGCCTCGATGCCGGTGGCGAACATGTCGGCTCCCGCGATGTTGGCGGCCGCGAACGCGGTGACCGCGTCGGGCGGCGTGAGATCGGACAGCACCGCGTAGTAGAAGACGAAGAGGTGGGCGGCGAGGAGGCTCACCCCGAGGTTGCCCATCGCGGCGGCGCCCACCGTGACCGAGATCACGTAGGCGGCGGTGGTCGGGATGCCGGTGCCGAGGACCGAGACCACGACGAAGACCAGGAGCATCGCGATCAGGAGCACCCCGCCCGCGGCCTGGACCACCACTCCGCTGAACGCGAGCGCGGCGCCGGTGCGGGTCAGCACGCCCACGATCATGCCGGAGCCGGCGAGGGCCACCGCGATCGTCGCGGCGGAGAACGAGGCCTCGGTCAGCGCCTCCCAGCACCGCCAGGGCGTCATCCACGTCTTCCGGTCGAGGAAGGAGAGCGCGAAGGTCACCACGATGGTGTAGAAGGCGGCGCCGGTCGGCGAGTAGCCCTGGGCCAGCAGGTAGACGATGAGGGCGAAGGGGATCGCGAAGTAGGCGTGCCGCAGCACCGGCTTCCACGACGGCAGCTCGGAGCGCGGCACCGGCCGCATGCCGTAGCGCAGGGCCAGGAAGTGCACCATCGCCATCAGCCCCACGTAGTAGAGGATGGCCGGGATCGCGGCGGCCTTGATGATGTCGAAGTACGAGATGCCGGTGACCTCCGACATGATGAAGACGCCCGCCCCCATGACCGGGGGCATGATCTGGCCGCCGGTGCCCGCGATGGCCTCGATGGCGGCCGCGTTCTTGGCGGTGTAGCCGCCCTTCTTCATGAGCGGGATCGTGAAGGAGCCGGTGGCGTAGACGTTGGCCACTGTCGAGCCGGAGATGGTGCCGAACAGCGCGGAGGCGATCACCGCGATCTTGGCCGGGCCGCCGCGGGCCCAGCCCGCGAGGCGCACCGCCACGTCGATCACGAACTCCCCCACCCCGGCCTTCATCATCACCGCCGCGAAGAGGACGTAGATGAACAGGATGTTGGAGGAGATGCCGGTGAGGAAGCCGTAGATCCCCTCGTCACCGGTGAGGTACACGAACTCGACCATCCGCGGGAAGGGATAGCCCTTGAAGTTGAAGAGGCCGGGGACCCACTGGCTGGTGGCCAGGTAGAGGAGCGAGACCGAGATGGTGACCGCCATCCACGGCGAGAGCGATCGGCGGCACGCCTCGATGACCAGCACCGCCATCATCGAGCCCAGCACCACCTCGATCGGCAGCACCGGGGAGGCGCCCTCCCAGCGATGGTTGAGCCGATCGGCGTCCCAGATGAGGTACAGGCTGCCGACCGCGGTGAGCGCCGCCCACAGCCAGTCGAAGCGGCTCGGGCGGGTCCGGGGCGAGGTCGAGTGGAAGGGGAACGCGACGAACACCAGCGGCACCAGGAACAGCAGGTGCACCGAGCGCTGCAGGCGGGGCTCGAGGGTGCCGTACCCCGCGGTGTACAGGTGGAACAGGGCGGCCGCCGTCCCGTAGACGCCGGCCGCCCAGTAGACCCACCCCTCGAGCTTTCTGATGGTGGTCGGCCCGGGTTACTTCAGCCAGCCCTTCTCCCGGTAGTAGCGCTCGGCCCCCGGATGGAGCGCGACGCCGAGGAAGAGGTAGCCCTTGGAGGGCTCGTAGTCCGAGAGGCTGCCGTGGATCTTCCGCACCCGGTCCGCGTTGTCGTTGAGCGTCCTGGTGATCGTGTAGGCGAGATCGTTGGACATCGCGCTCGACACCGTGATCGTGGTGCCCATCGTGGCCGAGACCACCGGCTCGTTGCCGTTGGCCGCCTTGGGGTAGGTGCCGGCCGGGATCACGCCCTCGCCCATCCCGAACTTGCCGAGGTACTCGAGCAGCGGCTTCGGGAAGGCCAGGAGCTTGAGGTCTCGGCCCACCGAGGCCTCGGTGATGGAGGCGCCGGGCAGGGCCAGGAAGGTGAAGGTTCCGTCGACGTTGCGGTCCTTGAAGGCGCCCGCCTGCTCGGAGTAGGAGCCACGGAAGAACTTGGTCCCGGCCGCTTCCCAGGTCTTGTAGCACTCGGCGGTCTTGCCGGGCTGGCAGTAGCCGTAGAACTCCATGATCTTCTCGAACACCCACACGTCGGAGGAGCCCGGCTTGGAGATGGCCAGGCGCATGGGCTTCTTGCCCTTGAAGATCTCTTCCATCGTCATCTTGGCGAACGGTGAGTCGGCCGCGACGTAGAAGTGGAAGGTGTTGAGGCTCATGTTGCCGGCGAGCGCCCGGAGCTTGTCCATCTTCTGCCCCGGGTACGGGTCGTCACCCCGGAAGGCCGCGCCCAGGAGCGGCGGCAGGCCCATGCCGAGCTCGGCCTCGCCCTTCTCGACGAGCAGCGGGTTCTGGGTGCCGCCGCCCGGGATGACCTTGATGTTGAGCCCCGCCTTCTCACGGAGCAGCTCGGCCATGCCGCCCGAGATCGCGTACCAGCCGCCGCCGACCGCGCCGGCGGTCCAGGTCAGCGACTGCTGCGCCGCCGCGCCGCCGGCCAGCGCCGCGACGAGTATCAGAGCCATCACCGCGAGCCCCAAGCTCTTCCGCATCGGTCCTGCCTCCTGTGGGTGCACTCAGAACATGTTGGCTTCGGCGCGCAGTCTTCCCGCCGCGAAGCGATCGAGGGACAGGGGAGCAATATCCATGCTGCCGGCGCGGCCGTCAAGCAGGATCTCGGTCATCAGGATACCGATGGCGGGCGCGTGCATGAAGCCGTGCCCGGAGAAGCCGCACGCGACGTGGAGGCCCGGCGCCTGCGCCGCCGGGCCGAGGATGCCGTGGTAGTCGGGGGTGAGGTCGCGCACGCCCGCGTAGGCGCGCATGACCTGCGCCTCGGCGAGCGGCGGCACCCGGATCGCCGCGGCGCGGAAGACCGCGTCGAAGGCGTCCCAGTCGACCGTGGTGTCGAGGCCGGGCTTGATGTCCTTGTCGGTGCCGCCCATCAGCACCGCGCTCTGCCCCTGTCGGTGCACGTAGAAGCCGGTGTCGAGATCGACGATCAGAGGAAAGACGGGAGGCAAGAGCGGCAGCGGCTCGGTCACCATCACCTGCCGGCGGTATGGCTTCGACGGGATCGAGACGCCGGCCATCGCGCCGATCTGGTCGGCGTAGGGCCCGGCGCAGTCGACCACGATCGGCGCGCTCCACTCCCCCCGCGGCGTGCGCACGCCGGTGACGCGCTCACCCGATCTCACGAGGCCGGTCACCGGGTGCTCGGTCAGCAGGCGCAGTCCCCGGCCCCGGCCGCGGGCCAGGAAGGCCCGCAGCATCGAGTAGGGGTCGGCCGAGCCGTCGTCGGCGCAGAAGGTGCCCCCGACCAGGTCGTGGGTGACCAGCGAGGCCAGGTGCGTCTGGATCTGGGCCGGAGTCAGGAGCTCGCTCGCCACGCCCAGCCCGCGCTGCAGCGCCACGTTGTGGCGGCACTGCTCGAGCGTGGCGGGGTCGGTGGTGACGAAGAGGTAGCCGTGGCGCGTGAAGTCGACCGGCGAGCCCAGGATCTCCTCGGCGTGGGCGAAGTAGCGGTACGAGAGCTGGGTGAGGCGCACGTTGGCCTCGGTGGAGAACTGGAAGCGCACGCCCCCGGTGGCCTTGGACGTGGCGCCGGTGCCGGGCTCGGGCTCCTTCTCGAGCACGACTATCCGAAGGGCCGGATCACGCTCGAGGAGATGGAACGCCACCGAGCCGCCGATGATGCCGGCGCCCACGATGACGACGTCCGCGGTCTCGCTCACACTTTCGGCGGGCTCAGGCGGGGCGCGGCGCGAGCCCGTGGCGCACCGACTCGTGCACCATCCGGACCAGCGTCGTGATGTCGAAGACGGGCAGGCCGGTGACGGCCTGGATGTCGGCGCGGTAGGGCGGCATGTTCGTGCACTCGAGCACGATCGCGCCGATCTCGGGATGCTCGGTCACCAGGCGGCCCGCCACCGTCAGGTGCTCCTGCCGGGCCGTCTCCACGTCGAGGACCAGCTGGTCGTCGAGCAGCACCCGGGTGAACTCCTTCTCGGTCTCGAGCCCCGCCACCACCACCGGCGCGTCCGCCGCGATCCCCGCGCCCTCCATGTGCTCGCGGTGGAGCGAGGCCGCGTTGACGGTGAGGACGCCCACCGCCCGCCCCGGCGGCAGCATCCGCTGCACGAGCGGCACCAGCATGAGGCTCGAGGTGAAGACCGGCACTCCGACCGACGCGACGAGCTCCGGCTGGAACTTGGCCAGGAAGCCGCAGTTGGTGGTGATCGCCCGGACCCCTTCCCGCTCGAGGAAGCGCGCCCCCTCGATGAAGGCGGGCAGCAGCTCGCGCTGTCCCTGGCGGACCACCCGGTGAGGCGAGGCGCCGGTCACGCGGTGGTAGCGCACCGGGAAGTCGAAGGTGGTGGCGTTGCCCATGTCGCCGGGGATGCGCGGGAACCGGGTGTCGAGCATGAGGATGCCGACGGTGAAGCCGTAGAGGTTCGTCCCGCCCTGGACGCGCACGCCCGGTCCTAGTTGAGCTGCGCGAGCTTCTGGCGCACCCGGCGGAGCTGGCCGCGCACCTGCTCGTGGTCGGCCGCGTCCGGGAACTCGGTCAGGTAGCGCTCCCAGTCGGCGGCCCCGCGCTCGAGCCGGCCCATGTTGCTCCAGGCCGCGCCGCGGTCGCGCCACTCTCCCGCCGCGTCGGGGTCGAGGGCGAGGGTGCGATCGATCACCCGCACCACCTTGTCCCACGCCTCCTGCCGCCAGTAGATGCCCTTCAGGTTGGCGAGCATGCGCACCAGGAACTGCCGGTTGCTCACCGGCTCGAAGTGCACCGGCTGAAGCCGCACCGGTCGACCCAGTGCGCGCCGCACCACCTCGCCGCAGGTCTCGGCCGTGAGCAGCGCACCGCGGTTGAAGGGATCGAGCAGCACGTGCTCGCCCCCGATCCGGACCCCGGTGATGAAGTGACCCGGGAGCCCCACGCCCTCCATGTCCAGGCCCAGGCGCCGGCCGACCTCGATCAGCACCAGCGACAGCGTGATCGGGATCCCCAGCCGTCGGTCGAGGACGTGGTTGAGATAGCTGTTGCGCGGATCGAAGTAGTCGGTCCGGTCGCCCGCGAAGCCCTGCTCCTCGAAGAGGAACTCGCGCAGCCGATGCAGGCGGCGCAGATCGTCCCGCCCGTCGCGGTCCGTGGCCGCCGCGTCCGCGAGGTCGTCGAGGCGCGCGAGCTGCTTGTCCACGTCGAGCCCGGGCTGCTCGGCGACCGCGATCAGGAGGGCGGCGCGGGCCAGCGGGATGTCGGCGTCGGCGCGGGTGACCGCGGCGGTGAACTCGGACAGGGAAGGATCCGGATCCATCAACAGCCGGGCGCGTGGTGGATGCCGGCGGTCCGCAGCGCGGCGCCCTGCAGCTCCTCGGCCAGCGCGAGCGTGCGGGCGGCGGCCCGCCGGGCCAGCTCCTGGGCCTCGGGCGTGGTCGCCAGCTTGAGCAGGAGCGAGCGCCCCAGCTGGTGGTGGAAGCGCTCGTCCGGCTCGATGACGTCACGGTAGAGGGTGGCGGTGACCCGATCCCGCGCCCGGTCGCAGAACTCGATGAACTGGCGGTTCTTGACCACCGCGATGGCCTCGCGGGTGAACTGGCCCGCGGCGACTCGCTCCACCGTGGTCTCGAGCGAGTCGAGGTACTTGAAGAGCGGCCCGAATCCCTGCGCGAGCGGATCGAAGGCGCGGGCGTCCACCCCGAGCTCCCCGAGGCGGTCCGCGATCATGCGGTAGTGCTTGGCCTCGTCGCCGGCCTGGCGGGCGAAGGCCATCTTGACCTCCACGTCGGTGGTGGCGACGAGCCAGCGCGCCGCGATCTCGGTGGCCTCGATCTCGTTCTTGAGCGCCACTTTCAACAAATTCGTGACGTTCAATGCGCCGCTCACCTCCGGCGTGAGGGTGGCGTCGGGCTCGAGCCGGCGGAGGACCGCCTGGTTCGCCTCGTCGAGTGCGGCCACGAACTCGGCCGAGGTCACGCCGCGAGCCCGTGCTGCAGGAGCGCGGGCAGCTCCTGGGTCAGGGTTTCCTTGGTCACCACCCGCCGGCAGCGGGCGTGGAGCGGCTGGGTGGCGCGGGCCAGCACGTGGGTCGTGAAGCCGAGCACCGGCACGTCGGGGACGGCCGCGAGCGCGTCGAAGATCGCGTCGTAGTTCCAGCCGCTGGTGGTGAGATCGACGATCACCAGCCCGGGCACCGGGGCGGGCGCCTCCGGGGCGAGGGTCGCGGCGAGCTCTTCCGGGGTGCGGGCGAAGGTGAGCGGCGTGCCCACGAGGCGCGCGGTCTCCCGGATGCGGGCCACGAAGAAGAGATCGCGGACGACGGCGACGACCTTCATCGGTTGGGCATCGGTCGCCCGCCTAGTCGTCCTGCTCCTGGTTGCCGAGCCAGTACCGGTTCCACTCGGCCAGATGCGTGAGGGTCGAGAGGTCCCGCATCCGGTCGAGGTAGACCCGTCCGTGCAGATGGTCGGTCTCGTGCTGGATGACGCGCGCGAGGAAGTCCTTGGCCACCAGGTCGATCAGCCGGCCCTCGCGGTCGAAGGCCTCGAGCCGGACGCTGGTGAGGCGCGGCACCACTCCCCGCATGTCGGGGACCGAGAGGCAGCCCTCCCAGCCCTCCTCCATCTCCTCGGTCAGCGGCGTCACCACCGGGTTGACCAGCACGGTGAGCGGGATCGCGGGGGCGTCGGGATAGCGCGGGTTGCCGTGGACCTCGATCACGCAGATCTGCTTGAGCTCGTGCACCTGGGTGGCCGCGAGTCCCGCGCCGTTGTACTCGCGCATGGTTTCGACCATGTCGTCGATCAGGCGCTGGGTCTCGGCCGACCTGATCTGCGCGATCGGAACCGGCGCCGCGACCTGGCGAAGCACGGGATGTCCGAGACGCGCGACCTTCAGGATGGCCATGGGGTCCCCTCGCGCTCGGATTGTAGCACAGCCGATCAGGTCCGCTCCGCCCCCGCCGGCACCGCGGGCCGGCGCGGGTGATATCGAGCTTCACGTCTCGTTCTCCCGATAGATCAGGGCATTGCGGCGCAGTCCCGCAGGCTTGGCTCGAAGCAGGGCGCTCCCCCGGAATGTCTCCCGGATCGCGGCATCGTCCATCCGTGAGACGGCCTCCGCTCCGGGATACGCGGTCTCGGGCACGAGCTCCCGATGGCGCGTGGTCGGGGCCTTCCGGTTCCACGGGCACACGTCCTGGCAGACGTCGCAGCCGAACTGCCAGCCGGCCATCCCGTGGTGGAGATCGGGGTCGATCTCGCCCCGGTGCTCGATCGTCAGGTACGAGATGCAGCGCCGCGCGTCGAGCACGTACGGAGCGACGAAGGCCCCGGTCGGGCAGGCGTCGAGACAGGCGCGACAGGTGCCGCAGCGATCGGCCAGCGGGGCATCCGCGACGAGGTCCGCGGTGGTCAGGAGCACGCCGATGAAGAACCACGAGCCGAGGGTCGGATGCAGCAGCATGGTGTTCTTGCCGACCCAGCCGAGCCCCGCCCGCGCCGCCAGATCGCGCTCCAGCACCGGGCCGGTGTCGACGTAGCCACGGCTCCGGGCGCCCGCGACCAGGGTCAGGTGATCCGCCAGCCGCCCGAGGCGCGGTCCGATCACGTCGTGGTAGTCGCGTCCCCAGGCGTAGCGGGCGATCGGGCGCCAGGAGACGTCCTCCGGCTCGCCCTGGTAGTAGTTGAGCGCCACGCAGACGGCAGCCCGCGCGCCCGGCAGCACGCGCGACG
The DNA here is from genome assembly GCA_041497895.1 of Methylomirabilia bacterium. Classification (GTDB taxonomy): domain Bacteria; phylum Methylomirabilota; class Methylomirabilia; order Rokubacteriales; family CSP1-6; genus CAMLFJ01. The sequence continues at coordinate 25,806 of JBGQHJ010000061.1, forward strand.
GGTCGAGCCGCTCCTCGAGCCTCCGCTCGAGATAGCCCATGGTGCCGGCGTGGCCGGCCTCCACCCAGCGCCGGAGCGCGGCGCCGTGCTCGGGCGGCGCGGCCGGGCCCACCGCGACCAGGTCGAAGCCCAGCTCCAGCGCGAGCGCCTTCACCGACTCGGTGAGGGTCAGCGCCCCGAGATTCGCGCCGCTCACGCGCGCCGCGCCTTGACGAGGAGATGGCTGCGCGTCAGCGTGCGGCCGCCCGACTCGAGGAACGCGATGTACCGGAACCAGCGCCCGTCCGTCCGCCACCGATCCTCGAGGCCGACCGCGGCCGCGAGGCCTTCCTCCACGGATCCGAAGCGCCGCACCTCGCGCTCGACCTCGAGCGCCTCCACCGCGAATCCCCGCTCCTGGAGAGCCGTGCGCATGCGCGCCTCGTCGTAGGCGAACCGCGAGACCCGGCCGGTCTCCTTCCACTGGTCCAGGTGGAAGGCGACCATGGCCAGGGCGTTGCCGGGACGGAGCGCGGCCCCGGCGCGCTCGATGATCGCGTCCGAGGCGCAGAGGTGTGCGGTCACCAGGTCCGGGTGCCACGGAGAATACGGCTCGGCCTCGACGTCGGCCTC
>JBGQHJ010000062.1:0-26233 GCA_041497895.1 Methylomirabilia bacterium
CCGCCGCTCCCGTGCGCTTTTTGACCCATGCCGTCACCTCCTCGTCGCCGTTTGCCTTCATCATAGCGACCGGGAGGTATTGACACTCCGCTGACCGGAAGGTACTGACACCTGGCCGTCAGGTCTTACATTCCGACATTTCCGCCCCGCACCGTCACGGCGACCGCCCGAAAAATGTCGGAATGTAAGACCTGACCCCGTCTTACGCCACCGCGGGGCGGATCGTGGTGGTGACCAGGTCGAGCAGCTCGAGCATCTTCGAGAGGTCGTCGCGCCGGAAGTCGATCAGGACGTGGCTCAGGCCGATGCGCTTGTACTCACCGAGCTGGTCGATCACCATCTGGGCGCCCTTGCCCAGCATCCCGTCGCTCAGGCTGTAGCGCACCGAGATCTCGATCGTCTTCATGTCGCGCCGGTGCTGGTCCGCCACCGCGCGCAGCCGGCCCAGGCCTTCGCGGAGCTGGTCGGGATCCTTGGAGGTCGCGTGCCAGCCGTCACCGAGCGTCACCACCCGGCGGAACGCGCCCGGGCTGTCGCCGCCCACCCAGATGGGCGGGTGCGGCTTCTGCACCGGCTTCGGCGCGAAGCCCAGGTCGTGGAACCGGAAGAACTCGCCGTCGAGGCGCGGGTTCTCCTCGGTCCAGAGGGCCTTGAACGCGCGCAGGATCTCGTCGCCGTGCCGGCCGCGCGCGTGGAAGGGCACGCCCAGGATCTCGAGCTCCTCCTTCCACCAGCCGACCCCGACCCCGCAGATGAGCCGGCCGTTGGAGAGCGCGTCGATGCTGGTGAGCATCTTGGCCATGAGCACCGGGTGCCGGTGGCCCAGGATGAAGACCGAGGCGCCCAGCCGGGCCCGGGTCGTGCACACCGCGGCGGCGGCCAGGACCGTCACCGGCTCGAGGTAGGGCTTGTCGGGCGGATGCGGGAAGCGCCCGCCCGGGTAGCTCCCGGTGGCGGAGCGCGGGAAGATGACGTGATCGCTCACCCACAGCGAGGCGACCCCGCGCTCCTCGGCGGCCCGCGCGAAGCGCACGAGCGACTCGCCGTTGGCGAGGGGGCCCTGGTTGGGAAGGTGGCAGCCGATGTCCATGAGGCCTCCTTGAACCGGGGGTCGGCTCCTACTATTCTCTAGCGGCGCCGATGGCGCGGCACCGACGATACCTCAGCCGAAAGGACACCGCCATGCCCTACCGGATCAACCACATCCACCTGAAGGCGTCCGACCCCCGCAAGACCGCCGACTGGTACGTGAAGGCCTTCGCGTTCAAGATCGTCTCCGACGAGACGCGGGTCTTCGGCGACCGCTTCGTGCGGTGCCAGAGCGAGGACGGCACCCCGGTCAACATCTCGGGCGCGCGCACCAACGAGAAGCTGGGCGCGGGCGACGCCCGGGCCCATCACGGCCTCGAGCACTTCGGCTTCGACTCCGAGAATCTCGAGGCCGACATCAAGCGGCTCGAGGGCCTCGGCGCGAAGCTGCTGGAGGGGCCGATCGAGATCCCGGGCGGCCCCCGCATCTGCTTCGTCCAGGCCCCCGACGACGTGCGCCTCGAGCTGATCCAGCGCACCAAGGCGACCATCTCGGGCGGCTGCTGCTGAGATGGACGCCATCTAAATGGAACTCCAGGGACAGACCGCGATCGTCACCGGCGCCGGGCGCAACATCGGACGCGCCATCGCGCTCGAGCTGGCCGGCATGGGCGCCGACGTCGTGGTGGCCGAGGTGGACCGGGCCACCGGCGAGCGCACCGCGGAGGAGGTGCGCAAGCACGGGCGCCGGGCGATGGCGCTCCAGACCGACGTCACCCGCCTGGCCGACCTCCAGGCGATGGCCGACCAAACCGTGGCCGAGTGGGGGCGCATCGATATCCTGGTCAACAACGCGGGCATCCACAAGTCGATGCACACCGCGGACGTCACCGAGGCGGACTGGGACCGGCTGCTCGCGGTCAACGCCAAGGGCGTCTTCTTCGCGAGCCAGGCGGTGCTCCGCCACATGGTCAAGGCGAAGCGCGGCAACATCATCAGCCTGGCCTCGATGGCGGGCAAGATGGGGCTCAAGACCTCGCTGGTCTACGGCCTAACCAAGGCGGCGGTGATCAGCATGACCCGGAGCCTGGCCCTGGCCCACGCCGCCGACGGTATCCGCGTCAACTGCGTGTGCCCCGGCATCGTGGAGACCGACATGATCTTCCAGGTCGACCGCGAGGCGGGCGAAGGGCTCATGGGGCTCAAGCCCGGCGAGTACGTGAAGCAGCGCGTCGAGCAGATCCCGCTCGGGCGCATCGAGAAGGCGGAGGACGTGGCCAACGTGGTGGGCTTCCTCGCCTCCAGCAAGTCGTCCTACATGACCGGCCAGGCCATCAACATCACGGGTGGCCTCGTGATGTACTGAGCCCGAACCCGTCCAGTGGAGACCTCCATGCCGAGATGCTCGCTCCGCTCCACCGCCCTCGGGCTCGCCATCCTCCTGGCCACGCTGGTCCTGGCCGGCGCGCCGGTCTGGGCCCAAGGAGCCAAGCCCAAGCGCGGCGGCATCCTCAACACGGTGCTGATCGAGGATCCGCCGGGGCTCATCATCCACGAGTCGGCCACCGTCTCGAACACGTGGCCGATGTCGCCCTGCTATTCGAACCTGGCCTTCTTCGACCCGCTCAAGGGCCAGGAGAGCGTGGACACCGTGATCCCGGAGCTGGCCGAGCGCTGGTCGTGGCAGGACAACTACAAGAATCTGGTGTTCTTCCTCCGCAAGAACGTGAAGTGGCACGACGGCAAGCCGTTCACCTCCGCCGACGTGAAGTACACCTTCGACGTGGCCCGCGAGGCGCCGGAGGCGACCGCGCGCTTCCGGCTCAGCGCTCGAAAGGAATGGTGGACCAACATCGCGTCGATCGAAGCGCCCGAGCCCTACACGGTGGTGTTCCACCTGAAACGCCCCCAGCCGTCGCTGCTCCTCATGCTGGCCTCCGGCTACTCGCCGGTGCTGCCCGCCCACGTCCCGCTGAACGAGCTGCGCCAGAAGTGCGTGGGCACCGGCCCCTTCCGCCAGAAGGAGTGGCTGCGGGGTCAGCTCGTGGAGCTGGAGCGCAACCCCGACTACTTCGTGCCGGATCGGCCCTACCTCGACGGGATCCGCTACACCATCATCCGCGAGCGGGGCACCCGCCTCGCCGCGCTCCAGGCCGGGCGCCTCGACGCCTTCGTGCCGCTAGAGATGACGAAGGCGATGGCGGACGCGGCCAAGAGCGGCGCGCCCTCGCTCGTCATCACCGAGATCGGCCAGAACGGCAGCGACAACGTGCTGCTCAACCACAAGCGCGCGCCCTTCGACAACGCGCTGGTGCGCCGCGCGGTCAACCTGGCGCTCGACCGGCGCTCCTACGTCAAGAGCGTGCGGCAGGGCGGCGCGGTCATCGGCGCCGCGCTCATGCCGAAGCCGATGGGCTTCTGGGGGCTGGGCGAGGCCGACCTGCGCAACCTGGCCGGCTACCGGGACCCCGCGCGCGACAAGGCGGAGGCCAAGCGGCTGCTCGCGGAGGCCGGCTACGGGCCGGGCAAGGCGCTGCACCTCGAGATGGCCACCCGCACCTCGCCCATCTACGTGGACCTGGCCTCCTACGCGGTCGACCAGCTCCGGCTGGTGGGCATCGAGGCCACCATCAAGCAGCTCGACACCGCCGCATGGTTCCCCGCCCTGGCGCGGCGCGAGTTCCAGATCGCGGCCAACCTGACCGCGGGCGGCTTCGACGATCCGGACGCGTACCTGGTCGAGAACTACAAGTGCGGCTCGTCGCGCAACTACACCGACTACTGCAACGAGGCGATGGACCGCCAGATCGAGGCGCAGTCACAGGAGCTGGACCGGACCAAGCGGCTCAAGATGGTGGCCGACATCCAGCGCACGCTGGAGGCCGAGGTCGCCCGGCCCATGCTGGGCTGGCGCAAGGAGTACTTCGCCCAGTGGCCCTACGTGAAGAACCTCGTGCCCCACAACGCCCTCTACAACTACGGACGCATGCAGGAGGTCTGGCTCGACAAGTAGCCGGCCCGCGCCCGCCATGGACTTCGGCATCGTTCACGCCAAGATCGACGAGATCGGCTACATCACCCACGCCGAGAACCTCGGCTACTCGCACTGCTGGGTCACCGACAGCCAGATGATCCGGTCGAACTGCTGGGCGGTGCTGGCCCTCGCCGCCCAGCAGACGCGCCGCATGCGCCTCGGCACCGGCGTCAACGTGCCCGGCCTCCGGCTCGCGCCGGTCGTGGCCAACGGCATCGCCACCATCAATCGCCTGGCTCCGGGGCGCTGCTTCATCGGTCTCGGCACCGGCCACACCGCGATGCGCACGCTCGGCCAGAAGCCGATGCGCCTCGGCCCGTTCAAGGAGTACGTGCAGACCGTCCGCGCGCTGCTCCTCGGCGAGGAGGTCGACTACACCCTGAACGGCGAGACGCACCCGATCCGCTTCCAGATGCGCGAGCACCGCTTCATCGACCTCGACCACCCGATCCCGGTATACATCGCGGGCTTCGGCCCGAGGGCGCAGGCCCTGGCCGGCGAGCTCGGCGACGGGCTCATCTCTGGCCTGCCGCGCGGAGGCACGGTGCCCGAGATGCTGGCGAATGCGCGGCGCGGGGCCGAGAAGGCCGGGCGCGCCCTCCCGGCCGGGTTCCACACCGCCGCGATGGTGAACGTGGCGCTGCTCCAGCCGGGCGAGCCGGCCAACTCCGAGCGCATCCTCGCGGAGTGCGGCGCCGCGGTGATCTCCGGCCTGCACTACCTGGTCGCGCACCATCTGGAGACCGGGGCGGAGCCGCCGGACTACGCGCGCCCGGTATGGAAGGGCTACCTCGACTGGCTCGACGAGGCGCCGCCCGAGATCCGGCATCAGCGCCTGCACGGCAGCCACTACAGCTTCGTGGACCCGGAGGAGGCGCGCTTCCTCACGCCGGCCTTGATCGAGGCCACGTGCCTGGCCGGCCCACCCGGGCGGGTGGTGGAGCGACTGAAGGAGCTGGAGAGCCAGGGGCTGAGCCAGATCATGCTCTACCCGCCGCTCAACCGGCAGTACCGCGTGATCGAGGACTTCGCCGACCGGGTGATGGCCCGGCTCTAGGGGAGGCCGCATGAGCGAGAGCAAGCTGTACCACGACGGATCGCGCCGGCTACAGGATCGCTTCCAGACGAGACGGCTCGCCGACCGTCTGGAGGAGGTCATCGCGCACGACGTCTTCACCGACGCCGATCGCGCGTTCATCGAGAGCCGGTCCATGTTCTTCCTGGCCACCGCGGACGCAGAGGGGCGACCGGACTGCTCGTACAAGGGCGGGCGGCCCGGGTTCGTCCGCGTGGTGGGGCCGGGCACCGTCGCGTTCCCGAGCTACGACGGCAACGGGATGTTCAAGAGCCTGGGCAACATCCTCGTCAACCCGCACGTCGGGCTGCTCTTCGTCGACTTCGAGAGCCCCAGACGCCTGCGGGTGAACGGCCGAGCGTCGGTGCAGGAGGACGATCCGCTGCTCGCCGAGCTCGTCGGCGCCCAGCTCGTCGTGCGCGTGCAGGTCGAGGCGGCCTTCCCCAACTGCCCGCGCTACATCCACCGCATGCAGGTCGTCGAGGAATCGCCCTACGCGCCGTGCGAGGGCCACACGCCGCCGGTGCCGGAGTGGAAGACGCGGCCGGTGTTCCGCGAGGTGCTGCCGCCGGCTGATCCTGCCGCTAGCGAGGGGTGAACATGGCGACGGGGGGACCGCCGTCGGTGGGGGTCCACACCACCCGCACCGGCTGGCCGATGCGGAGCGCGTCGAAGTCGCAGTCCACCAGGCCGGTCATCATGGTCACACCCTCGTCCAGCGTCACGTAGGCGATCACGTAGGGCGGCGTCGCCCGGCGCATCACGCTGAACGAGTAGACGACGCCGCGCCCGGCCGACTCCTTCCACTCGGTGCGATCGCTCCCGCAGAAGGGGCAGATCGGCCGCGGGTAGTGATGCGGCCGCCCGCAGGCGGTACAGCTCTTGAGGAGCAGCTTCCCCTTCCCCGCCGCCTCCCAGAAGGCCGCGGTCTCGGGGCTCGGGGTCGGGGCCAGGATCTTCCGGGTCGCGTCGGCCATGGCTCAGACCCTCTCCATGATCAGGGTCGCGCTCGCGTGCCGCGTGCCCAGCGAGCCGCCGGTGCCGTGGGCCAGGGCCAGGTCGCAACCCTTCACCTGCACCGCCGGGTGCGCCTCGTCGCGGAGCTGGCGCACCGCCTCGATCACCTTGGTCATGCCGCCGCGGTTGGCCGGGTGGTTGTTGCAGAGGCCACCGCCGTCGGTGTTGAAGGGCAGCCGGCCGGTCCCCGCGATCAGGTTGCCGTCGGAGACGAAACGCCCGCCCTGGCCCTTCGGGCAGAAGCCAAGGTCCTCGAGCGTGATCAGCACCGTGATCGTGAAGCTGTCGTAGATCGAGGCGTACTTGATGTCGGCCGGCTTCACGCCCGCCATCTCGAAGGCGGCCGGGCCCGACCAGCGCGCGCCGGTGTAGGTGAGGTCCACCTGCCCGCCCATCTGATGCTTCACCGCCTCGCCCGCCCCGCGCACCGTGACCAGCGGGCGCTTCAGGCCCCTCGCGATCTCGGGGCGGGCCACGATCACCGCGCCGCCGCCGTCGCTGATCACGCAGCAGTCGAGGCGATGCAGGGGGTCCGAGATCATCGGCGAGCCGACCACGTCCGCGACCGTCACCACCTCGCGCAGCATCGCGTGCGGGTTGTGCTGGGCGTGGTGCGAGGCGGCCACCTTGATCCACGCGAGCTGCTCGCTGGTGGTGCCGAACTCGTGCATGTGCCGCATGGCGGCCATCGCGTACTGGTTCACCACCGTGGGCGCGAAGGGTGCCTCGAACGCCACGTCGGGCGCGGCGGGGCCGTAGTTGCGCGGGGCGGTGCCGGTCGCCATGCCCTCCGCGCGCGGCCGACCGGCCAGGGTGATGAGGGCCACGTCGCAGCGGCCCGCCGCGATGGCCTCCGCCGCGTGCGCCACGTGCACCACGTAGGACGAGCCGCCGGTCTCGGTGGTGTCGATGTGCCGCAGACGCAGCCCCATGTAGTCGGCCATCGAGAGCCCGCCCAGGCCGGGGGCGTCGCCCGCGCAGAAGTAGCCGTCCACGTCGTCCTTGGTGAGCCCGGCGTCGACGAGCGCCCCGCGCGCCACCTCCGCGTGGAGCTGGGCCAGCGAGATCCCGTCCGCCTTGCGGGTGGGATGCTCGAACACGCCGACGACGTACGCCCGGTCGCGGAGGCTCATGACCTGGCGGCGGCGAGAACCTCGGGATTCAGCACGTTGATCGGCTTGCCCGCGCCGTAGGCCAGGATCTGATCGAAGATCGTGGCGAACATGTGCTCGAGGCCGTCACGCTCCACGTAACCGAGATGCGGAACGCAGATCGCGTTGTCCATCGCGAGCAGCGGGTGCCTGGCCCCCAGCACCGGCTCGTCCTCGTAGACGTCCACCGCGGCCATGCCCGGCCGGCCCTTGGCGAGCGCGGCCTCGAGCGCGCCCGGCGCCACGAGCCCGGCGCGGCTCGTGTTGACGAAGACCGCGGAGGGCTTCATCCCCGCCAGATCGTCCGCGGTCACCATGCCGCGGGTCGCGTCGATCAGGCGCACGTGGATCGACACCACGTCCGACTCGGCGAAGAAGGCCTCGCGGCTCGCCGCGGGCGTGTAGCCCTCGGCCTTGGCCTTCTCGAGCGTGCTCGGGCGGCCCCACGCGATCACGTTCATCCCGAACGTGCGCCCGTATCCCGCCACCACCGCGCCGATCTTGCCGTAGCCCAGGATGCCCAGGGTCTTGCCGCGCAGCCCGGTGCCAATCGGGTAGGCCTGCCACTTGCCCGCGCGCATCGCGATCATCTCCTGGGGAACGCGCCGCACCGCCGCGATGACCAGGCCCCACGTGAGCTCCGCGGTCGCGTAGGACGGGCGGCCCGGCATCTGGCTCGAGGAGACGATCACGCCGCGGCGCGTGCACGCGGGGATGTCGATGTGGGGGACCACGCCGACCTGGGTCACCATCTTCAGGCGGTCGAGGCGCTCGAGGAGCGGCGCCCGGATCGGGGTGCGCTCGCGCAGCAGGGCGAGCACCTCGGTGTCCTTGAGCCGGCCCGCGAGCGTGTCGACGTCCTTGGTGTGGTCCTTCCAGATCGTGACGTCGTGACCGGCCGTCTTCTTGAAGCAGTCGAGCGTGCGGATCGTGTCCTGGTAGTCGTCGAGGATCGTGATCTTCATGGCGCCTCCCTCCGTCGGGCGCCCCGTAGACTACCACACGAGGACCCGAAGCTACTGAATCACCTGATCCGCCCGCAGCAGCACCGAGTTCGGGATCGTGAGGCCGAGTGCCTTGGCGGTCTTCAGGTTGATCACGAGCTCGAACCTGGTCGGCTGTTCCACCGGAAGGTCGGCGGGTTTCGCGCCCTTGAAGATCTTGTCGACCAGGCCCGCGAACCGGAAATACAGGTCGGGATAGTTCACCGCGTAGGCCATCAATCCGCCCGCTTCGACGAATTCGCGGGATGGAAAGGCGGCGGGCAGCCTGTTGCGGGTCACCGCGTCGACGATCGCTTGTTGTTGCATCTGGGTGAGGCCGTCCAGCCCGATGACCAGCGCATCGACATGCTGTCGCCGGGCCAGCTCGAACGCGCGGCCCAGGTCGCCCGGGCTCCGCACGTCGAGAAGCTCGGCCTGAAGACCCAGGGCGCGGGCCGCGGCCTTCGTCTCTTCCCATTCGGGTGGGGCCGCCGGATTTCCCATGTTATGAAGCAACCCGACCCGCGAGAGACCCGGGGCCAACTCCTTGAGGATCTCGAGCCGCTTCGCGGTCAGCTCGGTGCTGAAGGTCGTCACCCCCGTGATGTTGCCGCCCGGATGCGTGAAGCTCGCCACGAGGGTGTGGGGGTCGCCCATCGTCGCCATCACCACCGGGATCGTTCCGGTCGCGTTCTTGGCCGCCCGGGTGGCCGGCGTGCCCCTGGTCACGATCAAGTCGACCTTGAGACGAACCAGCTCGGCCGCCAGGTCCGGGAACCGCTCGGCCCGACCGTCCGACGACCGATACTCGATGATCAGGTTTCGCCCTTCGGCGTAGCCGAGATCCCGCAGCCCCTTGCGTAGGGCGTCGAGATTGGCCGCGTTCTGGGCCGCGGGCACCGACTCCAGAATCCCGAGGCGATAGATCTTCCCCGCTGATTGCTGCGCTCGCGCCGCGAGCGGCGCGGCGAGAAGACCGCCCGCCATCATCGCCATGAACGCGCGGCGCGGCATCTCGGGCGAGCGGATCGAGTCCATGTGATGTGGCCGCGAGTCTATCAGCGTCTGCGCGCTTGGGGGAGGGTGGGCCATGCTAAACTCCGCCCCGTCGCCCATCATCTGGGGAGGAAATCATGACCGAGACGGCGAGGATGGCGGTGTTCCACGGCGCGGGCAAGCCCTTCGAGATTCGCGAGTACCCGGTCCCGGATCCCGAGCCGGGCGCCCTGCTCGTCAAGGTCGCGATGGCCAACGTGTGCGGCTCCGACCTCCACTACTGGCGCGGGGAGCTCGACTACGTGAAGATGGGCCGCCCGCTGCCGCTCAACACCGGCCACGAGCACGTGGGCCGCGTGGCCAAGCTCGGCGCGGGAGTCACCACCGACTCGGCGGGCCGCCCGCTCGCGGTGGGCGATCGCGTCGCCTACCGGTTCTTCTTCCCGTGCGGGCGCTGTCGCGCGTGCCTCAAGGGGCGGACCAAGTCCTGCCCGGTGCGCCAGTCCAACTTCCTGGTCTCGTGCGAGGTGTGGCCGCACTTCCAGGGCGGCTTCGGCCAGTACTTCTACCTCCGCCCCAACCACGCGGTGTTCAAGCTGCCCGACGACATCACCGACGAGATGGCGGCCGGCGTCAACTGCGCGTTCAGCCAGGTCTACGCGGGCCTCGACCTGACCGCGCTGCGCCAGGGCCAGACGGTGGTGATCCAGGGCGCGGGCGGCCTCGGGGTCTACGCGTGCGCGGTGGCCCGCGAGATGGGCGCGGCGCGCGTGGTGATCATCGACGGGGTGGAGGAGCGCCTGGCGCTCGCCCGCTCGTTCGGGGCCACCGACGTCGTGGACATGCGGGAGCACCGGACGCCGGAGGACCGCATCAAGGCGGTGAAGAAGCTCACCGACGACTGGGGCGGCGACATCGTGATGGAGCTGGTGGGCAACCCCAAGGTGGTGGACGAGGGCCTGCGCATGACCGCGCCGGAGGGGACGTATCTCGAGATCGGCAACATCAACGTGGGATGGAAGGCCGAGTTCGATCCGGCCTGGATCATCTTCGGCAACCGCCGCATCTTCGGCCTCTCGCACTACGAGGCCGAGCACCTGCGCGGGGCGCTCGACATGATGGCGCGCACCCGGGACCGCTATCCGTGGGACAAGATCATCTCCCACAAGTTCCCCCTCGAGGCGATCGAGGAGGCCTTCGTCCAGCAGGACAAGGGTCACGTCACCCGCGCCGCCATCGTTCCCAACTAGACCGGGGTCAGGTCTTACATTCCCACATTGTCGTAATGTAAGACCTGACCCCAGAGCCATGCGCGTCCACAGTGTCGAGGCGATCGCGGTCGACATCCCGCTCCGGCGGAACTTCGGCGGCAGCACCTACGCGGTGCTCAAGCGCTCCACCGTGGTCACCCGGCTGCGCACGGATGACGGCCTGGTCAGCGAGATCTACAACGGCGACAACCGCGAGCACGGGCCCGAGATCGTCCGGCTGATCCGGGACGAGCTGGCCCCGATCCTGACGGGCCAGGACCCCACCGAGGTCGAGTCCCTCTGGAGCCGTCTCTTCGCCCTTTCCCATTCGAGCCGCGACCGAAAGCTCCTGATGGAGGCCATCGCCTGCGTGGACTGCGCGATGTGGGACCTGCTGGGCAAGGCGCGCGGGCAGAGCGTGGCCACCCTGATGGGCGGGCGGCTCCGCGAGCGCCTGCCGATCATCTCGATCGGCGGCTACTACCGCGAGGGCAAGACCCTCGCCGACATCGGCCGCGAGATGGAGAGCTATCACGCCGCCGGCATGGCGGGCTGCAAGTTCAAGGTGGGCGGCCTCGCCCCCGAGGTCGACGCGGAGCGAGTCCGGGCCGCGCGCGCCGCCGCCGGCCCCGGCTTCGTGCTGGCGGTGGACGCCAACCGGGGGTGGTCGGTGGAGGACGCGGTGCGCTTCGCCCACCTGGTGGAGCCGCTCGACATCGCCTGGTTCGAGGAGCCCTGCCACTGGCACGACGACGCCCGCATGATGGCGGAGGTGCGGCGGGCGACGCGCATCCCGATCACCGCCGGCCAGTCCGAGATCACGAGCCACGCGGTGCGCCGGCTCCTCGACGCGGGCGCGGTGGACCTGGTCAACTTCGACGCCTCCGAGGGCGGCGGCGTCACCGAGTGGCGGCGCGCCGCCTCGCTCTGCGCGCAGGCCGGCGTGAAGATGGCGCACCACGAGGAGCCACAGATCGCGGGCCACCTCCTGGCCGCGGTGCCGCACGGCACCTACGTCGAGTGCTTCGCCGATCCGGAGCGCGACCCGGTCTGGCAGGCCCTCTGGGCCAACCGCCCCGCGGTTCGGGACGGCACGTTCCCGATTCCCGACGGCCCCGGCTTCGGCGTCGTCCTCGACGAGGCGATGATCCAGCGCTACCGCGTCTGACGGGGTCAGGTCTTACATTCCGACATTTTCGTCGCGCGCCCCGACTCGTCGGCGACCGCGAAAATGTCGGAATGTAAGACCTGACCCCAGATCTACATCGAGATGGCGGCGCGGGAGACGCCGGCGGTGTCGCCGCCGCGCTGGGCCCAGTCGGCCTGGGCGAAGGCCTCCGAGATGCGCTCGAGCGGGAACACGTGCGAGATCACCCGGTCGAACGGGAAGCGCTTCACGTTGCGCTTCATGAACGAGAGCGACTGCTCGAGCGCCCACGGCGAGTAGTTGGAGGTGGCCACCAGCCGGACGCTCCCCCGCACCAGCGCGGTGGCGTCGTAGGAGAACACGTTGCCGGGCGAGATGCTGCCAACCTCCAGGTAGCAGCCGCCCCCGCGGAGCATCCGCAGCCCCTCCGGGATCACGTCGGCGTAGCCGACGAAGTCGGCCACCACGTCGGCTCCGAAGCCGTCGGTCAGCGCCTTCACCGCGTCGACCCGCTTGTCCGCGGACGAGATCTCGGTCGCGTTGACGGTGTGGTCGGCCCCGAACGATTTGGCCAGCGCGAGCCGCGGCGCGAGCCGGTCGATCACGATGATGGTCTCCGCGCCCATGTCGCGCGCTACCGCCACCGCGTTGATGCCGAGACCGCCCGCTCCCTGCACCACCAGGGAGTGGCCGGCGCGGAACCCGGCCTTGCGCAGGCCGTAGAGCACCTGGGAGAGCGCGCAGTTGACGGGAGTGGCCATGTCTTCCGGGATCTCGTCCGGCACCTTGAAGACGAAGTGGCCGGGCCGCAGGTAGTAGTAGTCGCCGTAGGCGTTGTTGAAGTAGGGCGCGCTCCCCGCGACCCGGTTCGGCCGGACCTTGCGCGGGCAGGATCCCATCTCGTCGTTCAGGCACACCGGGCAGCGGCCGCAGGGAAAGAAGTAGCAGTAGGTCACGCGGTCGCCCTCGCGCAACGGCCGCCCCATCGAGTCGGTGGTGACCCCCGCGCCCAGCCGCTCCACCCGGCCGCACATCTCGTGGCCGAAGGTGAGGTCCTTGGGCAGCGCCCCGTACACTTCCTTCATCTCGCCGCGCCAGATGTGCAGGTCGGAACCGCACACCCCGGCCCGGGTCAGCTTCACGAGGATGGCTCCCGGCTCGACGTCCGGCACCGGATACTCGCGCAGCTCGAACTCGCCCCCGTACGCCTTCAGCACCGCGACGCGTCCCTTCATGTGGAGCCTCCTCGAGTGGATTCAGCGGAAGAGTGGCCGCGGGCGGGCCGGTTGTCAACCGGTCCCCCGCGTCTTACCATGGTGCCGCTTCGCCCACTGCCGGCACGTCCGCCGGCACATCAGACGGAGGCGGCCAATGCGTCGCGGGATGCTCGCGCTGATCACCACGTTGCTCTGCCTGTCGTCCTCCGCCTCCGCGGAGGTCGCGGTGCAGGCCTATCCGCTGCCACCCGGCGGCGGGCCGCACGACGTCGCGGTGGGCGCCGACGGCATCGTCTGGTACACCGCGCAGCGGGGCGGCCAGCTCGGACGCCTCGATCCGGCCACCGGCAAGGTGGACCTGATCCCGCTCGGCCCGACCGCGGCGCCCCACGGCGTGATCATCGGGCCGGACGGCGCCCCGTGGGTCACGGAGGGCGGCACCAACTCCATCGTCCGGGTCGATCCGCGGACGCGCGAGGTGAAGCACTGGGCGCTGCCGGAGTCGCGTGGCTACGTGAACCTCAACACCGCGACCTTCGACAAGAGAGGGCGCATCTGGTTCACCGGCCAGAACGGAGTGTACGGGCGCCTCGATCCCGTGACCGGCGCGATGCAGGTCTGGGACGCGCCGCGTGGCCGCGGCGCCTACGGCATCACCACCACGCCGGACGGCGAGGTCTACTACGCCTCGCTCGCGGGCAGCCACATCGCGCGGGTGGATCTCGACACCGGCGCGGCCACCGTGATCGAGCCGCCCACGAAGGACCAGGGCGCGCGGCGGGTCTGGTCCGACTCGCGGGGCCGGATCTGGGTCAGCGAGTGGAACTCCGGCAACGTGAGCCGCTACGACCCGAAGGCGAAGGCCTGGAAGACCTGGAAGCTGCCCGGCGACCGCCCGCGCACCTACGCGGTCTACGTCGACGAGCGGGACAAGGTGTGGCTCAGCGAGTGGACCGCCAACGCGATGGTGCGCTTCGACCCGGAGACCGAGACGTTCGAGGCGTTCCCGAGTGATCGGCGCAGCGCGAACGTGCGCCAGATCCTCGGTCGCCCGGGTGAGGTGTGGGCGCCCGAGTCCGGCGCCGACCGGCTCGTCGTCTACCGGATGAAGTGAGGGGCGGGCTGGTGGGACTGCTGGTGGGCGGCGCGGCGATCCTGGCGGGCCTCTCCCCGCTGCGGGCCGACCCCGCGCGAGGCGAGCGGGTCTTCCAGCGCTGCTTCGCCTGCCACTCCGTCACCGCCGGCGAGGACAAGCTGCCGGGCCCGAACCTCCGCGGGGTGATCGGCCGGCGGGCCGGAACCCTCGCGGCGTTCCGCTTCTCACCCGCGCTGGTCGAGGCGGGCGCGCGCGGCCTGGTGTGGACGCGCGAGACCCTGGACGCCTACCTCGCCGACCCCGAGCGATACATCCCGGGCTCCGAGATGGGGCTGCCGGGGCTGCGCGAGGCCGATGACCGACACGCCGTGATCGACTTCCTCGAGAGGAGAACACCGTGAAACTGCTGCTCTTCGACGATTTCCGGCTGGGCGTGCTCCGTGGCGATCAGGTGGTGGACGTCTCGGACACCGTGAAGGACATCCCCCACACCGGCCCCGGCGACCTGATGAGCGGGCTCATCGCCCGCTTCGCCGACTACCGCAAGAAGATCGAGGAGGCGGCCGGCCGCGGCAAGCCCGTGCCGGTCGGCGGGGTGCGCATCCGCCCACCCCTGCCCAAGCCCACGAACATCGTGTGCATGGCGGTGAACTACATGGAGGACGGCACCCGCAGCGAGCCGGCCCCGATCAACGCGTTCATGAAGTCGCCCGGGGCGGTGATCGGCCACGGCGACACCATGGTGCTGCCGGACGTGCCCGCCACCATCTTCGAGGGCGAGGCCGAGGTGGCCCTGATCATCGGCAAGCGGGCCACCGCGGTGCCGGCGGCGCGGGCCATGGAGTACGTCTTCGGCTACTGCAACTTCATCGACGGCTCCGCCCGCGGCCTCCTGCCCACCGGCAACACCTTCTACCAGATGAAGTCGCGCGACACCTTCGCGCCCATGGGCCCGTACCTGGTGACCGCCGACGAGATCCGGGATCCCCACAACCTGGCGATCCGGCTCTCGGTCAACGGCACCGTCAAGCAGTCGTTCAACACCAGCGACATGGCCCACAAGATCCCGCGCTGCATCGAGTGGGTGACCGGCATCCACACGCTCGAGCCGGGCGACGTGCTCGCCACCGGCACGAACCATCGGGGCCTCTCCGGCTTCCAGGACGGCGACCGCATCGAGCTCGAGACCGAGGGGCTCGGGAAGCTCCAGTTCAACATCCGGGACGAGCTGAAGCGCACGTGGTCGCGCGAGACGCGCCTCGACCGGCAGGAGAAGGGGCTCGAGGGCACCACCCCGCAGCTCACCGGCAAGTACAAGAAATGAAGATCTCCCACGTCACCACCCGCGTCCTCTCGACGCCGGCGGACAACCCCCTGGTGGTCGGGCTGCCCGCGCCGACCGACACGCGCGAGTTCGTGCTCCTCGAGCTCGGCACCGACCAGGGTCTGGTGGGCATCGGGCTCACCTTCTTCGGCGGCGCGCTCACCCCCGCGCTCCGGGCCGCGGTGGACGGTCTCGCCCGCCTCACCGTCGGCATGGACCCGAGCCAGGTCGAGACGATCGCGGCCAAATGCCGGCGCATGGCGGGCGGCTCGGGGCCGGGTGGCATCTTCTCCCTCGCGCTGTCCGCGGTGGACATGGCCTGCTGGGACCTCATGGGCAAGGCGGCGGGCCGCTCGGTGTGCGCGCTGCTGGGCGGTCTGCGCGACCGCGCGCCCACGTACGCGAGCGGGGCCCTGATGCGGCAGCACCCGGCGGACTACCTGGCGAAGGCCGGCCCGCGCCTGCGCGACATGGGCTTCCGCCAGATGAAGATGCAGTGCGGGAGCGAGCCGACGATCGCGGCGTCGGTCGAGCGGGTGCGCGTGATGCGCGAGTCCATCGGGGCCGACGTGGACCTGATGTGCGACATCAACCAGCTCTGGAGCGTGCACCACGCCATCGACGTGGGCCAGCGCATCGAGCCCTATCATCTCTACTGGCTGGAAGACCCCACCGCCCACGACGACTTCGCCGGCTTCGCGCGCATCGCCGACGCGCTCAACACCCCGATCGCGGCGGGCGAGTACCACTACGGCATCGTGCCGTTCCGGCACCTGCTGGAGGCACGCTCGATCGACATCGTGATGATCGACCTGCTGCGGGTGGGCGGCATCACCCAGTGGATGAAGGTCGCGGGCATGGCCGAGGCCTTCAACCTCCCCGTGGTGAGCCACCTGATCCCCGAGATCCACGTGCACCTGATCGCGGCGATCCCCAACGGCCTCACCGTGGAGTACATGCCGTGGACGCTCCGGCTCTACGAGGAGACGCCGAAGATCGAGGCCGGCCAACTCGTGGTGCCCGACAAGCCCGGCCTGGGCCTGGCCTTCGACCAGGCCGCGATCAAGCGCTACCAGGTCGGGTGATCGGCGGGCGGGGCGCTGGCCGCGCGCCCGCCCCGCGCGCCCGGCTACGCGCTCCGGCCGAGCGCCGCCGCCTCGTCGCGCTCCATCCGCGCCCGCATCCGCGCGCGCAGCCCCTCCACGATGTGAGCCGGCGCGGTCGCGGGTGAGCCCGCCTGGAACGGGGGCTGCGGATCGTACTCGATGCCGAGCTGGATGGCCTGGGCCACGTCGTCCCCTGCGATGCGAGCGGCCAGGGTCAGCGCCATGTCGATCCCCGACGACACGCCCGCCGCGGTGATGACCTTGCCCTGCTCGACCACGCGCTTGAGGGTCGGGCGCACGCCGTACGCGGGGAGGCGGTCGAGCGACATCCAGTGGGTGGTCGCCTCGAGGCCCTTCAGGATTCCCGCGGCGGCCAGCAGCATCGAGCCGGTGCAGACCGACGTGGTCCACCGGCTCGTCTCGTGGGCGGCGCGGATCCAGTCGAGGAGCGGATTCGGCGCCTCGAGCGCGCGGGTGCCGAAGCCGCCCGGCACCATGAGCACCTCCGGATGCGGCACCGCGGCGAGCGGCTCGTCGGCGATGAGCGTCAGCTGGCGGTTGTCGGTGCGATAGGGCCCGGCCGCCACGGCCACGAAGCGCACCCGGGCGCCGGGCAGGCGCGAGAGCACCTCGTAGGGGCCGATGGCGTCGAGCGCGGTGATGCCCTCGAAGAGCGGGATGGCGATGTCCATGGGACGTCCTCCTGGAATTGGCGCCGTCACGACGCGGCGCGGAAGTGGCGACGGTACTGGCCGGGGCTGACCCGGACCCCGCGCCGGAACGCACGGTGCATGGTCTCGACGCGGCCGAAGCCGCACGCGGTGGCCACCTCGGCCACGCTCAGGTCCGCGGTCTCGAGCAGACGACGCGCGCCCTCGACCCGCTGCGCCTCCACGTAGGCGGCGGGGGTCGCGCCGATCTCCCGGCGGAAGGCGCGCGCGAAGTTGCGCGGGCTCATGCGGGCGCGGCGGGCCAGCGCGGGCACCGACAGGTCGTCGCCCAGGTGATCCGCGATCCAGGCCTGGAGATCTCGCAGCCCACGCCGCTCGGCCACCTGGGCCCGCAGCTGGACGCTGAACTGCGACTGCCCGCCGGGCCGGCGCAGGAACATCACCAGCCAGCGGGCCACCGCGAGGGCCAGGTCGCGGCCGCCATCCTCCTCCACCAGCTCGAGCGCGAGATCCATGCCCGCGGTGACACCGGCCGAGGTGGAGACCTTGCCGTCGCGGATGAAGATGGGATCGGCCTCCACGCGCGCGGTCGGGTATCGGCGCTGGAGCGCGTCGCACACCGCCCAGTGGGTGGTGGCGCGGCGGCCGTCGAGCAGGCCGGCCTCGCCCAGGAGGAACGCGCCGCTGCAGACCGACGCCACGCGCCGCGCGCGCGCCGCGGTGCGCCGGATCCAGGACACGAGGCGCGCGTCCCGCATGGCCGCCCGCGTCCCCTGCCCCCCGCGACCAGGAGCGTGTCGACCGGCCCGGTGGCCTGGCGGATGTCGCGGCCGGCCAGCAGGGACAGCCCGCTCGAGGTCGAGACCGCTCCGGCCTCCGGAGCCAGCACCGAGAGTTCGTAGCGCGGGGCCCGGCCGGGCGAGAGCCGGTTCGCGAGCGCGAACACCTCGAGCGGGCCGGTGACGTCGAGCGCCTGGACGTCCGGGAACATCACGATCCAGACCGCAGCGGCCGGCGCGGGCTTCCCTGTCGCATGGGCAGAGGATGCCCGCGGCGGCGCCTGGCCGCAATGACAATGAAGTGACGAATCCGGCCAGGGGCCCGCCCGGGCGGGACTGACCTACAGAGCGCGAGCCGCGGCCACGATCTCCTCGTCGCTCGGGAACTTGGAGAGGTCCCCGATCTGCGAAGCGGCCTCGATCTGGAGCCAGCGGATGATCCCGTCCCGGCCGATGAGGAAGTGCCCGGTCATCTGGGTGCCGTGCGCGGCCGCGATCTGCTGGTCGGTCTCGGTCGGCTCGAACCCGTCTTTCTTGTTCAGGGTCTCCATCGCCGCGAAAGGGTTCTGGGGCGCGGCCAGCTCCCCGGTGGGATTCATCTGGACCGCCAGGAGCTGGCTCATCGTGGCGCTCTCGGGCCACGAGGTCGCCGATTCGTCCTCGACGACCGCGCCGGCGGGCACCCGAAACGCCCGGTGCGTCGCCGCCTCCGGGTCCGCCGCGAGCAGCACCCGCGCGGGGCGGTACTTGAAGTAGAGCCGCGCGCGCTCCAGCGGGGTATTGACCACCGCCATCGTCTCCACGCCTAGCGCCTTGAGCTTGTCCTGCGTGGTGCCCAGCTGCACGAGCTGGCGCCGGCAGAAGGGTCAGTGCAGGCCGCGGAACAGGCCGACCAGGACCGGACTGCGATCGAGATAGTCGTCGAGCGAGACCTGGCCCTCTCGATTGACCGCGGGCAGCGCGAAGTGGGGGGCGGGATCACCGGGGCGAAGGGGCGTGAACGCCATGAGCAGGGGCACCTTTCTATTCGGGTCGTGTTCGGCGGCGAGGCCATCGTAGCAGGGAACGACCGCGGCGGCTCGTCGGCCACCTCGACGAGCTCGGCCCGGTGACCCGGCCGGCGGTTGGCGGCCCGGTGCGCCGCCGAGCTTACTCGAGGCGCTGCAGGCGCGCTTCCAGGCGCGAGGCGAACGCCCCCACGTGTCGGGTGACGCACGAGTGGTGATCGCCGGGCACGACCTCGATCTCGAGGCGCGGCAGCAGCGGCGACCACCCCAGGTCGGGTCGCCGCGCCCGCAGCTCCGCGGCCCGGAACAGCGTCACCGCGCCGTCGTAGCCCGCGGGCACGTACCGCCGGATGGCCCGGCGGTAGGCCTCCCACCCGGCTCCGGCCACGGCCGGCGGCGCGGCGTGGAAGACCGGGTCGTCTCCCGCGCCGCCCAGCCGGGTGATCCAGCGGGCCGCACCCGTGAGTCGGCGGCCCACCACGGCCGCCTGGCGTCGGAGGCCGGCGCGCGCCAGCCCGCCGAGTCGCGCCCGGCCGGTGCGCGCTCGCTCGACGATCTCCTCGGCCGCGCCATCCACGCTCGCGACGAAGGCCGCCTGGGCGGCCGGCGACAGGCGACCGACCCGTCCCAGAGCCGCCGAGACGCCGTGGAGCATCTGCGCGCGCCACGCGGGCGCGGGCGTGTCGATCATCACCACCGCCTCGACCCGCTCCCCCGAGGCCCGGAGCTGGCGGGCCATCTCGAGCGCGACGATGCCACCGTAGCAATGGCCGCCCAGCACGTACGGCCCGTGCGGCCACGCCGCGCGTACCGCCCGGACGCGGTCGGCCGCGATCGCCTCCACGGTATCGGGCAAGGGGCGGGTGCCGAGACCGTGGAGATGGATCGCGTACACCGGGCGATCCGGGTCGAGCGCGCGCCCGAGCGCGTGCGTGTAGAGCCCGCGCCCGTGGTCGTTGTGCACGAAGAAGAAGGGGGCGCGGGCGCCCGAGGGGCGCAGCACCGTCAGCGGCTCGTCGAACGCGCGGTCCTCCCGCAGCAGCGCGGCGGCGAGGCCGGCGACGGTCGGGGCCTCGAGCAGCGCCGACGGGGCGAGGGAGCGGCCGCAGGCCTCCTCGATCGCGCTCACGAGCGCGGCCGCGAGAAGGGAATCGCCGCCCAGGTCGAAGAAGTCGTCGGTCGCGCCGATCGGGGCGAGGCCGAAGAGCTGCTCCCAGATCCCGGCGATCTGGTGCTCGAGCGGGCTCCGCGGGGCCACGAACGGGTCGGGACGCGGAGCCCGATCGGGCGGCGGTGGGAGCGCGGCCAGATCCGTCTTGCCGTTGGGATTGAGCGGCATCGCGTCGAGCATCACGAACGCCGAGGGCAGCAGGTAGGCCGGAAGCCGCTCCAGCAGGAACCGGCGGAGCGCGCCCGGGAGCGGAGGCGGCGCGATCGCGCTCACCAGATAGGCCACGAGGCGCAGGTCCCCGCTCGGCGCGGTGACCGCCTTCACCACCGCCTGACGGACCGCCTCGTGCTCGGTCAGCGCCGCCTCGACCTGCCCCGGATGGATCCGGTAGCCCCGCACCTTGACCTGCGCGTCCTTGCGCCCGAGCAGCTCGAGGCAGCCGTCGGCTCCGAGCCGACCCACGTCACCGGTCCGGCAGATCCGCATCGCGGGATCCGTCGGATCCGGCCGGAACTTCTCGCGCGTGAGGTCGGGCCGGCGCCAGTAGCCGTCGGCCAGGAAGCGGCTCCGCACCGAGATCTCGCCCACCTGCCCGGCGTCGACCGGCGCCCCGTCGTCGTCGAGCACGAGGACCTCGGCGCCTTCGAGTCGGTAACCCGCGGGGACGCGGCCGGCCGGCAGAGGCGTGTCGTGGCGGATGTGGAGCTCGGTGATGGGGGTGGCCTCGGTGGATCCGTAGCCGGCCACGATCAGGCAGCCGGGCGCGAAGCGCTCGCGGAAGCGCTCCACGTCCCGCCGGTAGAGCGGCTCGCTGCCGAGATGCACCACGCGCACCGATCGGAGCTGCCGGGTGATCCCGGGCTCGGCGAGCAGGGGGCGGAACGTGCTCACCGCGGAGCCGAGCACCGACACCGCCTCACGCTCGATCCAGGCCGCCAGCGCGCGCGGCCCCGCGAGCCGGCTGTCCCACGGGAGCACCGCCGCGCCGGCAGAGAGCGCGGCCACCACGTCCCGCACCCCCGGAGCCGAGCTCAGCGGGTGCAGCTGGCTCAGCCGATCGTCCGGGCCGATCCCGTGCGACGTCACCGAGCACCGGGCGCGATACAGCACGGTCCGGTGGCTGCGAAGGACGCCCTTGGGCTTACCGGTCGAGCCCGACGTGTAGATCAGGCAAGCTGGATCCTCCGGGCGAATCGTCGGACGCGGAGGCTGGACCCGCTCGAGCAGGTCCAGCTCGTCCACGCGAAGCCGCGGCAGTCTCACCGAGCCCGGCCCGCTCCCGTCGACGCCGTCCCGATCCGTCACGACCAGGACCGCCTCGGTGTCGCGCACGATCGCGCCGAGGTAGGCCGGGGGGTGATCGGGATTCAGCGGCACGCAGAGCTTGCCCGCCTTCCAGGAGGCGAGAACGGAGAGGATCGTGGTGATCGGGTCCGCGACCAGGATCACCACCGGAGCGAGGTGGGCGGGAGCGCTCCGCGCGATGGCGGCCGCGAGCGCGTCCGAGCGGCGATCGATCTCCTCGTAGGTGAGGCGAACGCTCCCCCGGGCGACGGCGAGCGCGGAGGCCCGGATCGCGGCCACCCGGGCGAAGCGCCCGGACAGCGACCCCTCGACGTCCTCCGCCGGGAAGGCTAACGGGTCGGGCATGTCGGATGCGTCAGATCGAGCGGAGGACGGCTTCGATCAGCATACGCCGGACTAGAGGCCGCGGGCCGCGGCCACGATCTCCTCGTCGCCCGGGAACTTGGAGAGGCCCTCGATCCCTTCGAGGGCCTCGATGTACCGCCACCGGACGGTCCCGTCCCGGTCGAGCAGGAAGTGCCCGGTCATCTGGGTACCGTGCGCGGCCGCCATCTGCCCGTCGATCTCGGTCATCTCGAACCCGTCCCGCTTGTTCAGGGTCTCGCCCGCCTCGAAGACGTTCTGCGGCTCCGGCAGCTCCCCGGTGGGATTGATCCGCGTCGCCTGCAGCTGGCCGATCGTGAGGGTCCCCTTGGCCCACGAGGCCTCCGATTCCTTCTCCACGATCACGCCCGCGGGCAGCCGGAACGCCCGGTGCGTCGCCGCCTCCGGGTCCGCGGCGAGCAGCACCCGCGCGGGGCGGTACTTGAAGTAGAGCCGCGCCCGCTCCAGCGGGGTGTTGACCACCGCCATCGTCTCCACCCCCATCGCCTTGAGCTTGTCCTGCGTGGTGCCCAGCTGCACGAGCTGGCGCCGGCAGAAGGGGCAGTGCAGGCCACGGAACAGGCCGATCAGGACCGGGCTGCGCCCGCGATAGTCGTCGAGCGAGACCTGGCCTTCCCGATTGACCGCGGGGAGCGCGAAGGCGGGAGCGGGATCACCGGGACCGAGAAGATTGGACGCCATTGCCAGAGCTCGCTTTTCTGTTCGAGTCACGTTCGAGTCAATCCAGGAACGGCAGCACCACCAGCGCGTCGGGCTCGAGCCCGGCCCGCTCGCAGACCGCCTGGGCCTTCTGCATGAACTCCTCCGCCTGCCCCTCGTCGCCCAGGTCGAGGTGAACGGTGGCGAGGCCATCGTAGCAGGGAAACAGCAGCTGCGGCTCGTCGGCCTCCTCGGCAAGCGCGAGCGCCTCCCGGTAGTGCGCGATGGCGCGGGTCGGATCGCCGTGGCACTGGTAGATCTGCCCGAGCACGATGAGCGGCACCGCCAGGTGATCGAGCTGCCCGAGGCGCCGGTCGAGATCGATCGCGGCGTGCGCCGCGCCGACGCCCTGCTCGTCGCAGCGGTTGGTGAGCGCGCAGTAGGCCACCGCGAGGTTCGCGTAGAGGCGCGACTGGAATCCGAGGTCGCCGATCTTCTTGGCCATCTCGAGGCCGGCCGCTCCCGCCTCGATCGCCCGCGCCGGATCGAGCGTGCTGTAGAGCACGCTCAGGTTTGCGAGCCCGCGACAGGCGGCCTGCAGCAGCCCGGTCTCCCGGGCGAGGGCCACGCTGCGTTCGATGTGCCCGACCGCCTCCTCCGGGCGACCCAGGCGGGCGCAGGCGACGCCGAGCGTGTTGTGACTCTGTGCGGCGGCGGTCATCGCTTCCATGCGCCCGGCCGCGTCGAGCGCGGGGTCGGCGGCGAGCCGCTCGGCGTGGAGCCGCGCCTGCTCGGCCCACTCGACGGCCCGCTGGCTGTCGCCGCTGCGGAAGGCCAGCCGGCCCATCTCCTGATACAGGTGGGCCAGCTCGATGTGCTCGCGGTCGCCGGCGAGGAGACCGAGCCCGGCCTCGAAACACTGGAGCGCCCGGGCCCGCGCGCCGGCGTCCCAGTGGAGGCCCCCCATCTTGCGAAGGATCCGCGCCTGGGCCGCCGCGTCCCCCGCCGCGCGGTATCCGGCCTCGACGATCTCGTACTCGCCGAGCGCGGTCGACCGCCGCCCGGTCGGGCCGAGCAGGTCGGCCATCCGCTCCCGGGCCACGAGCCGCTCCGTCTCGATCGGCGCGGCCGCGGCCGGCTCGTCGCAGTGCTCGAGCGCGTCGAGGGCCCGCTGATAGTGCAGGATCGCGTCCGCGTTGGCATACATGCTGCGCGCCCAGTCGCCGGCCGACATCAGGTACCGCGCGCCCCGGCGCTTGTCGGCACCGAGGGCCCAGTGATGGCCGAGGGCCACCAGCCGCTCGAGACTCTCGGGGTCACCCGCGCCCTGGGCCTCCAGCGCCGTCGCCACGCGCGTGTGCAGCTCGGTGCGACGGGCCACGAGGATGTTCTGGTACACGATCTCCTGGAGGAGCCCGTGGCGGAACCGGCGATCCGGCCCCGGCATCACCAGGTCGGCGCCGACGAGCGCGTCGAGCGCCGCGTCCACCGCGCCGGGCTCGGCCGAGACCGCCTTCAGCAGCGGGACCTCGAAGCGGGGCCCGATCACCGCCGCCTCCTGGATGACCCGTCGCTCCGCGGCGTCGAGCCGATCCAGGCGCGCGAGCAGCAGCCCGTGCAGGGTGGCGGGCACCTGCGCGGTCGCGGCCTCCGCGGTGCAGCGCCACGCCTGGCCGTCGCGGACCAGCAGCCCGGCCGCGACCAGCGCGCGCACCACCTCCTCGAGGTACAGCGGGTTGCCACCGGCCCGCTCCAGGATCAGCTCCCGCAGGCGCTCCGGGAACAGATGTGTCGAGTCGCCGAACCACGCGGCCAGGAGATCCTCGCTGCCGGAGCGCGACAGCGGCGTGACCTCGATCGCGGTGTGCGGGGTCCGGCTCGTGCCCAGCGCGTCCGGCTCGAGCGTCGGTCGATACATCAGGAGGACCAGGAGCGGACGATCGGCGAGCCGGTCCGCGACCACGCCGATCAGCTCGATGGAGGCGGCGTCGGCCCAGTGCAGATCCTCGACGACCAGCACCAGCGGGCCGGTGGCGAGCCGCCGCTCCACCAGGGCGCGGGTGGCCATGAAGATCTGGCGCTTGAGCTGCTCCGGCTCCAGATGGCGGATGCGCGCGTCGTCCTGCTCGAGCCCGAACACCCGGGCGAGCGCGGCCACCATCGCCGCGCGATCCTCCGCGTCGACCCCGAGCGTCTCCAGGCCCGCCGCGAGCTTGCTCCGCGCGACCTCGACGGAATCGCCGTGCTCCACCGCGTAGGCATCGCGCAGGAGCGCGGCCGCCGCCCCGTAGGTCTGCTCGCCCAGCGCCGAGCACGCCGCGCGCCGGATCGTGGTGCCCTCGAGGCGCCCGGTCGCCTCGAGGCGTGCGAAGAACTCCCGCTGCAGGCGCGATTTCCCGGCCCCCGGCTCGCCGATGAGGCTCAGTACCTGGGCGCGCCCCGCCCGCATGTCCTCGAAGGCCGCCTCCATCCGGCGCAGCTCGCGCTCGCGACCCACGAGGGGCGCGGCCAGCCCGAGGCCCTCGAGGCCGCGGGCCGAGCGCGGGGCCGCGAGCGGGCCCAGCAGGCGATGGACCCCCACCGGCTCGCTCTTGCCCTTGAGCGGAACCTCCTCGCGCGGGGCGAACGCGAAGGCGTGGTGGGTGAGCTGATACGTCGCGTCGCCGATCAGGATCTCGCCCGAGGGCGCCGCGCTCTGCAGGCGAGAGGCGGTGTTGACGGTGTCGCCGGTCACCGCGTAGGCCGCGTCGGCGCTCGAGCCGATCCGGCCCGCCACGACCGGGCCGGTGTTGACCCCGATGTGGAGCGCGAGCGGCCGCCCCACCCGCCGCTCCCAGCGACGATTGAGCACGCCCATCCGCTCGCGCATCAGGAGGGCCGCCCGCAGGCCGCGCTCGGGATCGTCCTCGTGCGCGAGCGGGGCGCCGAACACCGCCATGACCGCATCGCCCACGAACTTCTCGACGAACCCCTCGTAGCGCTCGATCGACGCGGACATCTCGCGGAAGAGGTCGGCCTGGATCGCGCGCACGTCCTCGGCGTCGAGTCCTTCGCTGAGCGCGGTGAACCCGACCAGGTCCGCGAAGAGCACGGTCACCGGGCGGCGGTCACCGTCCGGCGCGGCGGGCGGCGAGGGCGGCGGCGGCACCTTCGCGGTGGCCAGCTTGCCTCCGCACTTCGGACAGAACGCGAAGTCGGCGGGCGCTTCGAAGCCGCAGCCGCTACACGTCATGTGGACGGGGCGACGTCGATCTCCTGGGGCATCGGGATGCCGCGGCGGGCCAGCTCCCCTTCCAGATCGAGCGCGCGGGTACCCACCGGGCGACCGCCGGGCACCGTCCAGAACACCTCGAACTCGAGGCCGTCGGGATCCTTGGCGTAGAGCGACAGGCTCACGCCGTGATCCGAGGAGCCCACCAGCGAGCGCGCCTCGATGAGCCGCCGCCGCGCACGCACGAGATCGGTCAGCTCGCCGACTTCCCACGCCGAGTGGTACATGCGCACCGCGCCCTCGTCGGGCCCGGTGACGCCGGGCTGCTCGAAGAGGCCCAGGTGGTGATCCTCGCTGCTCCCCGCGATGCGCAGGAAGGCCGCGTTCGGGTATCGCGCCTTCACCTCGAAGCCGAGGACGTCGCAGTAGAAGCGCACGCTGCGGTCCACGTCGGACACCCAGAGCACGAGGTGCTGCAGCCGCTGGAGCCCGATGCCGCTCATGGCGCGACCTCCAACGGGGATGCGCCCGGTTCCCGGGCGCTCATCGCGCGACCTCCAATGGGGATGCGCCCGGTTCCCGGGCGCTCATCGCGCGACCTCCAACGGGGATGCGCCCGGTTCCCGGGCGCTCATCGCCCG
>JBGQHJ010000063.1:0-26038 GCA_041497895.1 Methylomirabilia bacterium
ATTCGATCACCTCATCCGCCCGCCCCAGGAGCGACGGCGGGATCGTCAGGCCGAGGGCTTTGGCGGTCTTGAGGTTGATGACCAGCTCGAACTTGGTCGGCTGCTCGACGGGGAGATCGCCGGGGTTCGCACCTCTCAGGAGCTTGTCGACGTAGGAGGCGGCTCGACGGTAGGCGTCGACGAAGCTGGCGCGTAGGCCATCAGGCCGCCGGCCTCCACGTGCTCCGTCAGCCCTACACCGCCGGCAGCCGGCGGCTCGCCGCGAGGTTCGCGATGCGCGCCCGCTGATCCCCGAAGAGTATGTCCACGAGGACGACGAGCGCCCCGGCCCGCTCCCTGGTCATCGCCGCGAAGGCTTCGTCGATCTCGCGAGGGCTCCGCGCCTCCAGGAACTGAAGGCGCATCCCCAATCCCCGGGCCGCGAGCTCCGCTGCTCTCAGCTGTGGTGGATTGCCCGGATTCGCGGGATCCCAGAGGACGGCCACCCGTGACACCTTGGGAGCGAGCTCCCTGAGCATCTCCAGCTGCTTTCCCACGAGCTCCGGGCTCATGACCGACAGCCCGGTGATGTTTCCTCCCGGCCGCGCGAGGCTGGCGACGAGACCGGTCGCCACCGGGTCGACGACAGCGGCCATGACGACCGGGATCGTGCGGGTCGCCTCCTTGGCCGCCCGGATCGCCGGCACCGCGGCCGTCACGATGACGTCCACCCTCAGCCGGACCAGCTCGGCGGCGAGCCCCGGAAGGCGCTCGTACTTCCCTTCCGCCCATCGAGACTCGATCGCGATGTTCTGACCCTCCACATAGCCCAGCTTGGCGAGGCCGCGGCGAGGAATCCGATGCGATGGACCTTCCCCGCCTGCTGCGCACGGCCCGCGAGCGGCACGACGAGGAGACCGCCGGCGATGCCGGAGACGAACGCCCTCCGGTCCATCACTCGAGCACCTGATCGGCCTTGAGCAGCAGCGTCTGCGGAATCGTCAGCCCGAGCGTCTTGGCGGTTCTGACGTTGATGACCAGCTCGAACTTCGTGGCCTGCTGGACGGGGAGGTCGCCCGGCCTGGCTCCCTTGAGGATCTGGTCCACGTAGGTCGCCGCTCGGCGATACATGTCGGGAAAGCTGGGACCGTACGACATCAACCCGCCTACCTCGACAAAGGTCTTCGCCTCGTACGTCGCCGGGAGATGGCGCCGGGCCGCCAGCTGGGCCACGGTCCGCCCGTTCGCGTTGAGGAAGGGCGAGGCCAGGACCAGGAGGGCTTCCGCACGTCCCCTCGCTGCCGAAGCAAGCGCGCCTTCGAGATCGCCCGGCCCCCGCACGGCGAGGAGCTGCAGCCGGAGCTGCAGCGCCCGGGCCGCGGCTTGGGCCTGCTCGTAGCCGGAGGTATCGCCGAAGGTCGCGTCGGCCAGGACCGCAACCCGCGAGAGGGCCGGAATGGCTTCCTTCAACTGCTCGAGGCGTTTCGTCGTCAGCGCCTGATTCTGGAAGGCCAGCCCGGTGAAGTTCCCTCCGGGATGAGCGAGGCTCGCGACGAGGCCTTCCTCGACCGGGTCTGACATGATGGCCATGACGACGGGGACCGAGTCGGTGGCCCGCTTGAGCTCTCTCAGCGCCTGCTGGCCGGCCGCCACGACGACGTCCGGCGACAGCGCGAGCAGCTCCCGGACGAGGCCTCGGACCCGCTCCGACTTGCCGTCGGCGAAGCGCGCCTCGATGACGACGCTCTGCCCTTCGACGTAGCCCAGCTCCCGCAGCCCGGCCCGGAACGAGTCGAGGAGGGGACCCGAGAAGGCCGTCGAGCCGTTGCCGAGGAACGCGACCCGGGGAGTCGTCGTGGCCCGCTGGGCCTCGGCGGCGAGCGGCGCGGCGAGAAGGCTCCCGCTCACGACGGAGAGGAACGTTCTCCGGTTCATTGCGCGGCGGTCATGGTACCACTAAGCGAGGAGGGACACCCATGCTACTCGAGCATCAGGGCCGGCGCCCCCGCATCCACCCGACCGCCTACGTCGCTCCCACCGCCACCGTCTGCGGCGACGTGACCGTCGGCGCCGAGAGCCGCGTGCTCTTCGGCGCGGTCCTGGTCGCCGAGGGCGGACCGGTCACCGTGGGCCGCCACTCCATCGTCATGGAGCAGGCGGTGGTGCGCGGCACCGCCCGGCATCCCGCGAGCCTCGGCGACCACGTGCTGATCGGTCCCCACGCGCACCTCACCGGCTGCACCGTCGAGGAGTGCGTCTTCGTGGCCACCGGCGCCTCGGTGTTCAACGGGGCCCGGCTCGGCGCGCGCGCCGAGGTGCGGATCAACGGGGTGGTGCACGTCAACACCGTGGTCCCCGCGGACGCCACCGTGCCCATCGGGTGGGTGGCGGTGGGTGACCCGGCGCAGATCCTCCCGCCCGGCGAGCACGAGCGGATCTGGGCGGCGCAGAGGACGCTCGACTTCCCCCGCACCGTCTTCGGCCTCGAGCGGCCCGCGGACGGCCAGACCCTCATGCCCGACCTCACCCGCCGCTACGCCCGCGCCCTGGCCGCCCACCGCGAAGACCACGTGCTCGGCCAGCACCCCTCCCACGACTTCTAGGCCGGGGTCAGGTCTTACATTCCGACATTCCGCCGGCGGCCTACCGCTTGAAGACCTCCTTCAGGAGATCGGTGGCGCGGGCGGACGGGTTGGTGCGGATCTCCTTCTCCTGGTCGCCCAGGACGTGGAAGAGCCCGGCCAGCCCCTTGTCGACGACGTAGCCGTCCAGGTCGAAGGTCTGCGACCGCGCGAACGGGATCGCCTCGAAGCGGGAGACCAGGTCCTTGTACTGGCGGGTGACGCCGACCTCGTTCATGGACTTGGAGACCGCAGGCCGGAACGCGGCGGTGAGCTGGGGCGTGGTCTTCGACCGGAAGAACTCGGTGGCCGCGGTGTCGCCGCCGTTCAGGATCTTGCGCGCGTCGTCGAATCTCATCTTCCCGATCGCGTCGAGGAAGATCTGCTTGGCCTGCGGGGCCGCGCCCTCGGCGGCCCGGTTCATGCTCAGCACGAACTCGTCGATCCGGGGGCCGTAGCCGACGGTACGGAGGCCGGTCTCGAGGGTCTTGAGCTTCTCGGGCATCAGGATCTTGATCGCCTGGTTGGCGAAGTAGCCGTCGGTCTTGCCGGTGAGGCTCACCGTCTTGCCGGTGGCGACCTGGAGGGCCTCCTTGAGCCCGTCGGCGATCTTGGCGTCGGAGAGGCCGCTCCCGGCGCCCGATCCGGACAGCCCCTTGAGCAGCTTGTCGAGCTGCGCCGCCGCGGGCGTCGCCACCGCGAGCAGCGCGACGATCGCCAGCGCGGCCGCGTATCCCGATCTCACGAGCGAATGCATGCGTTCTCCTGACCGGGCTAGAGGTACTGCCCGTAGCGGATCTTCTCGACGACGGCGCGGATGCGGCGGTAGACGTCGACCTGGCGCAGCAGGTCCTGGGTGGTGACGAGCCCCGCCTCCTGCCCCTGCCCGGCCGCGTGCACCTTCTCCTCGAGCGCGCGCCGCAGGATGTCGCGGATCTCGCCGCCGCTCATGCCGCCCATCGGGGGCAGCAGCAGGCGGAAGTCGAGCTCGGCCACCAGCGGCCGGCCCGCGTTGTGCTCGGCCCGCGCGCGGGCCAGCGCGATGATCTGCTCCTGCGCCGCCGCGTCCGGCAGCGGGACCTCGACCAGGTGGTCGAGCCGACCCGGCGCCACCAGCGAGGGATCGACCGCGTCGGTGCGGCTGGTGGCCGCGATCACCACCAGGCGGGAGAAGCCGTCGATGGTGTCGAGCTTCTCGCACAGCGCGGCCACGATGCGGGCGCCCGCCTCGCGGGCCTGGGCCGGCGGCAGCAGGTGCTCGAGCGCGAGCGCGTCGGCCTGGTCGAGCAGGACCACCGCCTTGCCCTGCTCCCGGGCGAGCCCGAGCACCTCCTGCAGCAGCTCGCCGGTGTTGGGCCCGAACTTCGAGGTGAGGGTGCCGAGCTTGAGGTGGTAGAAGACCGCGCCCGCCTCCCGGGCCAGCGCCCGCGCGAGCAGCGTCTTGCCGGTGCCGGGCGGACCGTAGATCAGCATACCCTTGGGCGGAGTGATCCCCCACTTGCGGTAGAGCTCGGGGTCGGTGAGCGCGGTGACGAAGCTCCGCACCAGGCTCTTGGCCTCCACGAGGCCCGCGATGTCGGCGAACGACGTCTCGACCTTGACCGCCACGTCGACGCGCCCGGTGAGCTCGGCGAGCTTCTCCCCGAGCTTGCCGAAGATCTCGCCGAGGCGGCGCTGGATCGCCCACTGCTGGCCCTCGACGTCGGGCGGCACCGTCGGCGGCGAGCCGTCGCGCGGGTTGTCGGGCGCCACGCGGCTAGATCCGCTCGCCGGGCCCCGCCGGGCTGCCCGGCAGGCGGTCGGCCTTCTCGAAGACGCGGTCCTCGACGAAGACCGGCGCCTTCGCGCGGATGGCGAGTGCGATCGCGTCGGAGGGGCGCGAGTCGAGCTCCATCGGCGCGCCGTCCACCGTCAGGTGGAGCGTCGCGTAGTAGGTGTTGTTGCGGAGATCGGTGATCACCACCCGCTCGACCCCGACCTTGAGGCGGCCGAGCAGGGTCAGGATGAGGTCGTGGGTCAGCGGCCGCGGCGGCGTGACGTGCTCGAGCGGCACCGCGATCGCGGTGGCCTCGGCGGCCCCGATCAGCATGAGCACGCGGCGCTTGTCGCGCTTGCCCTCGATCATGACCCCGTGCTGGCCGTTCGGGTCGCTGAAGACCCCGATCACCGAGACCTCCTGCGGGCCGACCGCGGGCGGCGCGGCGGTCCCGCCCGGATTGCCCGCGCCCGACAGCACCACGCCCAGCCCGAGCACCAGCACGAGACCGCTGAGTCGGCGGAGCTTCACCATGGTCGACCGGACCTCCTCGGGAGCGTCGTGCGAGCAGTATCGGCCCGCACCACCGCGCAAGTCAACCGCGCGCCGCCGGTACCGGCGTAGCGTAGCCCACTCGGAGCCGCGTGCTCAGGAGCGAGCCCACCGCGAGCAGCACCGTCAGCGCGCTCCACATCACCGCGTAGCCGAGGCCGTGCGCCACGTAGCCGAAGACCACCGCCCCGGTGGTGTTGCCGAGCAGGATGACCGAGCTGAAGATCCCCACCGCGCTGCCGCGCCGCCGCTCGGCGGTCACGTCCATGAGCAGCGCGGACATCGCGGGATACAGCCAGCCGTGGGCGCCGCCGGCCAGGAAGCCGGCCAGGAACAGGAAGGGCAGAACCGGCAGCCGGAGCGACGGCCAGAAGAGCAGGGCCACGATCGCGATGATGCAGGTCGCGCCCGCCTGCACGAACATGCACGGGATGATCACCGCGCGCCGCCCGCGCACGTCGATCAGGCTGCCGCCCATCAGCCGCACCAGCATCGCGGCCACCGCGTAGGCGGTGTAGAAGAGACCGACGCTCGTGACCCCGAGGATCTCGCCGAAGGTGGGGAGGAAGGTGAAGATGGTGCCGGTGCCGAGCCCGAAGAAGAAGCCGAGCAGCATGTGCATGTGCCGGAGCTCGAGCAGCCCTTCCCGGATCACGTGCAGCCCCGGCCGCGCGCCCAGCGCCGACGGGCGCACGTCCCGCACGTTCCAGCACACCGCGAGCGCGCCGGCCGCGATGAGGGTGGCCGCCGCGAAGAACCAGCGGAAGCCGAGCCGCCGGATCATGAGCTCGCCGAAGAGCGGGGCGAGCGAGGTGGAGACGAGGCCCGAGAGCCCGAAGATGCCGAGGGCCCAGCCCCGGCGCTCGACCGGGACCATCTCCACCACGTGGATGTAGTTGGCCACGAAGAACGCGGAGAAGGCCACGCCCTGGAGCACGCGGAGCGCGCCCAGGAGCGGCAGCGGGCTCGAGACCACGAAGAGCGCGCAGGAGACCACGAGCAGCCCGACCCCGAGGCGCATGAAGAAGCGGCGCCCGAGGTAGTCGATGAGGGCGCCCACCACCGGCTGGCACACGATGCCGGCCGCGCTGTAGAAGCCTTGCACCAGCCCGATGTCCGCCTCGTCGCCGCCCAGCTGCTGGATGTAGAGCGGCAGCAGCAGGAATCCGTTCAGGGCGCCGAAGAAGAAGAAGTTGGTGAGCATGATCCGCGCGAACGGACCATGTCGGAGGAGCTCGGCGGGGCCGGTCAACCGCGTTGCGGCGGCATCCACGGCGACAGTAGAATGACCGGCGACATGAACGCCCGCGAGTATAGCATGCGGCCGCGCGCGCGCCGGCGCGGCGAGACGATCGCGGCCGTGATGGCGGCCGCCGCGCGCCTCGGACCGGACGGGCGCGGCCGCTTCCTCGCGCCCGCGCGGCTGCAGAGCTGGCCCGGCATCGTCCACGGCGGCGGCCTGGTGGCCCTGCTCGACGCGGCCGCGCGCACCCTCGGGCCCTACGACGGGCCGCGCCGCCTCGACGGGCGCCTCACCTCGTCGGTGCCGATCGAGACCTCGCTCGACCTCGAGGGACACGCGGAGGGCCGCTCGGCCACCGTCACCATCCTGCAGCGCGCCCAGCCCCTGACCTCCGCCGCGGTCGAGACCGGCCCGGGGGAGGCCGCCGCGCCCGAGGCGGGATGGCACGCGGCCGGGCGCGAGGGCTGGCCGATGCCGCTCTCCGATCAGTGCCTGGCCTGCGGAGCCCGCAACCCGCTCGGTCTCCAGCTCGGCCTGCGCTTCGACGACGAGGGCGTGTGGGCGCGCTTCCTGCCGCGCGAGCCGTGGCGCCGGCCGGGCGACCGCCTCGATCCCGCCCTGGCCCCGGTGCTGCTCGACGAGGTCGCGTGGTGGCTCGGCGCGCTCGTGACGAAGGAGGGCGGCCTCACCAACCGGATCAGCGTGACCCTGCTGCGCCCCGACGCGGTCGCGCCCGGGCCGATCACCGCGATCGGCCGGTTCGCCGACGTGACCCCGGTCGACCGACGGCGCGTGTTCTGGCGCACCCGCTCCGGGCTGCTCGCCGCCGACGGCACCCTGCTCGCCAGCGCCACCATCGTGTTCCGACCCGGTGTCGAGTACTCCGA
Organism: Methylomirabilia bacterium; assembly: GCA_041497895.1. GTDB lineage: Bacteria > Methylomirabilota > Methylomirabilia > Rokubacteriales > CSP1-6 > CAMLFJ01. The sequence continues at coordinate 7,039 of JBGQHJ010000063.1, forward strand.
GCGCCAGATGAGCTACTTCCGCTCGCGGACCGATCCGGAGATCTTCGCCCGGATGTTCCCCGCCTACGCGGGCTAGCCGCCCTCCGCGGTCTCGCAGGCGTAGAGCCGCGTGGCGAGGAACGTCTGCTCGCGCGGGTTGTGCACGAGCCGGAGCGCCTCACGATACGCGGCGGCGGCCTCACCGAAGCGACCGAGCCGGCGAAGGAACTCGGCCCGCGCGGCCGGCAGGAGGTGGTAGCCCCGCAGCGCGGACGCGTCGATCCGGTCGAGGGCCGCGAGCCCGTCCGCCGGCCCGCGCGCGAGCCCGATCGCGACCGCCCGGTTCAGCTCGACCACCGGCGACGGGGCGACCGCCGCGAGCGCGTGGTAGTGCTCGACGATCCCAATCCAGTCGGTGGCTTCCCACGACGCGGCCCGGGCGTGACAGGCGGCGATGGCGGCCTGGAGCTGATACGCCCCGGCCCGCGCGACCGGGCCGGCGCGCTCGAGCTCGGCGAGCCCGCGGGCGATCCGGGGCCGGTCCCAGCGGAGCCGATCCTGGTCCTCGAGCAACACGAGATTCCCCTCGGCGTCGGTGCGCGCCGCGGACCGGGCGGCCTGCAGCTCCATCAGGGCGAGCAGCCCGCGGACCTCCGGCTCGTCCGGCATCAGCTCGGCGAGCACGCGGCCGAGCCGGATGGCCTCCTCGCAGAGATCCTGGCGCACGAGATCGCTCCCGGAGGACGCCGCGTAGCCCTCGTTGAAGATCAGGTACGTCACCGCGAGGACCGCCGACAGCCGCGCCGACAGCTCGGCTCCCTCCGGCACCTCGTAGGGAAACCGCCCGTCGCGGATCGTCCGCTTGGCGCGCACGAGCCGCTGCGCGATGGTCGGCTCCGGTACGAGGAATCCTCGCGCGATCTCGGCCGTCGAGAGCCCTCCCACCAGCCTCAGGGTGAGGGCCACGCGACTGTCGGCGGGCAAGGCCGGGTGGCAGCACGTGAAGATGAGCCGGAGCCGATCGTCGGGGATCTCCTCGGGATCGGCCACGTCAGGCGGCGGCTCCATCATCCCGAGCGCGTGGTGGGCGAGGGCCTCCGCCCTGGCTCCGGCCCGGCGGACCCGGCGCAGATGATCCAGCGCGCGGCGTCGAGCGGTGGTGAGCAGCCACGCGCCCGGGCGGTCCGGCACCCCGCTCACCGGCCAGTGATCGAGCGCCTGCTCGAACGCTCCCTGGACGACCTCCTGGGCCAGGTCGATGTCGCGCACGATCCGGAGCACGGAAGCGATCACGCGCGCGGACTCGGCGCGGAAGGTCTCCGCCACCTGCGCCCGCACCGGGTCGGATGAGGGCGGCCCGTGGTCGATCGATCCCATGGGCCGCGATGTTACGCCATCCGGCGGCCATGCTCGATCCTCGCCCGCGGGCCAGGAGGTCCACGGGTCCGCTTCGCGGGCCGGGCCGGCGGCCCACGCGGCGGACCCGACGCTCACATGGGCCAGACCGGACGCACGTCGACGAAGCCGCCCTCGCGGAGCGGGATCTTCTTCGCCCACTCGAGGGCCTCCTCCTTGCCGTTGCAGTCGATCAGGTAGAAGCCGCCCAGGGCCTCCTTCGTCTCGGCGAAGGGCCCATCCATGACCTGGCGCTGCCCGGCCTTGAACCGCACCCGGCTGCCGTCGGCGTCGGGTCGCAGCCGCTCCCCGTGGACCATCTTGCCCGCCGCGCTCAGCTCGGTGGCGAAGCGGCCGTGCCCCTGCACCATGGCCTCCATCTCTGCCTTGGAAGGCGGGGCCTGGCCCTTGTCGTCGGAGCAGATCAGTAACAGGTAACGCATGGAAGCCTCCTCGTAGTGGGTTGTGGTGGCCGCCAGCGGCTCGGCCACTACCTATACGACGCCGACCACCCCTTGGAATCGACAGTGCCCCGGGCCGGGCCCGGGAAAGGGACTCAGGCCGGACGCGAGGCGCGCGCCTCGGCGGCCTTGGCCTGGAGCGCCTCCCACACCGCCATCGGCACGGTGGGGGTGCCCAGCGAGCCGGCGCGGACCGACGGGCCGTGGAAGTCGGAGCCGCCGGTCGCGACCAGGCCGTAGCGCCGGCACAGGTCCACGTAGGCGCCCCGCTGGGCCGGCGAGTGCTCGGAGTAGTAGCACTCGATGCCCATCAGGCCCGCCTCCACCAGCGAGGGGATGAGCGCGTCCCGGTCCGCGAGGCCGGGATGCGCGAAGACCGGCACGCCGCCGGCCCGCCGGAGCAGCCGCACCGCGTCCTCGGGCGTGAGCCGCTTGCGTGGCACGTGGGCGGGCTTGCCCGCGGCCAGGTACTTGTCGAAGGCCTCCCGCACCGTCTTCACGTAGCCGCGCTCGAGCATCACCCGGGCGATATGGGGGCGGCCCGCCGAGCCTTCCTGCACCAGGGCGAACACGCGCTCCACGTCGATCGGGAGGCCCAGCGCGGCGAGGCGCTCCGCGGTCCGGACCACGCGGGCGCGGCGCTCCTCGCGCTGGGCGCGGCAGAAGTCCTGGAACCAGGACGCCTCGTAGTCCATGTAGTAGCCGAGCACGTGGATCTCGGCGCCCTCCACGTCGCAGTTGATCTCGATGCCCGGCACGATGGTGAGCGGCGGGTGCTCGCGCGCGGCCTCCATGGCCTCGGCGAGGCCGTCGGTGGAGTCGTGGTCGGTGACCGCGAGCACCCGCACCCCGCGCTTCACCGCCTCCGCGACCAGCTCGCGCGGCCGCAGGGTGCCGTCGGAGCTGGTGGTATGGGTGTGGAGGTCGACGCCGCCGGCCATCGCTCGCGTGGCCCCTCTACCGGCGCCCCTCGATCGCCGCGATGTAGCCGAGCAGCGTGCGGACCGTGACCCCGGTGGCGCCCTTGGGGCCCAGCGGCAGCTCGCGCTCGGTGAAGGCGGTGCCCGCGATGTCGAGATGCGCCCACGGCACGCCGGACGTGAACTCGCGCATGAACAGGCCGGCCACGATCGAGCCGGCGCCGCGCTGGCTCGAGATGTTGTTGAGATCGGCGATGTCGCTCTTGAGCCCTTCCTTGTACTCGTCGTGCAGCGGCAGGCGCCACATCCGCTCCCCCGCCGCGTCGGCCGCGGCGAGCACGCGGGCGCAGAGCCCGTCGTCGCTCGCCATGACGCCGGAGATACCCTGGCCGAGCGCGATGACCACCGCCCCGGTCAGCGTGGCCATGTCGATCATCTCGTCCGGCTTGACGTGCTTCGCCGCGTAGGCGAGCGCGTCGGCCAGGGTCAGCCGGCCCTCCGCGTCGGTGTTGCCGATCTCCACCGTGAGCCCGTTCATGGCCCGCACGATGTCGCCCGGCCGCTGGGCGGTGCCCGAGGGCATGTTCTCGGTGGCCGCGATCAGCCCGTGCACCTCGACCGGCGGCTTGAGCCGGGGCAGCGCGTCGAAGAGGCCGAGCACCGCGGCGGCTCCCGCCATGTCGTCCTTCATGCGCAGCATCCCGTCCGCGGTCTTGAGGTCGAGCCCGCCCGAGTCGAAGGTGATGCCCTTGCCGACGATGGCGACCCGCCGCCGGGGGCGCCCCGACGGAGTGTACGTGAGGTGGATGAACTTGGGCGGCTCCTCGCTGCCCTGGGCCACGCCCACGTAGGCGCCCATGCCCATCTTGGCGCACTCGGCGCGCTCCATGACGCGCAGCTTGAGATCGCCCGCGCGGGCGATCTCGCCGGCGCGCCGGGCGAGGAACGCGGGGGTCACCACGTTGGCCGGCTCGTTCACGAGGTCGCGGGTCACGCAGGTGGCCTCGGCCCAGATCCGCCCGAGCCGCACCCCCTCGCGCGCGCCCGCCGCACCGCGCCGATCGGGCTCGAGCACGGTGAGGGTCCGCACCGCCTTGCCGTTCTTCTCCTTCAGGTACTTCTCGAAGCGATAGGTGCCGAGCAGCCCGCCTTCCACGACGGCCTGCGCCCGCTCGCGCGGCGAGAGCCCGTCGGCGGGCACGAACACCGCGACGGTGGCCGCGCCCAGGTCGCGCGCCCGTCGCACCGCCGCGGAGGCCGCGCGCCGCACCGCCTCCGCGTCCCCGCGCGCCCGCTCCCGCTTCCGCGGGCCCAGGCCCACCACCAGCACGCGATCGGCCGGGATCTTGCCGCCGGTGTGGACGTAGGAGAGCTGGCCGGGCTTGCCCTCGAACTTCTCGCTCGCGGAGACCTTCGAGAGCAGGCCGTCCAGCGCGCGGTCCACCGCCGCGATCTCGGCGGGCGGCCGGCCATCGCCGGCGTGCCGCCCCAGCACCAGCACGTCCGCCCGCGCCTCGATCGGCTTCCGGGTCTCGAGCGCCAGATCCATTCCTCTCTCATCCTCCCTGGGCGAGCGTCCGGGGCCGACCGAGGCGAACCGCCCGGTGCACCATGTCCGCGAGCCCGTCGGTGGTATCGTACGCCTCGACCTCGCGAATCGGCACCCAGCGCACCTCGGCCGCGTCGCTGCCGGCCCGCGGCGCCCCCGACTCGATGGACGCCACGTAGTCGATGATCACGTAGTGGTAGTGCACGCGCGGCGCCGCCCCGCCGTCGGCGGGCGCGAGGCGCACGCGGTCGATGACGCCGCAGAGATCGAGGACGCGAACCTGCACCCCACACTCCTCCTGCACCTCGCGGCGCACCGCGTCCTCGATGCGCTCGCCCAGGTGGACCAGGCCGCCCGGGATGCTCCACTTGCCCTGCGACGGGGGCTGGCCGCGCTTGACCAGCAGCACCCGGTCGCCGTCGAGGATCACCGCCCCCACGCCGACACGCGGGGCGTCGGGGTACTCACGGGCGAACGTCACCGGGCGCGCCCCCGGTTGCCATCTCCGCCCGTCGTGATGGGGTGGGCCGCGATCGAGCGGCCGCAGCGGGTCCAGCGCTCGGTGGCGTACTTGTCGCGCACGAGCGCCTCGGCCCGCGCCATCTCCTCGGCGGCCAGGCCGCCGGGCGCGAGATCGAGCCGGTGCGCCTCGCGGAAGCCCTCGGTGAGCGCGGTCATGGTCTCGTCGAAGCCGGGCCGGCGACCGAGCACCGCCTCGAGCGTGGTCATCCCGGCCAGCGGATCGCGCTCGGTCGGGAAGACGCGGCGAAGCCGCTCGGGGGCCGCGCCCAGCATGACCGCGCCGTGCTGGAGGAAGGCCGTCCCCTGCCGACGCTGCGCGCTGCCCACCACCTTGAGCCCACCCGCCTCGAGCTCGTAGGAGCCGGTGCGGGCGAAGCAGAAGGCCGGCATCGACGTGGGATCGGAGGGCTGCACCGGCACCATCTCGACCGGCGCCGAGAGCCGCCGTAGCCCCGCGGTCAGCGCGACGCCGATCCAGCGGTAGGTCTCGAGCAGATCGTCGGCGCCCTCGAAGTCGCCCGCGCGCGCGACCACGCTGTAGGTCAGCTCGAGGGCGGAGCCCTCGTGGAGAATCGCGCTGCCCCCGGTCGGTCGGCGCACGAGCCCGATGCCGAGCGCGGCGGCCGCGGCCACGTCGATGCGGTGGTCGAGAGCCTGGCCGTAGCCGAGCGAGACGGTGGCCGGCTCCCACGCGAAGAAGCGGAGGGTCGGCGGCGCGCTGCCGGCGAGGCGGCCCAGGAGCAGCGCCTCGTCGAGCGCCATGTTGAGCGCGCCGTCGAGCGGCTCGGTGACCAGCAGGCGAAAGGGGGTCATCCGCGCGCCCCCTCACCTTCGAGCCCCTCACCCTGCCCTCTCCCCGGAGGGGAGAGGGTTATGGGGACCGGCGCCACCTCAGGACGGGCTGGCGGGCGGCCAGCGTCTGGTCGAGCCGGCGCACCGACGTCGTCAGCGGCGCCTGGTGGATGACCTCGTGGTCGGTCTCCGCCTCCCGGGCGATCTGGATCATGGCATCGCAGAACTGGTCGAGCGTCTCCTTGGACTCGGTCTCGGTCGGCTCGATCATGAGCGCTTCTTCGACGATCAGCGGGAAGTACGTCGTCGGCGCGTAGAAGCCCAGGTCGAGCAGCCGCTTGGCGATGTCCATCGCGGTCACCCCGAGCTTCTTCTGGCGCCGCGCCGACATCACGCACTCGTGCATGCAGGGGCCCGGCGTCGAGCGATCGTAGTCGCCCTCGAGGCGCTTCATGATGTAGTTGGCGTTGAGCACCGCGTTCTCGGAGACCGAGCGCAGCCCGTCCGGGCCCATGGTGCGGATGTAGGTATAGGCCCGCACCAGCATGCCGAAGTTGCCCCAGAAGGCTTGCAGCTTGCCGATAGACTGTGGCCGGCTCCAGTCGAGCGCGTAGGCCCCCGCGCTCGGGTCGTCGCGCTTCACCACCACCGGGGTGGGCAGGAACGGGGCCAGGTGCGCCTTGATGCCCACCGGACCCGAGCCGGGCCCGCCGCCGCCGTGCGGCGTGGTGAAGGTCTTGTGCAGGTTGAAATGACACACGTCGAATCCCAGGTCGCCGGGCCGGGTGATGCCGAGGATGGCGTTGAAGTTGGCGCCGTCCATGTAGACCTGCACGCCCTTGGCGTGGCACATCTCGGTGATCTGGTGGATCTTCGACTCGAAGAGCCCCAGCGTGTTGGGCTGGGTGATCATGAACGCGGCCACGTCCTCGTCGAGGTTCCGCTCGAGGTCGGCCAGGTCCACCTCACCGCTGGCCTCGGACTTGAGCTCCACGATCGAGAAGCCGGCCAGCGCGGTGGAGGCCGGGTTCGTCCCGTGGGCGGAGTCCGGGATCAGCACCTTGTGGCGGCGCTCGCCGCGGGCCAGGTGGTAGGCGCGGATCATCAGCACCCCGGCCAGCTCGCCCTGCGCGCCCGCGGCGGGCTGGAGCGACACCTCGTCCATCCCCGAGATCTCGGCCAGGTCGCGCGCGAGCTCGTGCATCAGCCGGAGCGCACCCTGGCTCGCCGCCTCCGGGGCCAGCGGATGCAGCCGCGCGAAGCCCTGGAGCCGCGCCATGTCCTCGTTGATCTTGGGGTTGTACTTCATCGTGCACGAGCCGAGCGGGTAGAAGTGGGTGTCGACGCCGTAGTTCATCTGGGAGAGGCGCGAGTAGTGGCGGATCACGTCCACTTCCGAGACCTCGGGCAGCTCGGCCACGCTCGCGCGCAGATGCTCCTTCGGCAGCAGCGCGGCCGGATCGCTATCCGGCACGTCGCTCTCGGGCAGCGAGTAGGCGAAGCGGCCGGGCGAGGAGAGCTCGAAGATCAGCTTGTCGTAGGCGGGCTTGGCGGCGTGCATGGCGGCCTCAGGCCAGCGCGGCGCGGAGCGCGGCCGCGTAGGCGTCGATCTCGTCCTTGGTGCGCTTCTCGGTCACCGCCACCAGCAGGCAGTCCTTGTAGGCGCGGTCGAAGCCCTTGAGCGGCACGCCGGCGAGGAGGCGGTCCTTCATGAGCCGCTTGATCACCCGCTCGGGCGACTTCGGCAGCTGGAGCGCGAACTCCTTGAAGAACGGCGCGCCGAAGCGCAGGCGCACCCCCGGGAGCTTCGCGAGCTCGCGGGCCGCGTAGTGCGCCTTCGCGGTCGAGAGCTCCCCGACCTTCCGCAGGCCACGCTTGCCGAGGATCGCCACGTAGATGGTGGCCATCAGCGCGCAGAGCGCCACGTTGGTGCAGATGTTGGAGGTGGCCTTCTCGCGGCGGATGTGCTGCTCGCGCGTCTGCAGGGTGAGCACGAAGCCGCGCTGACCGTCCACGTCCACGGTGGCGCCCACCAGGCGGCCGGGCATCCGGCGGACCAGCTCCCGCTTGGCCGCGAACACCCCCAGGTTGGGACCGCCGAAGCTCATCGGCACCCCGAGCCCCTGCCCCTCGCCCACCACGATATCGGCGCCGGAGGCGCCCGGGGGTGTGAGCAATCCCAGGTTGATCGGGTCGGCGACCACGACCAGCAGCGCGCCGGCCTCGTGGGCGCAGTCGGCCGCCGCGCGCACGTCCTCGAGGCAGCCGAAGAAGTTCGGGTACTGGATCACCACCGCGGCGGTGTACTTCGACACCGCCTTCCGCAGCGCGTCCAGGTCGGTGACCCCGTCGCCGAGCGGCGCCGACTTGATCTTGAGCCCCGGCCCCTCCACGTAGGTCTCGACCACCTGCCGGTAGAGCGGGTTGACCCCACGCGAGATCACGAGGGTGTCGCGACCGGTCACCGAGTGGGCCATCAGCGCCGCCTCGGCCAGCGAGGAGGCGCCGTCGTAGATGGAGGCGTTGGCCACGTCCATGCCGGTCAGCTCGGCCATCATCGTCTGGTACTCGAAGATGGAGCGGAGCGTGCCCTGGCTGGCTTCCGGCTGGTACGGGGTGTAAGCGGTGAAGAACTCGCCGCGCGAGATCAGGTGGTTGATCGGGCTCGGGACCGCGTGGTCGTAGGAGCCGGCGCCGAGGAAGCAGGCGTAGTCGTCGGCGCCCGCGTTCAGCCCGGCCAGCCGCTGCAGGTGCCGCACCAGGTCGGTCTCGGCCATCGCGCCCGGCAGGGCGAGCGGGCGCGAGAGGCGCGCCTTGACCGGGATGCGGACCAGCAGATCCTCGATCGAGGAGGCTCCGATGACCGCGAGCATCTCCTTCTGCTGGGCGGGCGTGTTCGAGATGTAGCGCATGCCGTCCCCTTCTCCGCTAGTGGCCCGCCCCGGCGGTGAGCTTCTCGTAGTCGCCCGCGCTCATGAGCCCGTCGACCTCCTTCGGGTTGCTCATCCGGATCACCAGCATCCAGCCCTGCCCGTAGGGATCGCTGTTCACGAGCTCCGGCTTCTTGGGTAGTAGGGCGTTGACCTCGACGACCTCGCCGGTGATCGGCGCGAACAGGTCCGAGACCGCCTTCACCGACTCCACCACCCCGAACGTCTTCATCGCGGTGACCTTCGCGCCCACCTTCGGCAGCTCCACGAAGACCACGTCGCCGAGCTGCTCCTGGGCGAACGCGGTGATACCGATGCGGGCCCGGTCGCCTTCCACCTTGGCCCACTCGTGCTCGCGCGTGTACCTGAGATCGGGCGGAACGTTCGCCATCGACTCCTCTCCTAGGCCTTCTTGGTATGCGAGGGATGGAACGGGGTCTTCACCACCCGGGCCGCGTGCAGCGCGCCCCGGATCTCCACCGACAGCTCGCTGCCCACCGTGGCCTGGGCCGACGCCACGTAGCCCATTCCGATCGAGCGCTCGACCGACGGGCCGAACGAGCCGGAGGTGACCACGCCGACCGGCGCGCCAGCCGCCATCAGGCGGTAGCCGTGCCGGGGCACCGCGCGCTCGGCCATCTCGAACCCCACCAGCTTGCGGCCGATGCCCCGCGCGCGCAGCGCCTCGATGGCCGCGCGCCCGATGAAGTCGCCCTTGGCCGGCTTCACCACCCAGCCGAGCCCGGCCTCGAGCGGATTGGTGGTCTGGTCGATGTCGTTGCCGTAGAGCGCGTACTTCATCTCGAGCCGGAGCGTGTCGCGGGCCCCGAGCCCGATCGGCTTGATGCCGTCGCCCCGTCCCGCCTCGAGCAGTGCCGACCAGAGCCGCTCGGCCTGCCCGGCCGGCACGTACAGCTCGAAGCCGTCCTCGCCGGTGTAGCCGGTGCGGGAGATGAGCCCGGCCACGCCGGCCACCGCCCCGCGGGCGAAGTGGTAGTAGCCGAGGCCGGTCACGTCGCGGTCGGCGAGCCGGGCCACCAGCGCTTCCGCCCTCGGCCCCTGCACCGCGAGCAGCGCGGTCTCGTCGCTGACGTTCGTCCAATCGGCGCGCCCCTCGCTATGCGAGGTCACCCACCCCCAGTCCTTCTCGATGTTGGAGGCGTTGACCACCAGCATGAAGTGATCGGCGGCCAGCCGGTAGACGGTCAGGTCGTCCACGATGCCGCCCTCCGGGTAGCAGAGGGCCGCGTACTGGACCTGGCCGATCGCGAGCGTGGAGGCGTCGTTGGTGCAGAGCCGCTGGACCGATGCCAAGGCGTCGGAGCCGCGCACCTCGAACTCGCCCATGTGGCTGATGTCGAAGAGCCCGACCGCGCCGCGCACCGTCCGGTGCTCGTCGATGATGCCGGTGTACTGCACCGGCATGTCCCAGCCGCCGAAGGGAACCATCTTGGCGCCCGCCTTGACGTGCACGTCGCGGAGCGGGGTGCGCTTGAGCGGGGTCGAGGCGGTCGCGTCAGTCATCAGATCGGCGCCGTCATCTTACTGGATGGCGCCGGACGGGGCAACGATCCCGTACCCGCGACTCTCCATGCACGCGATCCACTCGCGCTCGAAGCGCGACCGGACGCCGATGCCGAGCACGGTGCCGGCGATGACCCCCGCGCCGGAGCCCGCGATCAGCCCCTCGCTGGCCGAGCCGGTCGCGGTGGCCGGCGACAACCCGGTCGCGACCCCGCCGAGCGCCGCCCCCGCGGTGCCGAGCACGAAGACGTGGCGGAGCACGTTGAGCGCCTCGGAGTCGTCGCCGTTGTAGCCCAGGCGATAGCCCACCTCCGCCCGGCAGTCGACGACGTCGAGCCGTTGCTGGGTGGCGGTCTGCTCCCGCAGGGCGGTGGTCGCCGGCAGCTTGGTCGCCCCGCAGCCCGAGGCGGTCAGCGCGGCGGCCAGCACCAGTCCGGCCGCGCGACCGGGCATCACCGGGCGGGCAGCCAGTCGCGCAGCGGCTTGACCTGGCAGCCCGCCTTCTCCAGCGCCTCCCGCACCGCGCGCACGATGCGCTCCGCGCCCGGGGTGTCGCCGTGGCAGCAGATGGTCTGGACCGAGATGTCGATGTCCACGCCGTCCATGGTGCGGACCTTGCCCTGCACCGCCATCTGGACCGCCTGGGCCGCGGCGCGGGCCGGGTCGGTGATGAGCGAGCCCGCGATCTTGCGGGAGACGAGGGTACCGTCCACGTTGTAGGCGCGGTCCGCGAAGCCCTCCGAGGCCACCCGCGCGCCCATCTTCCGGCAGGTCGCGTCGTAGCGGCCGGAGGCGAGCGTCATCAGGATGAGGCCCGAGTCCATCGCGGACTGGCCGGCCACGGAAGCGAGCGCCTCATCGGCCTCCATCATGCCGTAGAGGATGCCGTGGGGCTTCAGGTGCTGCAACTCCGCGCCCGCCGCCCGCGCGATCTCGCGCAGCGCGCCGGTCTGGTACGCGAGGTAGTCCTGCAGCTCGTGCGGGCTCACGTCCATCTTGCGCCGGCCGAAGCCCATCAGGTCGGGCAGCGAGGGGTGCGCCCCGAGAGCGACTCCATGGGTGAGCGCCAGCTCCACCGTCTTGCGCATCACGTGCGGGTCGCCACCGTGGAAGCCGCACGCCACGTTGGCCGAGCTGATGAGCGGCATGATGGCCTCGTCGGCCCCGAGCGTCCAGCGCCCGTACGACTCGCCCATGTCGCAGTTGAGGTCGATGGTCTTGCGAGCCGCAGCCGAAGGCGAGGCGAGCGCATTTGAAAGGGGGGCAAGGGTGGTCATGGTCGCCCTACTCGAGCACGCGGCCGAGGGTCTCGACGAAGCGGTCGACGTCGGCGTCGGTCATGGCCAGCGAGCAGGCGCCGAGGCCGCGCTGCGAGAGGAGCACGCCCTCGTTGACCAGGCCCAGGAACGTGCGCGCGGGCGCCTGTGGGTCCGCGGGGCGGGCGGAGCGATAGTCGCTCAGCCTCTTCTTGGTGTGGTGCAGCCAGAAGAGCGAGCCCACGCCGGTGACCTGGCCCGCGTAGCCCTTCTTGCGCAGGAGCCGCCGCACCCCGTCGCGCAGCCGGTCGCCGAGCGCCTCGAGCCGCGCGTACGCCTCGGGGGTGAGCTGCTCCATGGTGGCGATGCCGCCCGCCATGGTGAGCGGGTTGGCGTTGAAGGTGCCGCCGTGGTTGATGCGACCCTTGCCGTCGCGCGGGTCGTAGTAGTTCATCACCTCGGCGCGCCCGCCGAAGGCGCCGACCGCGAGGCCGCCGCCGATGATCTTGCCGAGGGTGGTGAGGTCGGGCCGGATGCCGAAGCGCTCCTGGGCGCCGCCGCGACCGACCCGGAACGAGATCACCTCGTCGAAGATGAGGAGGATGCCGAGCCGCGCGGTCACCTCGCGGAGCTTCTCGAGGAAGCCCTCGCGCACCGGGATCATCCCCGCGTTCGCGAGCAGCGGGTCGATCAGCAGCGCGGCGATGTCGCTCCCCTGCTTCTCGAGGATCTTCACGCACGCGTCGGTGTCGTTCCACGGCAGCGCGACCACGTGCTTGAGCACCATCGGGGGCACGCCCGCCGACCACGCCACCGACTTCGGCCGCTTGCGCGAGCCCGCGGAGGCCGGGTCGGGGGCCACGCTCACCAGCACCCAGTCGTGGGTGCCGTGGTAGGCGCCCTCGAACTTGGCGATCTTGGCGCGGCCGGTGAAGGCGCGGGCGACCCGCACCGCGTGCATGGTGGCCTCGGTGCCCGAGTTGGCGAAGCGCACCACGTCCATGCCGGGGATCCGGGTGGTCAGGATCTCGGCGAGGCGGATCTCGTGCTCGCTCGGGCCGGGGAACGACATGCCGTGCACCGCGGCGTCCTGGATGGCCTTGACCACCGCCGGGTTGGCGTGGCCCAGGATCAGGCTCGTGTAGTTGCCGTTGAAGTCGAGGCGCTCGATGCCGTCGGCGTCCCAGACGCGCGCGCCCTCGCCGCGGGTGATGTAGAACGGGTACGGATCGAAGAAGGTGGTGGTGCGGCTGTTGCCGCCCGGCATGACGCGCAGCGCCTCCTCGAAGAGCTGGCGCGAGCGGGGGGTCTTGGCCTTGTAGTCGGTGACGGCGCGCTCGAGACTCATGGGCTCCTCCTCCGGTCTATTCGATGGCCGCGTCCAGCGCCCGGCGGCTGTCCCGAAGCATCGCATGGGCCTCGGCCACTGTCACGCGGCGGAAGGAGAGTCTCCCGCCCGGCTTGAGCTGGGCGATGCGGCGAAGGTCGAACGAGCAGACGGTCGCGATCTTGGTGTAGCCGCCCGCCGACTGCCGGTCGGCGAGCAGCACGATGGGCTGACCCTCGCCGATGACCTGGATCCCGCCCATCGGCACGCCGTCGGAGACGATGTCGTGGCCGCGCGTGTGCTCGATGAACGGCCCCTTGAGGCGCGCCCCCATGCGGTCGCTCTGCGGCAGCAGCTCGTACGGCCCCGCGAGGAAGGCGGCGATGCCCGCGGCGGTGAACCGGTCGTCCTGCGGCCCGAGCACCACCGCGACGGTGGCCTCGCCGCCATACACCGGGGCCTGTCCGGGGCGCACCCGTCGCGGGCGGGCCGGGGCGCCGGCAGCGCCCAGCGGCAGCCGATCACCCCGGCGCAGCGCGCGGCCGCCCAGCCCGCCGAGCCGGCCGCGCACGTAGGTCGAGCGCGAGCCGAGCACGACCGGCGTCTCGAGACCGCCCGCGACCGCCAGGTACGCGCGCACCCCGGTCCGGGCCGGCCCGAGCCGCAGCACGTCGCCCGCCTTCACCGGCACCGTCTCCCAGGCCGGCACCGGCGCGCCGTTCAGGGCCGGCGCCATCTCGGCCCCGGTCACCGCGACCAGCCGATCGTCGGCGAACTCGACGCGGGGGCCGACCAGCGTGCACTCGAGGACGGCCGCGCCGTCCGGGTTGCCGACCAGGCGATTGGCGAGCAGGAACGCCTCGCGATCCATCGGGCCCGAGGTGGGGATGCCGACCCGGAGGTGCCCGAACCGGCCGGAATCCTGGATGGTGGTGAGCGGCCCGGAATCCTGGATGACCAGGTCGCTCATGCGGCGGCGCCGGTGATCCGGGGCGCGTACTGGCCCGCCTCGACCTGGGCCGCGATGGCGTCGTACTCCGCGCGGTCGATCACACGGAAGCGCACGTGGTCGCCGGCGCGCAGCAGGATCGGGTCGGCCGCGTCCGGATCGTACAGGCGCACCGGGGTGCGGCCCAGCACCCAGAAGCCCCCCGGGCTCTCGATCGGGTAGATGCAGCACTGGATGCCGCCGATGCTGACGCTGCCCGGCGGGGTCTTGGTCCGCGGGTTCTGCAGGCGCGGGATGGTCAGCCGATCGGGCATCCCGGTCATGTAGGGCAGACCCGGGGTGAAGCCCACGAAGTACGTGTAGTAGTCGGCCCCCGCGTGCAGGCGGACCAGCTCCGCGGGGGCGAGGCCGAGCTTCTCGGCGGCGGCGTCGAGCTCGAGGCCGAGCTCGCCCTCGTAGCAGCACGGCAGCTCGACGGTGCGGGCCGGGGGCAGCACCTCCGGCCGGGCCTTCGCGCAGAGCTCGCGCAGCGTGGTGCCGAGCGCCTCGTAGCCGATCACCAGCGGGTCGTAGTAGACGAGGAGGGCGCGGTAGCTGGGAACGGTCTCACCGACCCCGGGCAGGGCGCGCTGCCGGAGCAGGTACTCGAGGGCGAGGACGCGGGCGTTGAGCTCCCGGTTGACCTCGTCGCCCAGCTCGACGGAGACCGCGCCGTCCCCGCACGGCAGGAGACGCGGCTCGGGCCAGATCGTCACCGGGCGAGAAGCGTCAAATCGCGGCCAGCGCGTGGTTCGGCAGGTCGGTGATGAACATGTGCCCCGGGCTGTGGGTGATCATGAAGGCGGGTTTCGACGCGAGCGCCACCGCCTGCGGGGTGACCCCGCACGCCCAGAAGACCGGCGTCTCGCCCGCGCGCACGCCCACCGAGTCGCCCCAGTCCGGCTTGTTCACGTCCGCGATGCCGAGCGCGGCCGGGTCGCCCACGTGCACCGGCGCGCCGTGCGCGCCGGGGAAACGCGCGGAGGCGGTGACCGCCTTGGAGATGAGCCCGGTCGGGATCGGGCGCATCGAGACCACCATCGGGCCGTGGAACTGCCCGGCGGGCCGGCACTGCACGGAGGTCTTCCACATCGCGACGTTCTTGCCCATCTCGATGTGGCGCATCGGAATGCCCGCGTCGAGCAGCGCCCACTCGAACGTGAACGAGCAGCCGAGCAGGAACGCCACCAGGTCGTCGCGCCAGAACGGCCGGACGTCGGTCACCTCGTCGGCGAGCACGCCGTCCTTGTAGATGCGGTAACGCGGCACGTCGGTGCGGAGGTCGGCCCCCGGGGCCACCCCGACCGGCTCGGGCGATCCCACGTCGGTGACCTCGATGAGCGGGCACGGCCGCGGGTTGCGCTGGCAGAAGAGCAGGAAGTCGTAGGCCTGCTCCCTCGGCAGCACCGCGAGGTTGGCCTGGACATAGCCGGGCGCGAGCCCGGCGGTCACCCCGGTCAGCCGACCGGCTCGGATGTCGGCGCGGATCTCCTTCGGATGGCGGGCGTCGATGGGCATCGGTGAGCCTCCCGGTCGATCTACTTGAGGTGCCCGAGCCTCGGCCAGAGATCGGGGTTGCCGAGCACGTGGGGCTTCTCGCCCCGCAGCACGCGGAGCATCTCCGCGGTCACCTGCAGCGCGGTGTTCCGGGTGCTCTCGCGGGTCACCCCCGCGATGTGCGGCGAGACGATCACGTTCTCGAGCTGGAAGAAGCGGTTGTCGGAGGACGCGGGCTCCTCCTCGAACACGTCGATGCCCGCGGCCCGGATCTTGCCGCTCTCGAGCCCGGCCACGAGCGCGTTCTCGTCCTGGGTCTTGCCCCGGGACGTGTTGATGAAGATCACCCCGTCCTTCATCTGGGCGACCGCGGCCGCGTCGATCATGTGGTGCGTCTCTGTGGTGTGCGGGGTGTGGCAGGTCACCACGTCGGCCTGGCGAAGCACCGAGGCCATGTCGGGCATGGGCTCGACCCCGCGGTTGCGCAGCTCGTCGGCGGGCACGTACTTGTCGTAGCCGATCACCCGCATGCCGAGCGCGCCCGCGGTCTTGG
Organism: Methylomirabilia bacterium; assembly: GCA_041497895.1. Lineage (GTDB taxonomy): Bacteria > Methylomirabilota > Methylomirabilia > Rokubacteriales > CSP1-6 > CAMLFJ01. Next base: position 22,732 of record JBGQHJ010000063.1, read on the forward strand.
CCACCCGGCGGCCGATGTTGCCGACCCCGATGATGCCGAGCGTCTTGCCGTTCATCTCGAGCAGGCCCTGCCAGCGGCCCTTGCCCCAGTCCGCCTTGCGGGTGCGCTGGTCCACCACCACCGCCTGCTTGGCGCAGGCCAGCATCAGCATGATGGCGTGCTCGGCCACCGAGTTCGAGTTGGAGCCCGGCGCGTGCACGACCGCGACCCCCAGATCGGTGGCCGCGGGCAGGTCCACGATGTCGAGGCCCACGCCGTGCCGTCCCACCACCTTGAGCGCAGGACAGGCCGCCATCAGGCTGCGGGTGCAGTCGGGCTTGGAGCGAAACAGGATGCCCTCCGCCTCCCGAGCGGCGGCGATCATGCCGCCCTCGGTCACGGCATCGGTCACGACCACGCGCGCCTCGGCCTCGAGCTGCTTCATCCCGTCCGGGTGGATGGGCCCTCCGAGCACGACCAGTGGCTTCACGGGGCGCATTATAGCGGAGGAAGGCTCATCGCGTCATCTGGCACGCGTCGTGCGACGGAGGACCGTCATGATCCGCAAGTACGAGACTCTCCGGCGGGAAGCCGCCGACTCCACCGTCTGCTCCCTCTAACCGCCACGCCACCCGGACCGTCTTCGGCGAGGGCGACGCGCGCGCGGCCATCGTGCTGGTCGGCGAGCAGCCCGGACACGAGGAGGGCCGGAGGGGTGGGAAGCGCCGCATCCGCGAGCGCCCGAGCCAGTGACCATTCACCCTTTCGCGATCCTCCGGATCCCCGACCCGGCGAACCGCGAAGCGGAGGAGCATCGTCTCGCCGACGATCTGCGCCGCGCGGCTCGTTCCGCCCACCGCGCAGTTCGCGCGCGAGAGGAAAAAACGACCGGGTAGATCCTCCCGGGTTCGCGCCATCCGCGCGTCCCGACCCGTCCACCCGATCCGGAGAGCCCGCGGAAATCGCGGTGGCGGAGAAGCCCCGCGTGCGTGATCGGATGGCACGCGCCTTGAACTTCCGTGCCCAGCCACCATAACCGACCCGCGGCCGCCGAGGCCAGGAGGACATCATGCCGCAGCCGACGACGCTTCTGGCCGGTCGAGAGGGAATCGAGAGCGATGGCGCCATCCGCATGCCCGGCGGGCAGAATTGCTGGGCCATCGTGCTCGCCGGGGGCGAGGGCATGCGCCTGCGCTCGCTCGTGCGGCAGGTCCTCGGTGACGACCGTCCGAAGCAGTACGCGCGGCTGCTGGGGACCCGGAGCCTGCTCGGCCAGACCCTGGACCGCATCGGGCTGGCCATCCCCGAGACGCGCACCCTGGTCGTCACGGTCCGGCAGCACGCGGGCTACATCGCCGAGGAGTTCTCGGCCGCATCGCCCCGGCCGACCGTCCTGGCGCAGCCCTTCGACCGGGGCACCGCGGCCGCCGTGCTCTACCCGGCCCACTGGATCGCGTGGCGTAACCCGGAGGCCATCGTCTCGATCTTCCCGTCCGATCACTTCCTCCTGGGCGAGGCCAGCTTCATGGCCCACGTGGCCGAGGTGGCGGCGTGGGTGGAGAAGAATCCGGAGCGGCTCGTGCTGCTGGGTGCCCAGCCGACGTCACCGGAGGTCGAGTACGGCTGGATCGAGCCCGACGAGCGTCTGGACGACCTGTCCACCGGCCCGATCCGCTCGGTGCGGCAATTCTGGGAGAAGCCCGCGGTTGCGCGGGCGCGGGCCTGCATGACCGCCGGGCATCTCTGGAACACCTCGGTGATGATCGGCAAGGTGGCCACGCTGGTCCAGGCCGGCGGCCAGGCGCTGCCCGATCTGAGCGATCGCCTCGCTCGCATCGAGCCCTTCGCCGGCACTCCCGAGGAGCCCGACGCGGTCCGCCAGGCCTACGAGCTCATGCCGAAGGCGAACTTCTCGCGCGGGGTGCTCGAGGCGTGCCCGGAGACGCTGGCCGTCTCCCGGCTCCCGCGCATCGTGTGGTCGGATCTCGGCAGCCCGCACCGGGTGATGGAGGCCCTCACCCGGATGCGGATCCGGCCGGAGTGGGCTCGGTCGCTCGCGCCGTCGGCCTGAAGGACCGACGGCGCGAGGGCGATCAGGCCGAGGCCGCCGCGCGGCGCACGGGACGGAGCGGAGGGGGCGGCGTCAGAGTGAGGTGAAGGTCGCAGTATTCCTGCAGCAGGTCCGGGCATTCTTCCCGGATCTCGGCCAGCACGGTGGGGGCCCCCTTGCCGAGTCGCAGGAGTGTCGCGGCCCTCGAGAGGACGCGCTGCTGCCGGGCAAGGTCGTGCTGCGTCTCCGAAATCTCCTTGCTGCGTCGGCTGATCTCCGCCAGCAGCGACGCTTCCAGCTCGTGCCGCTCCGTCATCGTGCGCTCCTTTCTGCCGTCCGAGTCTCTGCGTGAGCCACTCGGGTAAAGCAAGCGGGCTGCCACGCCGATCCGCGCGCTTTGCCGCAGATTGGCGCGACGACACGACGCGACGCACAGCGTAGTGGGCGCAACTTACCGCGTAGGAAATTCTCACCCCGAGACGCCGGGCTCGGTCGGCCAGTCGTTCTTACCGCGCCGCTATGGCGACATCCGGGGCCGCTGGGCGCAAGCGACGTGAGCCGGTCGCTCGGTTCGCGCGTGTTCTCGCGATCTTCCAGCGCGGCCGCGCTTCGGGCATGGTGATTGCTCTACGGCTAGATGCAATGGCCGGCAAACCGAACATCTTGATCGTCGACGACGAGGAGGATTCGAGGATCGCGCTCCAGACGATCCTGGGCACGTGGGGGTATGCCACCGACGTCGCCACCGAGGGACGGGAGGCGCTGCAGAAAGCGGCGGCCCTGCGCCCGTCGCTCGTCGTCACCGACCTCATGATGCCGGACATGGACGGGCTGAGCCTGCTGACCGCGCTGCAGCAGGAGATGCCCCGGCTTCCCGTCATCATCCTGACCGGCCGGGCCACCGTGGACACCGCGGTGGGCGCGATGCGCCAGGGCGCCTACGACTACCTCACCAAGCCGGTGGACCTCGACCGTCTGCGGCTGCTCATCGAGAAGGGGCTCGAGCGCGGCCGGACCCTCGACGAGATCACGATCCTGCGGCGCCGGGTCAAGGACGTGTGGGGCCTGGGCCGGCTCATCGGCCGCAGCGCGCCCATGCAGGAGGTCCACCGGCTCATCGAGCAGGCCGCGGCCACTCCCGCGCCGGTCCTGATCCACGGCGAGACCGGCACCGGCAAGGAGCTGGTGGCGCGCACCCTGCACGAGCGCTCCCCGCGCTCCGCCGGGCCCTTCGTCGCCGTCAACTGCGCCGCGATCCCCGAGACCCTGCTCGAGAGC